>CAZMEA010000373.1:0-2615 GCA_964565135.1 uncultured Woeseiaceae bacterium
CGTCCATGCGATAGGGCGCATGATCCGAGGAATACACCTGGAACGTGCCGTTCTGAATGCACCGCCATATCTCGTCACGCGACGCCCGATCCCTTAGCGGCGGGCTGCAACACAGCGCCGCACCCTCCATATCAGGCAAGTCCATCTGGTCTGCGTGCAAAAACATGTACTGCGGGCAGGTCTCACCGAAAACCTTGTGACCGGCATACTTTGCCTTGGCGATAATTCTTGCGCCTGCCTCGGTAGAGACATGAACGATCAGGATCGGCGTGTCGACGAAACCTGCCAGCATGATCGCCCGATTGATCGCCTCCGCCTCGGCGACCCGAGGATGGCTGAGCGCGTGATATTTCGGTGCCTCGTTGCCTCGATCGACCAGACGATTGCTCATCCATTTGATCATCGCGTTGTTCTCTGCGTGGATCATCGTCAGCGCGCCGTTTTCTTTCGCAACCGAGAAGATGTCCAGCATCTGGCTGTCGTCAACAATCAGGCGATCGTAGGTCATATAGATCTTGAACGACGTCACGCCCTCTTCGATGGCGCGGGGCAGTTCATCGTGCAGAACCTCGTCAGTCGGATCGGACACAATCAGATGGAACGAGTAATCAATCACGGACTTCGGCGCGGCACGTCCATGATAGGTCTTCAGCACATCGCCAAGTTTCTGGCCGCGATGTTGCGCCGCAAACGGCACGAAGCACGTGTTCCCCCCGTGTGCAGCAGACACGCTGCCCGAGTAGTAGTCGTCGGCAGTCATGATGCCGCCGGAAGACTCCTGTTCGATATGGCAGTGCGCTTCGATACCGCCGGGTAAAACGTATTTCCCCGATGCATCGATGCGGCGGTCGCCCCCTTGTAACTGCTCGGCAATTGCGACGATTCGACCATCGCGAATACCGATATCGGCAGAAAATGTTTCGGTCGAGTTGGCGACCGTTCCGCCGGTGATAACCAGATCGTACTGACTCACGAGAAGGCTCCTTTTAGCGTGCTAAACGCTGCGAATCGACCCACCGTCACAGCGCACGATACTGCCGGTGACGTAGCTGGCGGGACCACTGACCAGGAATGCCGCGACGGCGCCAAATTCCTCCACAGTGCCGTAACGCCGTGCCGGGATCGTGGCGTGCGAAGCGGCTTCGATTTCAGCAACGGTTTTGCCCTGGCGTTCCGCCGCGGCGGAATCGAGCGCTACGGTCCGCGCTGTGGCAACGCGCCCGGGCGCGAGAATGTTGACGGTGATGCCGTCGGCCGCAATTTCGTTCGACAGCGACTTGTTCCAGCCAACCAGAGCAGAACGGATGGTGTTCGAAATACTGAGATTGGGAATCGGCTGAATCACCCCGGATGACGCAACCGTGAGAATTCGGCCCCAACCGCGTTCCCGCATTCCCGGCAAGCAAAGATTGGTCAGAGCGATGACCCGAACCACCATCGTGTCGAACTGGCGGCGCCATGTATCGGTATCCTGACCCTCGATACCGCCGGGCGGCGGGCCGCCGGTGTTGTTCACCAGGATGTCGATGCCGCCAAGCGTGTCCGTTGCCGCATCGAAAAGGGTATTCGCAGCGTCAGCCTCGGCCAGGTCGACCGTCTGGTAGTCGGCGCGACCCGGTCCTCGTGCGGTCAGCTCGGCTGCCGCAGCGGCGAGCTTTTCTCCGGACCTCGCCGCCAGCAGGACGTGTGCACCCTCTGCACACAGCGCCGCCGCAATGCCCAAACCCAGACCACCGCTCGACGCGAGGACGAGTGCCCGTTTGTTATCGAGTTGCAGATCCATCGTCAGAGCGCCTCCAGGTTACGTTCGACCCGTCGAATAAGTCTCGAAAGCTCGTCGTGATCGACCGGACCCAGCAACGGGCCCGGCGCACGAACTTTCGGTGAACGAATGACTCCCCGACGGTGCAGTACTTCCTTACGCAAAGCCAGGCCCCAGCCAGGCTGCTGTTCGTGCTTCACCAGCGGCAGATAGGCATCGAACAGGTCTTCGGCCTTATCGGCGTCTCCCGAACGATGCAGGGCAACGACCTCGACGAGCATCTCCGGGTAGGCGAATCCCGTCATCGCGCCATCTGCGCCACGGGCCAGTTCCTGGGGCAGGTAGAGCCCGCCGTTGCCGGTAAGCACGGAGACCCGGCGCAAACCTTCGGCTTCAGCCGATTCACGAACCTGGCTCAGCTTGGTCAGACCCGGCCACTCCTCGTGCTTGAGCATGACGAGCGTCTCGTACTCGCGAACCAGTCGATTGAACACCGGCACAGACGTCTCGGACTTGGTCAGAAACGGGTAGTCCTGGTAACAAACGGGCACGTCGTCACCGAGCGCTTCGAAGACGAGGCGGGCATAGTTGTAAACCTTGGTATCGGTGCCGAGTCCGGCCGGTGGCGCAACCATGACGCCGGCGGCTCCCTGATCCATGCTGACACGCGCGAGGCGCACGAGATTGTCGAGACCGGGATTGGATACACCGACGATCACCGGCACGCGGCCGGCCGTGCGCTGCAGAACACGAGTAAGAAACGCTTCCGATTCGTCCGGCGCAAGCTTCGGCGCCTCGCCCATGACGCCCAGGATCGTGATCCCGGAGACGCCTTTCTCTATATAGAACTCCA
>CAZMEA010000374.1:0-2614 GCA_964565135.1 uncultured Woeseiaceae bacterium
CGTGCCGATGAGACGGTCACGCTGTTCAGTACCGTAGACACGAGCCTCGCCCGTCGCTTTCGACAGGCCGTCGTACATCCACAGTCGATGGTGACCTTCTGCTACTGCTCGATTTTCGACGACTGCTGGCTGGTGGCGGACAGCAATCAACAGAAGGACGCGCCAGAGGAGATTGCGAACTGTCCGGACTTCGGGGCAGACGCGTTCGAAAACTAGGCGATTCGGAAAGTCGTCAGGCTTTGCGTGCCCGGCGGGCGAGTACCGCACCGACGATCCAGGAAAGCACCGCCGCTCCGAGTCCCGTGACCATCGCCTCAGTCGCAGCGGAACCGAACATGCCTGGATGCATAAAGTAGTCCACCGCGAAGGTCAGCACACCGAGCGTCGTCGCGATAACAAAACGATTGCGGATTCTCGTAAAGGTGATCGCGGCAGCGGCCGCCGTTCCTGCGATGAGGCCGGTCTGCGAGGCGATGATCCAGTGCGACAGGCCGAGTGCGAGCAGGTTGCCCTGCACCATGGTGACCAGGCACGCGGCGCCTGCTTCGACAATGTTCTCGGTAAAGACTTCTACTTTTCGACCCATGTATACGACTCGTCGTAGATTCAATCAGGCAGTGAGGTCGCGCGGCGCCGAGTGTACGGCACCGCGCAAGCTGCGTCCCGGCTCCTTAAGAGACCGCGGCCAGCCGCGAAAAATTACGGTATAAGACGCTGAGTCCGTGGCTCATACAACAGGTGGGGAAACATGACGAATCTGGCACGGCGACAATTCCTGCAGTATCTGTCCGCCAGTCCCGCGTTGGCCGGCACACGGGCATCGGTCGCGCAGACCATCGACGACCTCTATGCGCCGGTGCAGATCGAACGTGCGGCGGATGCGATCAACGTGTTCGATATGCACGAAGCGGCGAAAGTCGCGTTGCGGCCGGCGCACTATGCCTACATCGCGATGGGAACAGACGATGGCGGCACCCTGCGCGCCAATCGTGAGGGATTCCGGCAAATCCGCCTGCGTGTCCGTCGACTCATTGACGTACGCAAGGTCGATACCTCGATCGAACTCTTTGGTGAGCGCCAGCCGGTTCCCATCGTCATAGCACCTTGTGGTTCACAGGGCGGATTTCACGCCGTTGGTGAATCCGGCACCGCACGCGCCGCGGCGTCGCGCGACGTTCGCATGATGCTGTCATCGGTAAGCTCGACCAGCGTTGAGGACGTGAACGCTGCATACGGGCGACCCGTCTGGTTTCAGCTCTACACCAGCAGCGATTGGGGTGTGAATCTCGCGCGCGTTCAGCGGGTGGAGCGCGCGGGCTGTCCGGTTCTTGTCCTGACTGTGGATCTGCCCGACAGCAATCGCGAGGCAACCGCGCGGTTTCGGCGAGCGACGAACCCGGAATGCCAGGCGTGCCATGGCTCTGGGCCGGCAGCATTGCCGCCCAAGCCGATGATGGGTACGAACGACCTGAATACGTCACACCTCGACTGGGATTTCGTCGCGCGTTTGAAGGCGGCCACGTCCATGCGGCTCATCATCAAAGGGATCGTGACCGGTGCTGATGCCGAGCTTGCGATCAGGCACGGTGCGGACGGCATCATTGTGTCGAACCACGGCGGGCGCGGCGAAGATAGCGGACGCAGCACGATCGAGTGTCTGCCCGAAGTCGTTGCTGCCGTGAACGGTCGTCTGCCCGTGATTTGCGATGGCGGCTTTCGCCGCGGCACGGACATCTTCAAGGCGCTTGCGCTCGGTGCGAATGCGATCGGTATCGGGCGGCCGTATCTCTGGGGCTTGTCTGCGTTCGGTCAGGAAGGCGTGGAGACGGTCATCGACCTGCTTACCCGGGAACTGGAGATCGTTATGCGTCAGGCCGGCACGCCGACGATCGACGCCATTGGTCCTCAGCATGTGGTCTAGATCCCTCCAGCGATTCGGTTTCGGCCTGTGTGCGCTGCTGATTGGCGTTGCCGCGCTTGCACAGGCATCCCGGCAACCGATGGACGTGCCGCTGCCGGCAGCGGCAAGCGATGCGCTAAGGGAGGCGATTTCTTCCCGCTCGCCCCGACGCGCCGACGAGCTGCCCGCACCCCCTGACAACGCGGCTGAATGGCGCCGGCTGATTGCGGTCGTCGATGCGCCCAACCTCGCAGAGGTCGATGCGTACCTCGCCGACCTGCCGGTGACCGCCAGGCCCGTAACGCTCAACGGTGTCGATGCCTGGCAGGTAACGCCGGACGAGACGCCACCGGAGTTTGCGGGCAAGGTAATGATGGACCTGCACGGCGGCGCCTACGTTTTCTTCGCCGGCAAAGGCAGTCTGGACGAATCCCTGGTGCTTGCCAGTCGTGTCGGCATCCCGGTGGTCTCCGTCGACTACCGAATGCCACCCGATCATCCGTTTCCCGCCGCGCTCGATGACGCTGTCCTCGCGTATCTCGCGCTGCTCGAGGATTACGACGCGTCGGACATCGCGATGGGTGGCACCTCGGCGGGCGGCGGCCTGACCCTGGCAACCGTGCACCGACTCAAGTCGCTCGGCTATCCATTGCCGGGCGTGCTGTATCTTGGCACCCCGTGGGCGGACCTGACCAAAACGGGCGACACCCAATT
>CAZMEA010000375.1:0-2600 GCA_964565135.1 uncultured Woeseiaceae bacterium
TGCTCGATAAGGCAAAGGTCAAGGAGCATCGTGTCGATCCGCAGATCGCCATGCGCGATCGCCTGCGGGAAGAAGCGGCGCAGGATCCGGACCCGGTGAGTACGGCGGAGCCGAGCAAGGAAACACAGGTCATTGCTATCTATGGCAAAGGCGGAATCGGTAAGAGTTTCACGCTCTCCAACCTGTCCTACATGATGGCGCAGCAGGGCAAGAAGGTATTGCTCATCGGTTGCGACCCAAAGAGTGACACAACCTCATTGCTGTTCGGCGGACGCAGCTGCCCGACCATCATCGAGACCTCCTCGAAAAAGAAGAGCGCGGGCGAAGAGGTCGAGATTGGCGACGTGTGCTTCATGCGCGACGGCGTTTTCGCGATGGAGCTTGGCGGTCCGGAAGTCGGTCGCGGTTGCGGCGGACGCGGAATTATTCACGGGTTCGAGTTGCTCGAAAAGCTCGGTTTCCACAACTGGGACTTCGATTACGTGCTGCTCGACTTCCTCGGCGACGTCGTCTGCGGCGGATTCGGTCTGCCGATCGCGCGAGACATGTGCCAGAAGGTGATTGTCGTGGGATCGAACGATCTGCAGTCACTCTACGTTGCCAACAATGTCTGCTCGGCAGTCGACTACTTCCGCAAGCTCGGGGGCAACGTCGGTGTCGCAGGCATGGTGATCAACAAGGACGACGGTACCGGCGAAGCCCATGCATTCGCAGAGTCCGTCGGTATTCCTGTTCTGTCGGCGATACCGGCAGACGATGACATAAGAAGAAAAAGTGCGAACTACGAAATAGTCGGCAAGCCCGGGGGCCAATGGGCGCCGCTATTCGAGACGTTGGCGACAGGGGTGGCCGAAGCGCCGCCGCTGCAACCTGCTCCGCTTACGCAGGACGGGCTGCTGTCGCTGTTTGACGGGGACGACGAGGCAGGCGGTAACGAATTAATTCCGGCCACCGCTGCAGATATGTGCGGTGCAAATGTCGTCGAGAAACCATCTTTGGAGGTTGTGTACGACGACGTGTAGGCGGCGAGAGCCGTTGAACAAAAAGCGAGAAGCCAGGAAGCAAACGCAAGATGGCTAAGGGGAACGACAGCGATCCGCAGGATATCGGCATTGAACGAGCGCCGTTGTCCAAACCGGATTCGTCCGCGGGTTGCCACGCGAAGGGCGAGCTGAAGAAGGCTGCTGCCGAAGCAGGCAAGCAAGCTGTGCTCGACCAATACGCGGCAGATTACCCGGTCGGGCCGCACGATCAGCCGCAAAGTATGTGTCCCGCGTTCGGGTCACTGCGCGTTGGTCTGCGTATGCGCCGCACTGCGACCATTCTGTCCGGATCGGCATGCTGCGTTTACGGGCTGACGTTCACGTCACACTTCTACGGTGCCAAGCGCACCGTCGGCTACGTGCCATTCAACTCAGAAACCTTGGTTACCGGCAAGCTCTACGAAGATATACGCGATGCCGTCCATGAGATGGCAGATCCGGAACACTACGACGCCGTTGTTGTTACGAACCTTTGCGTACCGACCGCCTCTGGCGTGCCGCTGCAGATGCTGCCGAAAGAAATCGACGGTGTTCGCATCATTGGCATCGACGTACCTGGCTTCGGCGTTCCGACCCACGCGGAAGCGAAAGATATTCTGGCGGGCGCAATGCTGGCGTATGCGCGCAAGGAGGCCGAAGCAGGTCCCGTACAAGCCCCGCGTGAGAAACGAGCGCTTCCCTCGGTAACGCTGCTTGGTGAGATGTTCCCGGTGGATCCGGTGACGATTGGGCAGATGCTGGAGCCGATGGGGTTAATGGCCGGCCCGGTTGTGCCGACTCGTGAGTGGCGAGAGCTGTACAGCGCATTGGACTGCGCTGCCGTCGCAGCGATTCATCCGTTCTACACAGCTTCTGTCCGCGAATTCAAGACAGCCGGTCGAAGCATCGTCGGCTCGGCGCCTGTGGGTCAACACGGCACGGCCGCATGGCTCGCTGCGATCGGGGAAGCCTGTGGCGTGAAAGCGTCAGCAATCAGTACCGCAAAGAACCGGGTTCTGCCCGCGATCGCCGGTGCCGTAGCCGCTTCGCCGATCAAAGGTCGTATAACGCTGTCTGGCTATGAGGGTTCGGAACTGTTGGTCGCTCGCCTGCTGGTCGAGTGCGGCGCAGACGTTCGGTACGTCGGTTCCGCATGTCCGCGAACTGAATGGTCGAATGCCGATCGGGAATGGCTCGAAGCGAAAGGCGTGCAGGTCAACTTCCGCGCGTCTCTCGAAGAAGACCTGGCTGCGATCGCGGAGTATCAGCCGGATCTTGCGATTGGCACGACGCCGGTCGTGCAGAAGGCTAAGGAAGCTGGAACACCGGGGCTGTACTTCACAAACCTGATTTCTGCGCGCCCGCTGATGGGTATTCCCGGAGCCGGGTCACTGGCGCAGATCATCAACGCGGCCATGGGGCAGAAGGAACGCTTCGACGGCATGCGTGAATTTTTCGAAGGCGTGGGGCAGGGCGAAACTGCCGGCGTCTGGGAGCACACGCCGAGTGCCGCCGCTCGAGCAACAACGACAGGAGCGACGGTCTGATGTTGGTACTCGACCACGATCGCGCTGGCGG
>CAZMEA010000376.1:0-2593 GCA_964565135.1 uncultured Woeseiaceae bacterium
GGCGGTCGTCGATCAGTTTGAGGTTCGGTAGTTCGGTGCTTCCTTCGTGATCGACACGTCGTGGACGTGGCTTTCACGCATGCCGGCGCTCGTGATCTTCACGAACTTTGGCTTGGTTCGCATCTCTTCAATGTCGCGGCTGCCGGTGTAACCCATGGCTGCGCGAACTCCGCCCACCAGCTGGTGAATGATGGCGACAACGGTGCCCTTGTACGCCACGCGGCCTTCGATACCCTCCGGCACGAGCTTCTCGAGCTGCTCGGCCGCGTCCTGGAAGTAACGGTCTGACGAGCCATGCTGCTGACTCATCGCACCCACTGAGCCCATGCCACGGTACGACTTGTAGGATCGGCCCTGGTACAGCTCAACCTCGCCGGGCGACTCCTCCGTGCCGGCAAACAGGCTGCCGATCATCACCGAATAGGCCCCTGCGACAAGTGCCTTCGCTATGTCACCGGAATAACGGATGCCGCCATCCGCGATCAGCGGTACGGGGGTCTTCGCGAGCGCCTCGGCCACTTCGGCAACCGCGGAGATCTGCGGGACGCCGACGCCGGCCACGACACGAGTCGTGCAGATCGAACCAGGGCCGATACCCACCTTCACGCCGTCGACGCCCGCCTCAACGAGTGCAGTCGCCGCGTCGGCGGTGACGATGTTGCCGGCGATTACCTGCAGATCGGGATACTGTTGCTTCACGCTACGCACGCGATCGACGACACCTTTGGAGAAACCGTGCGCGGTATCGACAACGATAACGTCGACGCCGGCACCGACCAGCGCGGCGATTCGCTCATCGGTGTCGTAACCCGTGCCAACAGCGGCGCCGACGCGCAGTGCACCGCGCTCGTCCTTGCACGCGCGCGGGTAGTCGCTCGCCTTCTGGAAGTCCTTCGCGGTAATCATCCCGCGCAGCTCGAAGTTTTTGTCGACTACGAGCACCTTCTCAATGCGATGCTTGTGCAGGAGCGACACGACCTCTTCGTCGTCGGCATCTTCCTGAACGGTGACGAGCCGTTCCTTTGGCGTCATCACGGATGACACCGGTGCGTCGAGATGCGTTTCGAAACGGATATCGCGATGCGTGACGATGCCAATCGTCTCGCGTCCGTCGACAACCGGTACGCCGGAGATCCCCATCGCGCGGGTGAGATCAATGACCTCGCGAATCGTCATGTCCGGTGAGACCGTGATCGGGTCACGGACGATGCCGCTTTCGAATTTTTTGACCCGCAGAACTTCCTGCGCCTGTCGCTCCGGCGCCATGTTCTTGTGGATGATGCCGATGCCGCCTTCCTGCGCGATCGAAATCGCGAGGCGCGACTCGGTCACCGTGTCCATGGCGGCCGACAGGAGCGGGATGTTGAGGGTAATGCTGTCGGTGAGTCGGGTGGTCATGTCGACGTCGCGCGGCAGAATTTCGGAGTAGTCCGGCTGCAGCAGAACGTCGTCGAACGTGAGGGCTTCCTTGGCTACGCGCATTCTCGAACCTTTACGGGGCGTCCGTGTTGAGCCCGTTTCGGGTAAACCCACCATTTTACGCCGCTGCCATTTGCGGGTAAACGGCTGCCCCGGATTAAATCGTGCCAACGACGCTGCGCAGGCGGTTGCTGGCCACGGTATAGTCGGTCGAGATGAGTGATTCCTACGATTTCCTCGACGACGGCGACGACAAGCGGGCTGCCATCAGCGTCAGCGAACTGAATCGCCAGGCGCGGACCCTGCTCGAGCGCGGACTGGCACGACTGTGGGTCGATGGCGAGATTTCAAATCTGGCCCGGCCGGCCTCCGGCCACATCTATTTCACCCTGAAAGACGAGTCTGCGCAGATCCGGTGTGCGTGGTTCCGGCAGCGCCAGCAGCGCGGTCAGGCGCGCGACATAGGCAATGGCGATCAGATGCTTGCGTTCGGCCGGGTGAGCCTCTACGAACCGCGTGGCGACTATCAGCTGATCGTCGAGCAGCTGGAGCCGGCCGGCGAAGGCGAATTGCGCCGCCGCTTCGAACGCCTGAAGAAGAAGCTCGATGCCGAAGGCCTGTTCGATGCCGACCTGAAGCGGGAGTTGCCAATTCTGCCGTCACGAGTCGGTGTCATCACTTCACCGTCGGGTGCTGCGATTCGAGACATTCTCACGGTGCTGCGGCGCCGATTCGCGGGCGTCCCGGTGGTACTGTACCCGGCCGCCGTGCAGGGCGATGCCGCGGTGCCGGAGCTAATCAGCGCGCTCGAGACGGCCGGCCGCAGGAACGAGTGCGATGTCCTGATCGTCGGCCGGGGCGGTGGCTCGCTCGAGGACCTGTGGGCATTCAACGACGAAAAGCTCGCACGCGCGATACGCAATTCGCCGATACCGGTGATCAGTGCAGTGGGCCATGAAGTGGACATCAGTATCGCGGATCTCGTCGCGGACGTTCGAGCCCCAACGCCCTCTGGAGCCGCGGAGCTTGCTGTTCCCGATGCCGAGGACTGGCTGCGCGCACTGAACATTTCGTCACAGCGCCTGATCGGGCAAATGCGCCGGAACGTTGAAGACAAGGCGCAGGCGCTCGACTGGCTGTCACGGCGCCTGTCGGCTTCGAGCCCGACCGGCCA
>CAZMEA010000377.1:0-2586 GCA_964565135.1 uncultured Woeseiaceae bacterium
GGCCTGCCGACAAACCGCAGGCGTTCGGCAAATACTGGCAGGAGTTACTCGGGCAGGTCGGCGGGCGCGTACGGCCGCCGATGCTGGAGCTGACAGACGATGAGAAGGCCGGTGTCAAAGCGGCGTTCGAATCTTGCGGCCTTCGGGTGTAACGACCGCTTTGTCGCGAGCGACCCTGGGCTCCGATGGCGAAGCGCCTGTCCTTATTCGCTGACGACTAGGTGCCAGACCGAGCAATTGCTGTCAGCAGCAGGCACACTTGGCAAGGATGAGCAAATACTGACCGGTGCCTGGAGCCGTAATGCCGTCTTTTGAAAAACCTGGCCAGCAGTCGCGACGCGACCTGCTGAAGTATTTTGCCTCAACAGCAGGTTGCTTCGTCGCGGGAGTTTCGCCAACGGTCCTGGGTGGCTGCGCCCGCTCCGCCAGCAAGCATGGCGCGTTCAGTTTTCCTCAAGGCGTCGCATCAGCAGACCCGCAGTTTGATGCCGTTGTTCTCTGGACTCGCGTCGCCGGCGATGGCGAAGGGACGAGTCTCGCTTGCCAGGTTGCGGTCGACGCCGGGTTCGACAATGTCGTCTCCGAAAGTGAGGTGCTAGCTGCCGAAGCGTGGGATCACACTGTCCGAGTCCTCGTCACGGGTCTTGAGCCGGATAGCTACTACTACTACCGATTTATCGCGCCGGACGGGAGCACCAGTCGAACCGGTCGTACGAGGACTGCGCCGGAAGCGGATTCTGCTCGCACCTTGAATGTCGCCGTGTTCTCCTGCCAGGACTACGAGAAAGGGTACTTCACCGCTTACAGGCGTCTGATTCTCGATGATGCCGAGTCGGATGACGGCAGCAGAATCGATTTCATCATGCACGTCGGCGATTTTCTTTACGAAACGATTCATGGACCGGATACGGTTGGCGAACTCGATCACAACGGTAATCTGGGCGAGCTCTACAATCGCGACGGCAGTTTGCGGCGTTGCGGGCCGTATCCGTCCGGCGGTGCGGTCGGCGGGCGTCAATGGATGCTTCCAACCAGTATCGACGACTTCCGATGGCTATACAGGACGTATCTTTCCGACGAGGATCTGCAGGAAGCGCGTGCTTTGTTTCCATTCGTTCAGGTATGGGATGACCACGAGCTTCTCAATGACTACTGGCAGAGCTACTCAAAAGGCACGTCGATTGCTGAACTGAAGGTTGCTTCGAACCAGGCATGGTTCGAGTACATTCCCGCAGCGCTGAGTGCCGGCGGCCGAGATGTTAACGATCACCAAGCAAAGGACTTCAGTCCGGTCGAGGTTTCAAACACACCGGCAACAGGTTTCGATGATCATTATCTTGGTCAGGAGCCCAATAATCTCGCCGCAATCGGTTCTCTCACGATTTATCGATCTCTTCGCTGGGGGCGAATAGCGGAGCTGTTCATGGTCGATGGTCGCAGCTACAGGGGCCCACGAGGGCTCCCTCAGGAGCTGCTGAACGTGGGCCGCCACCCTTACCCCGAAGCGCCTGTCGATCCTTCGCTGATTCGCGTCATGAATGAGGGCCGCAATGCTCTGAATGGTAATCCTCCGGAAGAAGTGACCTATCTCGATCGGGTCATTAGCAATCCACGAAAAGATGCGCCCACGGGATCGATGCTGGGCAAGCCGCAGAAAGAGTGGCTCAAGCAGGGTCTCAAGGACAGCGAGGCGACCTGGAAACTCCTCGGTCTGAATGTGGGCCTAATGCGACACGGTTTCGATGACAGTTTCAGAGAGGCTGGCAGAAAGAGCGGCATCCTGTGGACTGACGGTTGGGACGGTTACCCGGCGGAGCGCGCCGAACTGTGTACATTCATAAGGGACGAAGGAATTGATAACGTCGTCTCCCTTACCGGCGACCGTCACGCCCACATGGCCGGGGTCGTATACGACGATTTTGATTCCCGGGAGCACAGCACGGTGCTTGCTGAGTTCGCGGGCGGTGCGGTGAGCGCTGTGAGTCGCATGATTATCCAGCGTGAACTATCTGCTCACGACCCTGAAGTCTCCAGGCTTGTTACGTTCGACGGTAACGAGCACGGACACACCCAGGCGATCATGCCGACATTAAACGCCTGGATGTTGTTCGGTCATGCCACCGCGGAGCAGGTTCACGACGGTGTTAATGCGGTGTCTGCTGCTGGCAGCCAGGACGCGGACGTAAACCCGCATCTGAACTATGTAGACAGTGATGCTCACGGGTACTTCGTTGCCAGCCTGAGCGTCGACGCATGTAGTGTAGAGTTCGTCAGCGTCTTCGAGCCTGTCGAGCTGCAGGAGCCCGGTACCGCGCCCGTCAGGCGCCGAGTGAGGTTTGTGGTAGAGAAAACGGCGGACGGGGAAGAGCCTGAAGTGGTGTTTGCCGGAACCGATGGTGAACCGCCGCTTGGCGGGCTCAAGGTGTGAGCATCGATTGAATCGCCCGATGCTTACGGGTGTTCCTTGCCGGTCGTTAAGCTACCCGCATTGAACCTGCTTTACCTTCGCTTTCTTTGTCAGTTTCACCGCCGTGAGCTCGCGTCCCCAGACGCAGCCGGTGTCCAGGCTGATTTTGTCTTCGTCGA
>CAZMEA010000378.1:0-2576 GCA_964565135.1 uncultured Woeseiaceae bacterium
CATCCCGAGCGGCTGTCGGTGTTGCACCCGATTGCCCGCCTGCCGGCGCGGCTGTCGCTGAAGTGGCCGCCGGAGGACGTGTATCCGGGCCTGGACTACATACTTGCCGTCGGGCGCAAACCCGGCTGATACCTGCGAGCGCTACATCCCCGCCTGCTCGCGCACCCACCGCACGGCAGCCTCGTGGGTGCCAAACCAGGCACCGTCGTGCTCGCGTATGTACTCGATCAGTTCGCGCAGGATGACGATCCGCGAGCGATGCCCGATGTAGTGCGGGTGCATGGTGAGGACGAAGACGGTGCCTTCCTCGTAGGCCATGTCGAATTCGTCCTTGTAGACCTGCAAAACCTCGCGCGGGCTCGCGTAGCGCTGGCCCAGCGGATTGAAGAGGGGTGCGTCATCCAGGATCCACTGCACGGGCAGCTCGACCATGCCGGTCGGCTCGCCGTCGGCCACCAGTTCGTACGGCCGGTCGTCCGCCATCAGCGAGGAGTCGTAGAGGAAGCCCATCTCGAGCAGCAGATCGAGCGTCGAGTCCGAGAAGTTCCAGGACGGTGCGCGGTAGCCGACCGGACGCTTACCCATCAGTTCGGTCATGCGCTCGACGGCCTGGCGCAGCAGGCGTTCTTCCTCGTCACGGGGCAGCTGATTGTTGCGTTCATGAATCCACCCGTGCACGCCGATCTCGTGACGACCCGATGCCTGGATGGCCGGAATCATGTCCTTGTTCAGCGTGAAGCTCAGTGCCGGGCCGAAAAAGCTGGCTGGTATCTCATACTCATCCAGCAGGTCGAGAATGCGTGGCAGGCCGCGGCGCCCGCCGTGCTGACCCTGCGACAGTCCGCCGACGCTGGTGTCACCGTCGCGCAACCAGACCGTCTCGTTATCGACGTCGAAGGACAGCAAGACCGCGACACGACCGCCGTCCGGCCAGCGATCGGGATTCAGATCGCGCCCTGCGCGAACCTTGTTTACCTCGGCGAAGACGCGTTCCTCGCTCCACTGCCAGGGTGGCGTGTCGTCCTGGGCGAGTGCGGAAGTAACGAGGCTCAGTATCGAGATGAGAAGAAAGGCGAATCGAACGCGCGGCATGGCAGGACTCCGTGGTTGGTTCCTATCGGCGACGCACTCGGCAAAAACCCTGTAAGGCGATGCGCCACAAGGCATTGGAACGTCGCAACGAGGGCAATGGTAACAAGCTGTGGATAGGGGAGACCGAATGTCAGCAGGGGTTTGTTGCCAAGTTGGTGAGGGCGTCGCGGTAGCCACGTTGACACGTATTCGCCGGCGCCGTAAAACCGTCGACTCACAAACGATGCGTTTCGGGGGGGGAAACCAATGAGGAAAGCACGGTCGATCACTGCCTTGATTGGCATGCTGTGGCTTGGTCTGGCATCGGCGCAATCTGTCGAGGACATCGCCGAGCCCTTCAAGGTAGGCACCTTCGAGATTGGCGGCTCGCCGACGGTCGCGCTGGTACTCCGCGACAGCCTGATTGTCGATCTGGCAGCGGCCAACACGGCGCTGGAACGCGGTGGTATGTACCCAATCGTGCCGATGCCGGCCGACATGCGCGAACTGATCGAGCGCTACGAGTACGGCCTGAAGCGGCGACTGTACGAGATCGTCAACAACCTCGCCGCAAATGACGCGCTGGCGCGGCAAGGACGACCCGACTACGTGCACGAACTCGACGATGTTCGCACCCTGCCGCCCATCATGTACCCGGGCAAGATCCTGAATGCCGCCGTCAACTTCTACAGTCACGTCGAGGAGGCCGGCACGGAGGCCGAGCGCCGGGAAGCACGCCGGCAGCGTCGCGAAGAGCGCGGTGTCCCGTACCTGTTCCTGAAACCGAGTCGCGGTGCCGTGATTGGTAACGGCGAGCCCGTTGTCATCCCTTACGGCCGTGACCGCACGGACTGGGAGGTGGAGCTCGGCGCGGTGATTGGCAAGGCAGGCAAGTACGTATCGGCGAACGATGCGGAAGCCCATGTGTTTGGCTACATGGTAACGCTCGACATCTCGGACCGCGGTGGTCGCCCGCCGGGCGGCGCCAGATTTACCTCGGACTGGTTCGTCGGCAAGGGCCATGATTCATTTGCGCCGCAGGGGCCGTGGATCGTGCCGAAAGAATTCTACGGAAATCCCATGGAGATCCTGCGTCAGACCCTGAGCGTCGGTGACGAACAAATGCAGGAGGCAACGGCGGGCGACATGATTCACTCGCTGTGGGAACTGATCGAGTACGCGTCGTCCATCATTACCCTGTACCCGGGTGACGTGATCAACAACGGCACGTCCGGCGGTGTTGGCATGGGCACGGCGGTTCGCGGCGCACAGCGCTTCCTGCAGCCGGGTGAAGAAATCGTCGCAACGATCGACGGAATCGGGACCCTGCGCATGCCCGTGGTCGCCGAGGATGAACCGAAAGGTCTGACCGGCGCGCAGCTCCCGCCGGTAAAAACCTACCGGGACTGATCGACGAGCGGACCGGGCGGACGGATGCGACTAACGCAGCCCCGCGTGGTCGCACACGCTGACTGGAGTATCAGCGCCGACAAACGGTGGCTGAC
>CAZMEA010000379.1:0-2575 GCA_964565135.1 uncultured Woeseiaceae bacterium
TCGAGGCCGACCGAACGCATCAGGAGCTCCATGGCGTGTCGGATCGCCTGATCGTCGTCAACAATGTATACGGTGGGTTTGCTGCCTGGATTCGTACTCATAGTTATCGGCAGCTCATGCTGCTCTTTCTGCCCCGCCCGGGGCGTATTCTCTATCAAACATGGCGCCGATGACAGTCCAGCGATCTCGTCGCGGACAGGCTATCGGCTCGCCGTGCGCCAGATGATACCCTGCGCGCATGTTCACCTATCTCGACCCGACCGTCCGCGAGCGCCTGATCCGGCAGGGTACGCTGGTACGCATTGATGCGACCGGCCAGACGACGGACCCGAATTCCGATCCGGAGCCCGGCTCCGGCGCGATCAGCATCCTTGGCCCGATCCCGCTGCCTATTGAGCGCCATGGCAAACGTTACGAGGCTGACTGGTTTGCGGCCGTGCGGCACACCGAATTGAGCAAGGTTCAGGACCTGGCAGATCTGCTGCGTCGTGGAGACGCGATTACGTCGTTTGCATCGCTGGCATCGTCCATGGCGGTAAACAGCGTGCTCCTTATGGGAGACCCGTCATCCTGGGAGAATCCACTCATCCGGGTGCATTCCAGTTGCCTCACCGGCGACGTGTTTGGATCGCAGCGTTGCGAGTGCGGCCCGCAGTTCATCGCGGCACTCGAACGCATCTCGCAGGACGACGTCGGTGGCATGCTGGTGTACATGTCCGGGCATGAGGGCAGGGGCATCGGACTCTGGGCGAAAGCGGCGACCTATCTGCTGCAGGATTCCGGTGAGAACACCTACCAGGCGAATCGATCTCTGGGGCTGCCGGACGACTCGCGAGACTTCAGTGACGCCGCCTCGCTGATCAAGTATTTCCATGGCGACCGTGCTTTCCGCTTGCTGACGAACAATCCGAAGAAGGTGGAGGACCTCGAGGAACACGGTTTGAACCACATCACGCGGGTCAAGCACGTGACGGGAGTGGCGGACGCCAACCGTGCTTACCTGGAAGCAAAACGAGATTGGGGCCACAAACTCGAGGATGACGATCTCGGGTGATGGTGGGCGCCGAAACGGAATCTCGCTTAAGCCACTCGACGAAGAAGACAGGAGTCATGTCGATGTCCGATTTGCGTTATCGCTTAGCCCGCAGAGGGTACCTCGCACTGGGCGCATCCCTGATGTTGTTGGTGAGCTGTGCCCGGTCGCCGGATGTCGATCTGGCGGACGGCGTCTACTTCGGCGGTCCCATACTGACGATGAACGACGAGCAGCCGACTGCAGAGGCCGTCGCTGTTAGGGCTGGTCGTATACAGGCAATCGGCACGCTCGATGACCTGGCGCCGTTTCTCGGTTCGGATACGCGCCGGATCGATCTGCAAGGCCGAACGCTGGTGCCAGGCTTTGTCGATTCACATGGGCACGTTCAGGGAATCGGCTTGCAGGCCAGTTCGGCCAACCTTTTGCCGCCCCCCGATGGCAATGGCCGGGACATCGTTGCGGTGCAGGCTCTGCTTCGGGACTGGCAGGCGAACAACACCGGCCCACTCAAGCAGACCGATTGGATCGTCGGCTTCGGCTACGACGATTCCCAGCTGGCGGAGGAACGCCATCCGACGCGCGACGACCTGGACGCGGTATCCACAGAGCAACCCGTCCTCGTCATCCATCAGTCCGGACACCTCGGCGCTGTAAACAGCAAAGCACTCGAACTCGCCGGCGTAACCGCAGATACGCAGGACCCGGCCGGCGGTGTCTTCCGACGTCGCGAGGGATCGAGTGAACCGAACGGCGTCCTCGAAGAATACGCATTGTTCGCCTTGCTCGGCGTCATGAATGCCCAGCTCACGAATGACATCAACGACGCAATGGCGCGCGCCGGCGCCGACCTCGTTGCATCGTTCGGTTACACAACGGCGCAAGACGGCAGGTCGTCCCCCGACACGATCGCATCGTTGCGGCGTGTGGCCGCCGAGGACGGGTTCGCAATCGATATTGTTGCGTATCCGGACATCCTCACCATCGACGAGGTGTCGCCGTCGCTGGAATACGATGGTCGCGTTCGTGTCGGCGGAGTGAAGCTGACTATCGATGGTTCACCACAGGGCAAGACCGCCTGGCTGACCGAACCCTATTTCGTCGTGCCCGACGGCCTGCCTGAAGACTATCTGGGCTATCCGGCGGTCGACGAGGAGACCACGCTGGCGTCTGTCGACAAGGCGTTTGCCAATGACTGGCAGATTCTCGTGCACGCAAACGGCGATGCTGCCATTGATCGCTTCATTGCCGCTGTTGATGCAGCCCGCGCTGCTCACCCCGGCGCGAATAATCGGCCGGTATTGATTCACGGCCAGACGCTGAGAGCCGACCAGGTTGAGCCGCTTGAAGAGCTTGGAGTCTTTCCATCCCTGTTTCCGATGCATACGTTCTACTGGGGAGACTGGCACCGGGACTCGGTGCTCGGGCCGGAACGCGCCGAGAACATCTCGCCGACTGGCTGGATGATGGAGCGCGGAATGATTTTTGGTACGCATCATGACGCGCCGGTCGCCTTGCCTGATTCGATGCGAGTCCTATCGG
>CAZMEA010000380.1:0-2563 GCA_964565135.1 uncultured Woeseiaceae bacterium
GCGTCGGTCTCGCCCTCGTTTTCGTGATCGCGCTGGCGGCGATCATCTTCGTGACGGAATCCGCGCTTAACGTTTGGGATCGGTTGCTCGAGGGGCCGCGCCTATTCCTGTACGGGTATCTCGCTGCCGTCGCTCTCCTGGTCGTGTTCGCCATCTGGTTGATGGTCAATCTGCTCGTTCGGCGCAAACCCCCGAAAGCCAGCCACCCCGAAGTGCCGTTGCGAAAGGAAGACATCGAGTCACGACTACGTGATGCAGATGCGGCGGGCGTGGACGTCGGGGCTGCCCGCGAGGAGCTTGCCGAACTCGCGTTACGCCAGAGCCACGGGTCCATTCATCTGAGTTTTTTTGGCGAAATCTCCAGTGGCAAGAGCTCTCTTATTAAAGCGCTTGTGCCGGACGCGGACGTGTCGATCGATGTGATCGGTGGGTCGACGGCGGAAGTTCGTCACTATCGCTGGCGCGAAGAAGACGGTGCGGAAGTGCTGCTCACCGACATGCCCGGAACGGCCGGTCTGGATGAAGGGCTGACGGACCTAGCGCGGGAGGAGGCGCAACGTGCGCAAGTCGTCGTGTACGTGTGCGATGGGGATCTGACGCGCGCAGAGAAAGATGCGCTTCGCGAGCTGCTCCAGAACGACAAGCCGCTTGTTCTCGTGCTCAACAAGTCGGATCGTTACAACGTGCAAGAGCAATCGATGGTGCTCGAACGGCTGCTTGATCACCTGCAGGATCTGGGCGGAGACGTCGAACGCGATCGGGTGGTTGCCGTATCGGCCGGCGGTGACGTAGAGGTGGTCGAGCAGCGACCCGGCGGTGAAGAGGCGGTCGTTACACGCAAGCGCGATGCGGATATCGGCGTACTCGTTGTCGCAATCAACAGGCTACTGGGTGGCGACCGAGTCGAGCTCGATTCGCGGCGCGAGCGCGCTGTGTTCAGGCTCGCGGCCAGCAAACTGGCATCGGCGGAGGCGGAATTCCGACAGCAGCGAGGCGAACAGATCATCCGGAATGCCACGCGCAAAGCCGTCCTGGGTGCGCTCGCGGCCGTTAGCCCGGGCACCGATGTGGTCATTCAGGGTTACGTCGGGACGAGCATGACCCGCGAACTCTGCAAGCTGTACAACGTGGCGCCCAGGGACATCGATGTCGAGGAGTTTCTGACGCTTAGCGAGAGCAGGGCAGGCAAAGCGTTGCCACTCGCGTTGGCCGTCGCCGGAAACGGCCTCAAGGCGTTTCCCGGTCTGGGTACAGTCGCAGGCGGACTTGTGCATGCGGTTGCGTATGGTCTGATCTTTGACGCACTGGGCCGAAGCCTGCTGCGCACGCTTGACGCGCACGGCGAGTTCCGCCCGGACGCCGCGGTGAGCGACTTTGAGGAATCGATCGGTGAGCATCTGGAAACGCATGTTCGGCAGGTTGCCAGGATGGCTATCTCGAACCGCGACGACGACCGATAGCGACGTTAATGCGGTAGACGACAGCGGCGCTGCGCACCTTGCGCTGGCGCGCGAGTCGCTGCGCGAACTGATCGAAGACAGTCGATTGCCCGCCGGTGTTCGCGATTCGCTGGCTGACGACTACCGCTCGGTCGAAGTCATGCTCGACAAGCTGACGCACGGACACCTGCACATTGCTGCGTTCGGCCGCGTCAGCACCGGCAAATCGTCATTGCTGAATGCGCTGATCGGAGAAACGCGATTCACGGTCAGCCCGCTGCATGGCGAAACGCGCAAAGCCGACATGCAGCAGTGGTCGGAGGTGGAAGCCGGCGGCGTATTCCTGATCGATACGCCCGGACTGGATGAGGCGGGCGGCGAAGCGAGAGAGGCGCTGGCCGTTGAAGTCGCGAATCGCTCCGACCTCGTGATGTTCGTACTGGATGGGGACATCACAGACACCGAGCGGACTGCGCTGGAGACACTACTGGCGCAGGGGCGACCGGTGCTGGTCGTATTGAACAAGAGCGATCTCTACACAGGCGACGAACTGGACGCCCTGCTGGAAACCGTGCGCCGAAAGGTCGAGGGCCTCGTCCAGCCTCAGAATGTGATTGCCGCTGCGGCCGAGCCACGGCCACAGCAGGTTGTGTCGGTCGCGGAGGACGGTTCGGAGACGAGCAGCGAACGGCGGCGACCGCCTGACGTCGATGCACTGCGAGTAAGGCTGTGGGATATCTTCGAGGCTGAGGGCAAAACCCTTGCGGCCCTTAACGCCAGTCTGTTCGCGGCGGACCTTAGCGATCAGGTCGGCGAGCGGATTTTGTCCGCACGCCGCAAGCTGGGCGATCGACTGGTGCGGACGTATTGCATCGGCAAGGGTGTCGCGGTCGCATTCAATCCGGTCCCGGTTGCGGATCTTTTTGCAGCAGCGTTTATCGACGTCGGTATGGTCATGCACCTGTCGAAAGTGTACGGGCTGCCGCTCAGCCAGAAGGAAGCCGGATCGCTGGTTCGAGTCATCGTTGTCGAGGCGGCTGCGCTGATGGGCACAGTCTGGGCGTTACATCTCGTCTCGAGTGCGCTGAAGGTGGGAACACTTGGCCTGTCGACGATTCTGACCG
>CAZMEA010000381.1:0-2537 GCA_964565135.1 uncultured Woeseiaceae bacterium
TCGGATCGCTCCGAAATCGTCACGCTGTCCCCGGTCGAGCTCGAAGACTGGCGCACGCTGATGAAACCCGTGTGGGACGAGTTTGACGACGATATCGGCCTGGACATCATCGAGACCGCAATGCAGGCATCCAACCCATGAGCAACACCGGACCCAAAAACATCCTCGAATACATCGAGGAGGGCGCGATGGCGATCCTGCTCGCGTTCATGACATTGCTAACGTTCCTGCAGGTCGTTTTGCGCTACGTTTTCAATACGGGACTCCTGTGGTCCCTGGAAGCGACGGTCTATGCGTTTGCTGCACTCGTGCTCTTCGGCATGTCGTACGGCGTGCGCACGAAGAGCCATATCGCCGTCGACCTGGTCGTCAGTCGCCTGCCGCCAAAGTTGCGCCACGTCGCTGCACTGCTGGCCGTCGGTTTCTGCCTGGTCTATTGCGGCCTGATGCTCTATGGCTCGATCGTGTTTGTGGAACGGCTTGCCGCACTCGGCAACTTTGCGCGAGACATACCCGTGCCGAAGTGGACACTGACCGTCGTCATGCCGCTGGGCTTCGCGCTGCTTTCGTACCGGTTCCTGGTTGCAGGCTGGCACGTGATCAAGGGCGCCGATGCCGACATGGATTACCACGAGCATGGCGAGCACGACAATCTGATGGCGCCGCAGGACGACGACCAGGAGAATCGCTCATGATCGCGGCGTTCCTGCTCGTTTCGCTGTTCCTGCTGCTGTTCCTTGGCGTGCCGGTAGCCGTTGCCATGGGGCTCGCGAGCTCCGCGACGATGCTGCTGTTCGGCACGCAGACCATGCTGTCGATGACGCAGAAGTTCTTTCACACCATGCAGGTGTATCCGCTGCTGGCAGTACCGTTCTTCGTTCTCGCAGGCACGTTTCTCACGACGGGTGGCGTCGCCCGGCGCATGATCGACTTCGCCAACGCGCTCGTCGGTCACTACCGCGGTGGCCTGGCGATGGCGGCACTGCTCGCAAGCGCCTTTTTTGCGGCGGTCTCCGGCTCGGCTCCGGCAACGGTCGTTGCGGTCGGCAGCGTCATGATTGCCGGGATGGTCGCGTCCGGTTACAGCAAGAACTTTGCTGCCGGGGTCATCTGCAATGCAGGCACGCTCGGTATCCTGATTCCTCCGTCGCTCGTCATGGTGGTGTACGGCGCGATCACCGAATCCTCGATCGGACGCCTGTTCATCGCTGGCATCCTCCCCGGCATTCTGCTGACGATCGCGATGATGGCCACGATCAGCTTCATTGCGCGGCGTCAGGACCTGCCGCGCCAGGAGCGGGCCAGCATGGGCCAGGTTGTGAAAACCTTCCGCGAAGCCATCTGGGGCCTGTTCCTCATCGTCATCATCCTGGGCGGCATCTATGCGGGCGTGTTCACGCCGACCGAAGCCGCGGCTGTGTCTGCCGTATATGCCTTCCTGATTGCTGTGTTCGTGTACGGCGACATCGGTATCAAGGACGTGCCACATGTTCTCGTCGAGGCAGGCAAGGTGACGGTCATGCTGATGTTCATCATCGCGAATGCATTCATGTTCGCGTACCTGCTGACGTCACTGCAGATACCGCAGGCAGCATCCGAGTTCATCGGCGGCATGGGACTGCCGGCGTGGGGCTTCCTGCTGGTCCTGAACCTGCTGCTGCTAGCGGCCGGAAACTTCATGGAGCCGACATCCGTCGTTCTCATCCTCACGCCGATCGTCTTTCCGATCGCGATGGAGATGGGCATCGATCCGACGCACCTCGGCATTGTCATGGTCATCAACATGCAGATCGGGCTCATAACTCCGCCGGTCGGGCTCAACCTGTTCGTTACCGCGGGCGTCGCCAAGATGCCACTCGAGGAAACAATAAAAGCCGCCCTGCCCTGGCTGGCCGTCCTGCTGGTCATGCTGTTGGTCATCACCTTCATTCCGTGGATCTCGCTGGTGATACCTGACCTGTTGGGCGCCTGATCCACCGCCACACCAATCGCACGAGCAGAATCGACGAAAAGGAGAATCGACATGTCCAGCAAAGTGGTATCGGCAGAAGACCTGTCAAAGCCGATTATTCGAAAAAAGTCAGTCAGCGTTTCGAACCCCGGGACCATGAAGGCCGTCATCGATGCCGGTGAGTTCGGGACATTCGTTACCGATGAGCCGATCGCGCACGGCGGCGGCAGCGAAGGTCCGTCGCCGCTGCAGGCAGTCCTGGGCTCACTCTGCGGCTGCGAGTCGGTCACCTTCAATCGCACCGCGGCAGAGTATGAATTCAAGTACCAGGGCATCGAGTTCGAGGCCATGTTCACGATCGATATTCGTGGCCGCAAGGGTGTGCGTGGCGTCGTGCCGCACTTCCAGACGATTCGCGTCCAGGCGAACGTGACGACAGATGAAACGGAAGAGCGCCTCGCGGAAGTCGTGGAAGAAACGGAGGCGCGATGCCCGGTTTACAATCTGCTGAAAGACGCAGGCGTCAAGGTCGATATGACCTGGGTACGTCACTCCACGGCTGCTGCGGCGAACGCGTAGCCGTCAG
>CAZMEA010000382.1:0-2536 GCA_964565135.1 uncultured Woeseiaceae bacterium
GTCGAAATCCTCGATCGGGGTGGTCTCTACAAACATGGACAGCGTAACTCCGGAAATCTGGGGGGAATTCAGGGGCCCCGGGCGGGCCGGGAAGTGGCAATCGGCAAGTGTAACGCATCGCCCCGGCAATGCGGCAGGGCTCAGGCGGCGAGCGCCTCGACCACGCGGGTCCAGGCGCGAGCCAGATTGTGGCGGTCGTAGCCCCCGCCGCCGGTGGCGACGATACGGCCGTCGCAGTACTCGTCGGCAAGCGCGCAGAGCCGCGCGGCCGCCCTGGCGTGGGCTTCCTCCGTCAGCTGAAGGTGCGTCAACGGATCGCCGGCGAGGCTGTCGGCGCCGCACTGCATAAGGATGAAATCCGGGCGATGCCGGTCCAGCAGCGATTCGACGGCCGGCCACGCGGCAAAAAACGCGTCGTCGCCACTGCCGGGCGGCAGCGGAATATTGAGCTTCAGGTCGCGGCCTTCACCGATGCCCACTTCGTCGGCATGGCCCGTGCCGGGAAACAGGAAACGGCCGTCCTCGTGCAGGTCGGCAAACACCAGCAGCGCATCGTCCTCGAAGCCGTAGTAAACACCATCACCGTGGTGAGCATCGATGTCGACGTAAGCAACGCGACCCAGCCCGTATTCGGCGCGCAGGTACTCGACAGCCACACCGCAGTCATTGAACACGCAGAATCCGGAGGCGCGATCGCGCGCCGCGTGATGCAGGCCGGCAATGGGCACAAAGGCGCGGCGCGTCAGCCCGCGCATCACGGCGTCGACCGCTGACACCGTAGTACCGGCCACTGCGGATGCGGCCTCGTAGACGCCGGGAAACGCCGGCGTGTCGCCACCATCCAGGAAGCCGGCGCCGGTTTCGGACGACGACCGAACGAAGTCGATGTAGTCGTCCGTGTGAAAAAGCCCGAGCAGTTCCCGGGTCGCACCGATGGGCTCCTGGTACGCGATCGCGTCGCCCAGCCGGCTCTGATCGAGCTCATCGTGAAAAGCACCGTGCCGGTCCAGGCCGAACGGGTGACCTTCCGGGAAACCATAGCGGGCTATGGCCTCGCCGCGATACACGAAAACCGGTTCGGACATAGGTTGGCAGCCTTCGCGTCGAATCGCTCGGCGCAGGTTTGCGAATCCTGCAGCATACCCGATAATGCGCCGACCCAAATGAGGCTCGAGCAACGATGGCGCAATACATTTACACGATGAATCGGGTCGCAAAGGTCGTCCCGCCGAAGCGATTCATCATTCGCGATATCTCCCTGTCCTTCTTCCCGGGCGCAAAGATCGGCGTACTGGGCCTGAATGGCGCAGGCAAATCGACCTTGCTGCGCATCATGGCCGGGCTGGACAAGGAGTTTGACGGCGAGGCGCGGCCGCAGCCGGACATCAACATCGGCTATCTGCCGCAGGAACCGGAACTCGATCCGAACAAGGATGTACGCGGCAACGTCGAGGAGGGACTGGGCGAGGTCAAGGAGCTTCTCGATCGCTTCAACGAGATCAGTATGAAGTTCGCCGAGCCGATGAGTGACGACGAAATGAATGCCTTGCTCGAGGAACAAGGCAAGCTGCAGGACGCTATCGATACGGTCAACGGCTGGGAAATCGACCGGAAGTTGGAAGTCGCGGCGGACGCACTGCGCCTGCCACCGTGGGACGCCGACGTCACGAAACTCTCGGGCGGCGAACGCCGTCGCGTCGCGCTGTGCCGGCTGTTGTTGTCAGAACCCGACATGCTGTTGCTGGATGAGCCGACGAATCACCTGGATGCGGAATCGGTAGCCTGGCTCGAACGCTTCCTCGAGGAGTACCAGAGCACGGTCATCGCGGTCACTCACGATCGTTACTTCCTCGACAACGTTGCCGGCTGGATCCTCGAGCTCGACCGGGGCCACGGTATTCCCTGGCAAGGCAATTACTCGTCGTGGCTCGAACAGAAGGAGGCACGGCTGGCCCAGGAGGAAGCCACCGAGAAGGCTCGCCGCAAAGCCATGCAGGCCGAACTCGAGTGGGTGCGGCAGAATCCGAAAGGTCGCCAGGCCAAATCCAAGGCGCGCCTGAAGCAGTTCGAGGAAATGTCATCGCCCTCCTATCAGGAACGCAACGAAACCAACGAGATCTACATTCCGCCGGGGCCGCGCCTCGGGGATGTCGTCCTGGAGGTCGAAGGCGTCCGTAAAGGGTTTGGCGACAAGCTGCTGATGGATGACCTGAGCTTCACTCTGCCGCCGGGCGGCATCGCTGGAATCATCGGCCCGAACGGTGCGGGCAAGACTACGCTGTTCCGAATGATCGCTGGCAGCGCGGAACCTGACGCCGGCACGATTCGTCTGGGCGACACGGTGCAGCTTGCGAGCGTCGACCAGTCACGCGACGCGCTGGACGACGACAAGACAGTCTGGGAGGAGATTTCCGGCGGCCAGGACATCATTACCGTCGGTAAATACGAAACGCCCTCGCGCGCCTACGTCGGGCGTTTCAACTTCCGCGGCAGCGATCAGCAGAAGAAGATCGGACTCCTGTCCGGTGGTGAGCGC
>CAZMEA010000383.1:0-2515 GCA_964565135.1 uncultured Woeseiaceae bacterium
ATACTTTCAATGCGTCCGCGAGCCTTGTCGGCCAGACGGTCAACCTGTGCATTCATGGGACACTCCTTTTGTGCAATGCAGCAATATGTTGCAGTGCACAATAGTGGAGGCGCGCAGGTATGTCAACACTTTATTTTCGTAGCGAAAAAAGTATCAGAATCAGAGAGTTGTGAGCGAACGGACCAGGACGGTCCGGGCTGTTAGCTCTGGTCTTCGCCGTCCTTGCGCCAGATGACGAGTTGCGTCGGCGCCTGGACGCCCATTTTCACCCGCTTTTCGCCGGTCGCAAACACGGTGATTTCGATCGGGCCCTGCTCGAAGAGATCCTTGAGCGTCATGTCCGGATCGAGGCCGTCGTCGGGCGATATGAGGATTGATTCAGAGTCCTTTCGAGTAACAATCAACATAGCTGGGTCCTTGGGTAGTTCGCGTTACGCGCGCGCGATTTCGCGGTGATCGTGGCCGGCGGTTGCGGTGCCGGACGGGCTGTATATGTGGGTCGAGTCGGGGTTGCCGCTGAGAATCGCCAGCGCCGCACGAATCTGCTGCGCCCTTACATGGCTCACGGCTCCATTGCTGCGATTCTGGCGCTCGCAGCGGTCGGCGGACTTAAGCAACGAGCGCCAGCTGTGCACGAGCGTCCGGTCTTCGTCGCACCAGGCCAGCATGTCGTTCATGCCGTCCGGGTCGGTATCGAAGCCAGCCCGGACTGCAAGTTCGCGGCGCGTGCCTTCCAGTGAGTCCAATGCGGAGACGCAGCCGAGTTTCTTCGCTGCTATGCTTTCCAGGCTCTCGGTATCCTGGCTACGCAGCGCGGATTGCTCCAACACCAGTAACTCTTCCAGTTCGGTCGTGTGCGCCTGGCTGTCCCGGATGACGGACTCGAGAGAGTTCCGGCAATCACGTGGCGACAGATCAGCCATCGAACTCGCTCTCGGTGCGCAACAGAATGTCCGCAATGTTGTCGACATCGACCGAGTAGTTTCCGCTCGCAATGTCGGCTTTCACCGCGTCAACGCGGGCTCTATCAACCACGGGCAACGCCGAGACCGCTTTTTCAAGCTGCTCGAGACGCTGGCCGCGTTCCGTCAATACGACCGTATCCGTTACTGCGGCGCGAGATTCGCCGGCAGCTGCCTTGTCGGCATCTGCGCTGCGTATCGACGTAGCAGCCCTTGACTGGCCCGCGTCCTTGGTTGGTTTAGGTGTTATTCCGCCTGGCACTGAATCAATCCTGTTAGCCATAGTGCACTACCTCAACGCTCATTGTTGATACCTCCGTTAGCGGCCGTTCCCCGCGGAACTTTAGGCCTTCTTTGCATAACTTCATGAAAAAATTCCTTTGCTAATCAGCGACAAGCGGATTACTCGACGAGAATCTGAACATGCTGGCTGGAGCGTACCAAACCTTCGACGACCCGCCCGCTGCCGGTATTCTCCACGCGGATCCGCTGATTGGCCGATCCGTCCATCAGCGCCTTGCCCTGCATGCTTATGTTAAGGGACGAGCTCTCGACCGTCAGGGTCACGGTCTGCCCGCGTTCGATGAGGATGCGCGGCTGCACCTGCGTCGGCGTCAGCACTACGCCGCTGCCGACCGAGCGCTTCAAGCGCTGGCCCACCGCCGTATCGACGTCAGACAGGTACCCGCCGAAGACCTCCGATACGTCGCGCTGATCAACGACGACGTCGCCGGCTTCGAGCACGTGCCCTCGCTGCAGAGGCCGTACGGTGACCAGTACGTCTTCCATCATCGCAACCTTTACCGGCAGATAGACGTTCCAGGGCTTCTGTCCGTTACAACGCACCCCGACGACCATACGACCCACGTTGCGCCCCGGGTTCTGGATGTACGGCTCGATTGCGGTCGTGCAGCGGGGCAGCTGCAGGCGCTTATCCAGGTGACCCGCGGTGGCAACGATGTGACTGATGTCGCTTTGCCCAACCTGACTGAGTACGTGTGACTCTGCGGCTGCCTTTATATCGGCGACCGGGTGCCAGCCGGCATTGGGCGATTCCTGAGCAGCGAGTGTCAACGGTGCCGCCAGTACCATCAGGGCGCCGGCAACTGCCGCCAAACCCGACGTCGCGTGCCGTCGCGTCAAGAACTCGACTGATTTCGTCAATTTTTCGTGCATTCCGATTACTCCCGTGCCGCGGTTCCGTCAGCACAAGTCGCGCAATTGCTGCCGCTCCCGACATCCGCCGAAAAACCGGGCGGATACGAATTTCTCCTCTGTAGTAACGATGCAAGAGCTGTGCCACTCGCAGAACGGCGGTATCCGGGCTTGTGTCGGCGAGGCTTTGCCACCCGGCGGCAAAGCGTTGCCGCTTTGCCGCCGGTCGCACGGTCGGCCGTTGAGCAGAAATCTTTAGTTCATGCGGTTTTTCCGAAGCTGGCACGCCCGTTGCATTAACCCAGCCAACAACAGGCAACGTCTGCGTACGACATGAAAACCAATCCATTCGCACATCACGAGAAAGCGCTGTACCTGCGAGCGATGCGTAACGAGAT
>CAZMEA010000384.1:0-2505 GCA_964565135.1 uncultured Woeseiaceae bacterium
CTTTACACTGCCATCACCAACTACTACTCGAGTCGCTACGCCTACATCGGCAATGTGCTGCTGCTCAAACAGGCGGCTGGCATGCTGCGCGTGCAGGATCTGGAAGAGATTGATCGCTGGCTCGAAGATCGTCGCCCTCCCGAGGAAGTCATTGCCGAAGACGAGGCCAAGGCGGCCGAAGAGAATAACTGACGCGGGTATCGCCTTAGTTAGACCGATCGGTTGCCGACCTCGGTAACCAGCGGATTCAGGAGCACCATAAGGCGTTTCAGTGCACCGCGATTTGTCTTGACCACCTGTCTACCTTTTCTGCCGATCGCCAGCGCAGCCTCGGGATCGGCGAAAAGTGACTGCACACCGTCGGCCAGCCCGCGGGAATCGTCGACAATGCTTGCCGCACCGATATCGGTGAACAGGTCGGCGATCTCCTGTGTATTGAACAGATGCGGCCCGGTGATCACGGGCAACCCCAGTGCGCCCGGCTCCAGCAGATTGTGTCCGCCAATGGGAACGAGTGTTCCGCCCAGGAAAGCAACGTCACTGGCTGCGTAGAACATCGGTAGTTCGCCCATCGTATCGCCCAGGAAGATCGACACATCGGCGGGCACCGGCCGTCCATCCGTTCGCCTCACCGCTTCGAAGCCCTTCTTGCGGGTCAGCGACGCAACCGAGTCAAAGCGTTCCGGGTGGCGTGGCACAAGAACCAGCAGCGCATCAGGCGTCGTTTCGAGCACCCGGCGGTGTGCATCGAGCACGAGGCCTTCTTCGCCCTCGTGAGTGCTCGCCGCAACCCACACGGGGCGCCCCGGAAAGTGTGCCTCGCGAAAGGCCGCACCCTTGGCCGGAAGATCAGCAGGGTGTTCAAAATCGAATTTTATGTTGCCGGTGATCCAGGTCCTCGCCGGGTTTGCGCCCAGCGACAGAAAGCGGCGCGCGTCGGCATCGCCTTGCGCTGCGATGAGGATGCCGTGCGACAGGGCTTCGCGAAACAGCGGCAACAGCTTGCGATAGCGTTCCACGGACTTTGGCGAAATTCGTGCACTGACCAGTACAAGCGGCACACCCTTCTCACCACAGGCATGGTAAAGATTCGGCCAGATCTCGGTTTCCATGACCAACGCGAGCGCGGGTTTCGCCGCTTTAAAGAAGTTGTTCACCGCGTTCGGCGTTTCGAAGGGTATGTAGCAATGCGCGACTGAATCGCCAAAGAGCTTGCGAACGTGCGCGGCGCCTGTTGGCGTCACTGTGGTAACCAGCACCTGTCGACTCGGGAAGCGCCTCTGCAGTTCACGAACGAGCGGCACGGCCGCCTGAACCTCACCGACCGAGACGGCGTGCACCCAGATGCTGCCCTCAGGCAACTGCGGAAAGCCAACGCCAAAACGCTGATTGAAACGATCCCAGTAGCTTCGATTCACAAGCCCGCGGACTACCCAATAGAGCGCGTAAACCGGCAGGAGCAGATAGGTAAAAAGGGCGTAGACGGCGCGCATCGCGCAACGTTACGGAGCCACCGGCGCCGTGTCCAGCAAGACATCGAAGCTACCGCGCGGGCGCGGCGACAGGGCATCGGTGTACCTCGGCAAAGGAAAGCTCAGCCAGAGACACACTCTCGGCGATAGCGCTATTGCTTGAAAACGGTCCCCGCTCGCATCACGAATCGAACGCGCGCCAATGCATCGATATCGTCGTGAGGGTTACCCTCGACGGCAATCAGATCTGCCACCAGACCTGGCTCGATCGAGCCGATGCGGTCCTCCATGCCGAGCGACTCTGCCGCGAGCGACGTCGCGCCGATGATGACGTCTCGCGGGTCCTGGCCTCCGTCCTTGGCACGGACGAGGAGTTCGCGAACGTTCTGGCCGTGCGCACCTGCGGTGGCATCGGTGCCGAACACCATCTTGAGGTTTTCGATTTCAAGCCCTGTTTTGAATACCTCTAGCATCGTCACCTTCGCGCGCTCCATATGCCGGAAGCCCTCCTCGGTGTAGTTCCCGACGCCGAGATAGCGATCCTTGTTCTCGAGATAATTCTGCACGACCAGACCGACGTTCGGATCAAAGTAAACACCCTTCTCCGCGAGCAGGCTCAGCGTTTCTCTGTCGAGCAGAGCGCCATGCTCAATGGCGGTACACCCTGCGAGCGCGGATCGCCGGGCGCTCACCGGTCCGTGTGCGTGGACGACACTCCGCAGACCAAGCCGCCTCGCCTCGCCGCAAGCGGCGTCGAGCTGTTCCTGACTCAGCGTCGGCACGCCGGCATCACGTATGCTCTTCGACGCAAAGATCTTGATGACGTCCGCACCCTCTGCGTGGAGTTCCTGCACGCGTTCGATCAGCGCATCGGGACCACCCGTCTCAGCGCCGATGGGCTGGATCGCCGTCAGTACCCGGGGTCCGGGAAGAATGCCTCTCGCAACGGCGTCCCGAACCGGTTTGTCGATTGGCGCACCGAGACTCTGGACGGTCGTAACGCCGGCCATGAGTGTCTTGTAGGCGTTCTCGG
>CAZMEA010000385.1:0-2499 GCA_964565135.1 uncultured Woeseiaceae bacterium
CCGGCCACCTGCGAGGCGCTAAGCCCGAGGGACGAAAGCTCGTCGCCGGCAAGGGTGACCGATACTTCCTCCTCTGGTTCGCCATAGACACGAACGTTGTCGGTACCCGGAATGGCGCGGAAACGATCGGCGACGTCTTCTGCCAGCCGGCTCATTACGCCGTAGGCAGGATCGCTGCCGGTCTCCCACGCAATCGACACGACCATGCTGAACGCAACCGCGGCGTTCTTGTCGTTGAAGTCCGGCGCGGTAGCGCCCGGCGGCAGTTCGCCCGACGCATCGTTGAGGCGGTCGCGCATCTTCGAGAAGACCTGCTGGTTCTCATCGGGACCGATGTAGTCCTGCAGCTCCATCTGTATGACCGACACACCGGCACGGGACGTCGACCGGATTTCCTTTATTTCCGACAACTCGCGCAGACTGTCTTCGAGCGGGTCCGTGACCAGAGACTCGACACGCTCCGCGGATGCGCCAGGCAGAAACGTTACGACGCGGGGATACCGATTCGTGATCCGCGGATCCTCGATCGTCGGCATGTTGGTCAACGCCGAGTATCCCGCGAGAAGGATGGTCAGGAGCGACAGCACCAGAAGGTACCGGTTCTCGAAAAAGCGAAGCGCGAACTCCGCAACTGTTCCGTGGCGTTGTTGGTTCGTCATGCTCAACGCTCCAGCGCGGCGACAGGATCGCTGTCGATCAATCGAACCTGCTGATTCGGTACGACCCGCGTCAGCCCGCCGGTCACGAACATGTCACCTTCGGACAACGCACCGCGCACGAACACGCGCTCGGTCGCTTCGTAAAGTATCTCGACCGGACGTGGTTCCAGATAGTGCGTTGCGCCGCTGTCCACCCCGCTCCCGGCCTCGATGGGCATGGCCACATAGGCTGTCCACAGGCCTCGACTGCCCTCGGCCAGCGCGCCAATAGGCAACCAGAATCCGGGTTCATCGATGCGTTGTTCCAAAGACAGCCTCGCGAGGTCACCGGGCAGAACGTCAGCATCCTGAATACTGAGAATGACATCCACAGTCCGGGTCGCCGGGTCGCGCAACGGCAGTACCGCCCTCACCGTTGCGTCAAACGCCTGTCCGTCGACGATCAGCGTTTGCGATTGCCCCGACTCCAGCGTCCGCGACAGCCCTCCTGCCACGCCGATCCGAACCTCCGGAGCGGCGGTCTCCTGCACGCCGAGCACAGGCTGCCCGGCCGGAACGATTTGACCCTCGTCGACGAATCGACTGGTAATGATGGCGTCAAACGGCGCGCGAATCGTCGCCTTCGCAAGATCAACCTCAACGCTGTTCACGCGGGCCTTTGCGGCCGCGAGACCAGCTTTTGCAGTCGCCTCCGCATCGATGGCCAGATCGAGCTCCTGTGCCGATATGCCATCAAACGCTGCCGCCTCCCGACTGCGCTCCAGGGTCCGCTCGGCAAGCTCACTTCCCGACGTTGCCTGCGCAAGGGCGGCGTTGGCCTCTGCCAGGCGGGCTTCGAGACGCGCCGTATCCAGACGAGCAAGCGCCGCGCCGGCGCTGACAAAGTCGCCCTCCTCGACCATCACCCGATCGAGTTCGCCGCCCAACTCGAAGCCGACCTGGCTCGCCCGCCGGGACTCGACTCGGCCGGCGAAATCGCGACGGACGGTGTAACCGGTTTCCGCCACAACGTGGTCAATTTCAACAGCGAGGGCGGATGATTCGGCCTGAGCTGCAATGGCGTCAGCGGTTGTATCGCAGCCAACCAGGCTGGAAGTCAGGACAAAAATAGTCAAAAAAGTCCATATTTTAGAACTATTTAGGGTATTCACGTGGAAAGCACCGTAGCCTCTTGCGGGCGTTGTTTGGGGGGGTTAATATCAATACTAGACTGTATAGTTTGATCTTATATTACACATACGGAACTGTCTAGTTTGATAATTGAAGCAGAGGCAACCCGGCGCCCGGGCCGGCCGAAAAGCGAGGAAAAAGCGGAATCCATCCTGGACGCCGCAAGCCACCTGTTCATGACCGAGGGCATGGAGCGGACGTCCATGGACGCGATCGCGCAGGCGGCTTGCGTCTCGAAGCAGACGGTCTACTCGCACTTCCGCTCGAAGGACGACCTATTCCGCGCCTGCATTACCAGCAAGGTCGACGAATACGGACTGGCCGTTGCCAGGCTTCCGGCGAACGCATCAATCGATCAAAAACTGACTGAAACGGGTCGCCGCTTCCTGACACTGATCAGGGACCCGGAAGTCATGAAGATGTTCCGACTGATGATTGCCGAAGCCACGGCGTTTCCGAAAGTGTCGAACAGCTTCCATGAAAGCGGCCCGCAGGCCACCGTCGAGTTTGTCGCATCAATCTTTCACGCGCACCTTGCAGACGAGGATGCGGCGACCGCCATGCAGGCTGCGGGTGACTTTATTGGACTGCTCAAGGGCGAACACTTTATGGCACTGCTGCTTGGTACCCGGGATACGATTTCCGACGAGGACATCGAGACGCAGATCAC
>CAZMEA010000386.1:0-2497 GCA_964565135.1 uncultured Woeseiaceae bacterium
GCTTCGCCGGACGATCATGGGACTGGCTGCCAGTTGAAGCCAGCGCCTCACCGCGACTCGCCGTTTGCCGTGTTGTCAGGCATCCGGCGGGTCGAATCGATTCTTCAGGTCGAAGGCCTCGACAGTTGGGCCATTGGTCCGTAGCGACTGCATCCGCTCCCAGGCGCTTTCGGGGGTAACCCGTTCACCGTCATCCAGCCACCAGAGCACGAGTGTCGGCCCTTCATCGCGTGTCACCCAGTCGCGCAGCGGCCGCATGGCCTTGCCATGCACGGTATCCCGATAGACGAAGTTCATGAGGTCCGGCATCGATTTCCAGACCGCCATGGTCATGACGTGTGGCTGACCGAGTTCAGGCAGGTGTTTCTGGTAGTCATCAAACTGGACGAAATCGCCCGCATCCGTACGAAAGGCGTGCGTATGCATGACCATACCCGGGTAGTCCGCAGCTGCGGCGAACACCTCCGGCAGCTTGCTGAAAAAGTAGATCAGATTCTCGTTATCGGGCGTCAGGCGAGAGGTGGGTTTGACGACGTTCAGGCTGGCGAGTCGGTGCATTCGGTCTTATGCCTTTCTATGTATTGCCTGGGTGGAGGCGTCGAGTATACGCTCAGTTGCACATACTCCGGTTATTCCGCTGAACCCGGAAACGCCAACGACACCGTCGGAGACACGCGCCATGGATCCCAAGACCGCAGTTGTTGCGTCGACTATTCTGCTGACGCTGTTCTTTAACGCAGGCACCACCCGGGCGGACGACGGCGAAGCCATGGACTCGCTCGTCAGCACCCAGTGGCTTGCTGATCATCTGGACGATCCAAACCTCGTCGTTCTGGATTGCAGCGTGATCGTCAGCGCCGGCGACGACGGCGAAATCACCACCAGCAGCGGTCGTGACCGTTATCTGGAGGAGCACATTCCCGGCGCCGGCTTCGCCGATCTGAAAGGCGACCTGGTCGACACGGACAGCCCGCTCGGATACGCGGTCCCGGCACCGGACGCCTTTGCCGCCGCAATGGGCGCCCTTGGCGTCGGCGACGATTCGCGAGTGGTCCTGTACGACCGTGGCGAAACTGCCTGGGCCGCCCGTGTCTGGTGGATGCTCCGCTGGATCGGCTTCGACAATGCCGCTTTGCTGGACGGCGGCCTGCCGGCCTGGGAAGCGGAAGGCCGTCCCCTCAGCTCGGCGCTGCCTGAACGAGAACCCGGGACGCTGAGTGTGCAGGCCCGCCCGGAACTCATCGCTGATCGGGACGAGGTGTTCGCAGCGATTGATGATTCATCAGTGTCTTTGATCGACGCGCTACCGCCATCGCAGTACCGTGGCGAACAGGTGATGTACGCGCGTCCCGGTCACATCGAAAGCGCGGTCAACGTGCCGGTGTTCTCCCTCGTGAACGACGCGGGACGTTTCCGCCCAACCGAAGAGCTGCGTTCACTGTTCGACGGCCGCACCAGCGGCCGCAACGTCACCTACTGTGGCGGCGGCATCGCGGCATCGTCCGTAGCATTCGTTATGACCCGACTTGGCTTCGAGGACGTCGCGGTCTATACCGCATCACTCCAGGAATGGGCCGCGGACCCGGCGAACCCGATGGTTACCGGACCGGAGCCCGCTGCAGACGAGCGCTAACCGGCGGCAGCGGCCTCGGCCGGCGAACTGCGGCGGCGACGAAAGCGCGGCCGCCAGACGCCGAGGACGACGTTCAGCACGGCGATCGTCAGTAATACCCACCACGCACCCCAGATGTCGTTGACTCCGGCCATCATTTCGACCTGATCGATATCGCCTGAAAGGGCCTGAGCTGTCACCGCAGCCGCTTTGTCGGCCGGGGCGACGATCGTCGCCAGGGATGATTCGAACAGCACAAGTCCGGACAACGCCTTGATCAGCGCCCAGCCCGCGTTGTGAAACGGTGGGTGAATCGCCATGGCCATGAGGCCGCTGAAGAGCGTGACGCCAAGCCCTGGAACGATGACCCAGTTCGCCAATGTCGCGAGGCTCGCCCGCACAGCTGCGTAGCCGGCAAGATCGTCGGTTGGGTCAGGCGCAGTTTCGACGAGCAGCATAATGACGACCATGCCGCCCAACACGGCGATCGCGCCAGCCCAGTGCATCAGCTTTAGAACCTTTCGCATCCGCAGTATGAAACCCTCGATACGTCGAATTCGCAAGCGGCTCAGCGACCAATGACTTTCGCAGAACATCGGTCCGCGCTATTTTGCCGGGTGCGGAAAATCGGAGCGGTACTGGTGAGAACAGCGGGCAGGTCCCTGGAGGGCGTTACGTGAGGCGGATCGGGATCGGCCTGGCGACGCTGTTGGCGATCGCGCTGGCATTTATCCACTTCGTGCTCCCCGGCCAGGTGGAGCGCGATATGAACGTCAATCTTCCGCGTGACCCCATGAACATCAGCTCACGCGCCCGCGAGCTGCATGAATCGCTGTTCATCGCCGACCTGCACACCGACTCGATGCTGTGGAAGCGCGACTTTCT
>CAZMEA010000387.1:0-2491 GCA_964565135.1 uncultured Woeseiaceae bacterium
TGGGCGCTGCGCAGGTTCAGATTCGTTTTCGGCTTCCAGTCTTTCTCGCCGAAGATCTTCGGCGTGTTCGGTGCCTCGAAGGAGAAGTCTTTGAGATAAAGCTTCTGAATGGAGATCTGTTTCTGGGGTGCTTCCTGTTCGGACATCGTGTCTTTCCTGAAGGTTGGAGGTACCGGCTACTGGGCGTCGCTGGTCGTCAGACCGAGCAAGTCGTCCAGTCGGCCGTCCTGGTCGAGTGAATGGAGGTCGTCGAAACCGCCGACGTGTTGTTCGTTGATAAAGATCTGCGGCACGGTATGCCGGCCGCTGCGCTCTTCCATTTCGGAGCGCAGCGCGTCGTCGCGGGAGACGAGGACATCTTCGTAATCGAGGCCTTTTTTCTTCAGCAGCATTCGCGCCGCCGTGCAGTAAGAACAAAACTCGGTGCCATAAATGCGAATGTGCGGTTTGGAATCGGCCATCGGGTGTTCCGGCGTGCTCAGGACTTGGATTTGGTTTTCTTTGCGGCAACCAGCGGCAGACTGGCCTCGGTCCAGGCGTTCATCCCGCCTTTCAGTCCGTAGACGTTGTCCATGCCCTGAGCGCGGAGTTTGTTGACAACTTTGGTCGATGAGAGACCGGCGTCGCACACTGCGAGGATCGGCCGCCCTTTGAATCGCTCAAGCTTCTCGAGCTTGTCGTCGAGTTCGTCCTGCGGAATGTTTCTGGCATTGACGATGTGGCCACGCGAAAACGCTTCGGCTGTGCGGAAGTCGACAACGGCCGCGTCGGCGTTGATGAGCTTTACGGCTTCCTGCGGATCCACACTGATGACGCCGCGCGCTTTTCGCTGCAACTCCGTGAACGCCAGCAGGAAGAAGCTCGCCAGCAGGCCTGCAACCAGCAGCACGTGATTACCAATGAATTCGAGATACGTGTCCATCTGTCGACGTGTTCATTCCGCACACAAAAGACGGCCCGTTCTCGGGTGAGAGCGCCTGGTGGCGCCTGCGCGGCAAGGGCAGCCCTGCCGGAACTCACCGTAACGGACCGTACCGGGCCGCGCATTATAACAGCGCTCCGCTGGGTGCGTGCTGCCGATCGGCAAGGGCGCTAAACTCTTGTCCATGAGCTTCCGAATCCCTTGTCTGGCGTGCTTTCTGGGCGTTTTCGCCCTGTCCGGCCCGGCGCTGGCCCAGACCCCGGATCCGGGCCTGGCGAAGGTCAAGGAACAGGAACTGGAGGAGGTCCGACGCCAGATCAGCGACCTGAAGGACAGCATGGATGCGCGCGCGCAAGAACGTGATCGCGTCACCACTGAACTCCAGTCGGCCGAGGTCCTGATCTCCGAGAAACGCCTGAAGCTGAAGGATCTCGAGCGGCAGAAGGCCTTTAGCGAAAACCGCAGGGCGACCCTGGACGCATCCATTGCTGAACGGGAGACCGAATTGGCGGAGGAGACCGGGCAGCTTGAGAGCCAGGTCCGGGCCGCCTACATGAGCGGCAGCCAGGAGCGCATCAAGCTGCTGCTGAACCAGCAGGATCCGGCCGCGCTCGGGCGGCAGATGAAATACTACGAGTACCTGTCCGCCCATCGAGCCGGCAACATCGAGACCGTCAACCGGAAGCTCAACGAACTCGAGGCACTGTATGCCGATGCCGCGGCCGAAGCTGATCGTGTCAGCCGACTGACGGCGGCACAGGAGGAGGAGGTCGAAGCACTCGCGATTGCCCAGGGTCGTCGTCGGGAGTTGCTGGCGTCACTGAACGCGAAGCTCGCATCAGAGGGCACTACGATCGAGCGCCTTGCCGCGCAGGAGCAGGATCTGTCCGGCCTCATCGCCGAGCTCACCAGCATTCTGTCCGATTATCCGATCAGCTCCGAGGATCCCTTCAGCGCGCTGCGTGGCAAGCTCACCTGGCCCGTTGCCGGGCGGGTGATTCACAATTTCGGTGACGGACGGGCGACCGGGCAGGTGAAATGGAACGGTGTGGTCGTTGCCGCAACGAGAGGACAGGAAGTTCGCTCCGTGTACCACGGTCGCGTGGTTTTCGCGGACTGGCTCGCGGGGATGGGCCTTCTGGTCATCGTCGATCACGGCGAGGACTATCTGACCCTCTACGGGTATAACGAGACGTTGCTGAAGAGCCCGGGTGACTGGGTCGCACCGGGCGATGTACTGGCGACGGTCGGTGACAGTGGCGGCCAGCCTCAGGCGGGGCTCTACTTCGAGATCCGCAAGGGCACGCAGCCGGTGGATCCGAAAGTCTGGGTGAGTCGACAACCGAAGACGGGATAGCGGGCAACGCGATCGGTCTGAGTGGCAGGGCTGGCCCGCTCGATGGGCAGAGCGGAAACCGTCTCAGCCCGACTGCCCTGACATTCGAGCCCCCTGAGAGGTGATGCCCCTCATCGGTGGCTGGCCTGTGGTATGGTCAATTGCCCGATCGGAGGCAGGCTCCGATCGACCTTCCCCGGAGCAGCTCGTGTCGTTGAAAACCCGCGGCATTC
>CAZMEA010000388.1:0-2473 GCA_964565135.1 uncultured Woeseiaceae bacterium
GATCTGCACGATGCACGGGGCGTATGCCTCCTTCGAGGAGCACATCAAGGGCTCGCTAACGGCCGGCAAGCTCGCTGACTTCGTGATCCTGGAGAACGATCCGCACGATGTGGATCAGGATGCGATCGTGGATATTCGTATTCTGCAGACGGTCATGGGCGGGCGGACGACCTACCAGGCCTGAGAGCAAAAAAGTGCGGGTTGGGTGTAACCCTTTTGCGCGACCGTCGCTATAAGCAGGTATCAGCAATGAACACGGGTTCCGCCATGATCAAGTCACTCTTTCTGACCACCGTTCTCTGTGTCGCCATGCCGTTCCAGGCGGGCGGCGCGCTCGATTCCGACAGTCTGCCGTCAGACACAGTCTGGTATGTACACGTCGACCTCGATCGCATGCGCTCGAGCGATGCGGGCAGGGAAATCTATGCCTGGCTGGAAGACGAGGTCATCGTCGAGATCAACCAGGAGGTCGGCGTCAATCTCAACGAGGAGGTGGACCGCGTAACGGCCTTTTCGAATGACGGCAAAGGCTATGTCGCCATCGTTGAGGGGCGACTCTCCAAGGAAGCGCAAGACTCCGTTTTGCGACTCACGGAAATCGAAGAGACCCTGATCGAGCTGGAGCATCGCGGCAGGCCGTATTTCTACGGTAGCGGCGACACCCCGGAGCAGGCAAGCCGCGACAGGCACGAGCGTGTGCCCGGTTTCTTTACGTTCGCCATCGACGGCAAGATGATCGCTTCTTCGTCGGAAGATACGTTGAAGGCGATGATGGACAACGGCGGCCGCATTGTGGGCGCCGGCGCGCACAAGGATGCGATTTTCGTGCTGTCGGCCGACACCCAATTCGCGCAGGCCGGGATGCGTACAACGGCGTTTGCGGATGACGAAGATGACTGGGAATCCAATATCCTTCGCAGCACCGAGCAAGCCGCGATGCTCATTTCCGATAAAGACGGCAAGATCGCCGTTGAGGCCAAGCTGGTTGCGACGGATGCCGCACTGACCCAGTCGATCAGCAGTATCATTGGTGGATTGATAGCGCTGCAGGCGTTCAACTCGGAGCTGGATCCTGCGCTTGCTGATGTCCTGCTCAACACCAAAGTCGATGCCGATGAGAACGTACTGACCATCAGTACGGTTCTGGATCCGGCAACCGTCGTGCAGACTCTCGACGACTGAGTGGATCGGCGCCACCGTGCAGGCCGATGAAGAGCTGGTTGCTGCTGCCTGCGCAGGAAGCAAGGCGGCGTTTGCAGACCTTGTGGGTCGCTACCAGGAGCGCCTGTTGCGCTTTCTCCTGACGCGCAGTGCGAGCCGGGCGGATGCCGAAGATGCGTTGCAGGATACGTTCGTTAACGCCTGGCGGTACCTGGCATCCTACGATCCGCGCTGGCGATTCAGCACCTGGCTCTACCGAATCGCGATCCGCGCCGCTCTCAAACTGCGTGTCACCGAGACGACAGAGGCGGTCGACATGATCGACCCGGATGCGGACCCCCTGCGCGACTGCATACGCGAATCGAGTCGCGCTAATCTGTGGTTGACCGCAAAGGGGATCCTGTCGGATGACGCGTACACGGCGATGTGGTTACGCTATGTCGAGGACATGTCGATCAACGACGTCGCGGCAGCGCTGGACCGAACGCCTTCCTGGGCGAAAGTGACCCTCAAGCGTTCGCGAGACAGACTTGCCGGTGCGCTGAACGAGCAACCGAATGAGCCTCAACAAGGGGGCGTCTATGGATAACTTCGAACGACAGCTGAAAGATGACGCAGATGCTATCGATGCAAAGGTGTCACCGGCATTGCAGGCGCGCCTGGATGCGACGCTGCACGCGCTCGAGCCAAAGCCTGTGTCGGCACCGAAATCGCGGTCCGGGATCGGCTGGTGGTGGTTGAGCAGCCTGACCGGCGTCGCCGCCGCGCTGTTGCTGATCGTCTACCTGAATCGCGGCGCGCCGGTTGCCGACCTACCGCCGTCCGTTGCGGCGGACCCGGTTCCTGTGGACAGCGTTGCACCTCTGGCCGAATTTCCGCTCGATGTGCGCTCGGCCGAGTTCGCCGACGACTTCGCCGACCCACTGGCGACCGAGCTCGAGAACCTGAAGTCCGACTTCGAAAAAGCCGCCGACAAGCTTGGCTACGATCTGGGCAGAACCCTGTAGTTTTCCGCACCGCGAAACCGGGCACGCTATGTTGCATGGACGTGTCTTGGACAATTGCGGAAAGCGGTTCTCTTTCAGTACGTTGTGCGAAACCGACCACGCCTGAACGCAGTGCCTGTTGTGTGGATTTCGCGATCCGAATCCTCTATCCTGCCCTCATCACAAAAGTGGTGTAGCGAATCCCGCTAACATCACAGCGCTAACAGCGCAGGGTCTCACACGTTTGAGATTGGGGAGCGGCAAACGGGGTTGCCGCGGGGGACAATTTGGATCGACACTCGAGAAGTATCTCAGCGCGTCCTGCG
>CAZMEA010000389.1:0-2472 GCA_964565135.1 uncultured Woeseiaceae bacterium
GTCTCGGCGAAGCCGGAATCGCCCATTCGGAAGTGGCGGTCGGCCGCGGTATGCACGAACTTCACCCGGAAGCTGCCCAGAGAAATCACGTCGTCGTGGCGGAGCACATGGTTCGATACCCGACGTGAATTGACAAACGTTCCGTTGGTGCTGTTCAGGTCCATCAGCAACGTCGACGAGCCATTGCAGACGAGGAGGGCGTGATGCCGGCTCGCGAACTTGCTTTCAATGGTGACGTCGTTGTGCGGAGAGCGGCCGATCATGATGCGGGGTTGGGACACATCAACTTCGGCGATCAGCGAGCCGTGCCGGGAGATCATCAGGCGTGGTATCGCCTCGCCTCCGGCCGAACCTGACGGCACAGCGGCCAGGGCCACCTGCTCCTGCATGTCCGCCGGCAGTTTGCGTTGCTCAATCAGGTCTTCGGTAACGGGTAAGGTCTGGGCTTTGGCCAGGGCGAACGCGGCGAGTCGGTCCACGACGCCGGGCCAGCCGCCCGATGCATCGAATATGTTTCTGCAAACGGCTTCCGGGAACAACGCGCGCGGATCATCGGCACCGGCCGAATAGAGCTTCTCGTAAAGATAGTCCTGCGTTTCGGTCGGCGTCATATTGCGCAGCCGATGGGCGCCGGTGAGGCGTGAGGCAATGCCCTTCAGGTCCGGCTCGCTGAACAGGTGCTCGATGCTCCGTTCGCACGACATGATCAAGCGCAGCGCGCTTTGGTGATTGGTGCGGATGTCGGCCAGTGTGCACAATGTCTGCAACACCTCGGGCTCGAGGTTCTGGCAGTTTTCCATGATCAGCACGGGTGCATGACCGGCGACCGTTTGCTGCATGGCGACGACGCGCAGCATGTTGAGCAACTCGTTCGGCGACTGCAGATCGACCGGGTAGCCGAATTGTTCCAGCACGCTCTTCAGCAACGACAGCTTGGTGATGTTTTTGCCATCGACAATTGCGTGCGCAACGTCACCCTCGAGGGAGGCGACGAACTGACGGACGACCGTGGACTTACCGGAAAGCATCGGGCCCTGCAGCAGACCAAGGCCGTGGCGGTGCTTGATGGTGGTGTTCAGAAACTCGAGTGCTTTTCGGTGGCCTGCATACGACGACACCGTCAACGGTTCCCCGCTGACGCGGAAGGGTTGCTCTTGCAGCCCGGCGTCGGCTAGCTCCATACGTGTGAACTCGGTTTCGGTACCAATTTATTCTTCTGATACAGTTACTTCGACGGTACCCGCTCAGTGTCTCTTAACTGCGACACCAGTCTAAAGCGAAATCCGTGACGGTGTAAATCGCGCAAGAGAAACGTTATCTAGATCAGCAGGCCACGTAAGATTCCCATTACTCTTGTCATAAGTAGTCGCTAATCGTCTGATCTAGCAATGAAAAACTATCCAAACCGACTGATAAATTTAACGTCGGCCGAGTGGCAGCGGAGCTAAGCCGTTGAGTACACTACTCGCTGGGCGAGGCCTGACATTGTTCCGTGGAGACCACTGCCTCTTCACCGGTCTCGATTTTGCGCTAAATGCGCGCGAATCCCTGCTGATTCAGGGCCAGAACGGCAGTGGCAAGACCAGCCTGTTGCGGGCCATTGCCGGGCTCCTCGATCTCGAGGAAGGCGAGATCGAATGGCGGGGGCGCTCGACACGCTCCGATCGTCAGGCCTTTCATGCCGATATGGCCTGGTTCGCCCATCGCACCGGCTGCAAGGCGGATCTGAGCCTGCTCGAGAACCTCCACATCGAATCCGGTTTGCGTCGCATGCGCATGGAGGCGCTCGATCCCACGCTGGAGCGGCTTGGCCTTGTGCGTGTTCGGGACCTGCCGTTTCGGGCGTTGTCCGCCGGACAGCAGCGCCGGGTCAGCCTTGCGCGCCTGCTGCTGACCGAGGCCACGCTCTGGTTGATGGATGAGCCGTTTACCAACCTGGATAAGGACGGGCAGGCACTCGTCGTCGAGTTGATCGACGAACACGTCGCCGCCGGTGGCAGCTGCGTGCTCGCTTCACATCAATCCGCCAACCTCGCGGCCGAGCCCGCGCGGATCAACCTGTCATGAGCAACGACAGGCAGAGAACAGGCCCGTCGCTCTGGCAGGGCTTCAGCGCGATGATGCGGCGCGACCTGCTATTGGCGTTCAAACGGCCCGGCGACGTTTTGAACCCGCTCTTTTTCTTCGCGATTGTCAGCACGCTGTTTCCGCTGGCCATCGGGCCGGATACGGACGTACTGCGACTGGTCGGCCCGGGCGTCGTCTGGGTGGCGGCCTTGCTGGCGGCGCTGCTGTCTCTGAATACCCTGTACCTCAGCGACCTCGAAGACGGTTCACTGGACCAGATCGTGCTGAGCCCGCAGCCGCTGCCGCTGCTGACACTCGGCAAAACAGCGGCGCAATGGCTTGTCAGCGGCCTGCCGCTCGTGCTGGTGTCGCCGTTTGTCGGCATCGCCTACCAACTGCCGGGCG
>CAZMEA010000390.1:0-2459 GCA_964565135.1 uncultured Woeseiaceae bacterium
CGTTTCGGACAATGGGTGTAATCAGTCCGTTGTCCGTGGCAACCGCAACGGAAATGTCGACTGCGCCGTATTGCCGAATCGCATCCTCCGACCAGCTCGCGTTCGCGGCCGGGACGTCGCGAAGCGCCAGGGCAACGGCCTTGATTACGCAATCGTTGACTGAAACCTTGATGCCCGAATCCGCAAGATGCACATTGACCTGCCTGCGTACGTCGAGCAGGGCGTCGATTTCACAGTCTACGGTCAGGTAGAAGTGGGGAATCTCCTGCTTCGCTGCGGTGAGTCGACGGGCAATCACCTTGCGAACGTTGTTGTTCGGTATGTCTATATCGTCACGTGAAGGTGGTGCAAGTGGCGGTTTACTCGCTACGGGCGCGCTCGTACCGATCCGGGTCTCCACGTCTGCCTTCAGGATGCGTCCTTTCGGACCGCGCCCCTTCAGGCCGGAGAGGTCAATGCCGTGCTCGGCGGCAATGCGCCTCGCCAGAGGGCTGGCGAACACTCGTCCGGCCTTGCTCTCTGATGGCGCTTCGGTCACTGCCGCGGCGGGCGGCGTGGAGGTCTCTGCATCGACCGGCAGCACAGTGGATTCCGCCGGCGCAGCGGTGTCAGCTGCCCCGAGGTCGTCGACCGACTCGCCGTCCGCAAGCAGCACGCCGATCACGGTGTTGACGGCAACATCCTCGGTGCCGTCAGGGACGTGGATAGCGCCCAGTATGCCGGAGTCGGTTGCTTCAACCTCGACGACAGCCTTGTCGGTCTCGACATCGATGAGAACGTCGCCGGCTTCAACGGTGTCGCCGACACTTTTATGCCAGTAGGCGATGGTTCCTGCCTCGAAGTCGCTGGCAATCGCCGGCAGTCGAATTTGCGTTGGCACGCTCTTGCTCCTTATCAACCCGTTATTGTCGGGTGGTCAGTCGGCCGGTTTCGCCGGATGCCAGGCAATACGCTGGTAGTCGCGCTCGTAGCCTTTGCCGTTGGGGAAGCTGATTAACTCCAGCTGCATCCCCCAGGGCGTCAGAAAGTACACCCAGGTCTGTCCAGCCACCGGGCCGGTTGTGCGTACAGTCGGTTCGCCCAGAATCCGCACACCCTTGTCTTTCAGATACGTTAGCGCAGCGTCGAAATCGTCGACATAGAAGGCCAGATGATGGCCGCCGACGTCACTGTTCTTTGGCGGCTTAGTCACCTGATCGGGTGACTCGAACTCGAAGATTTCGAAATTGCTCCCGTTGCCACAACGGAGATAGCGCTGACGCGTCATCACCGCGTCCCGATGAACGTTCAGGTGAGTTTCCATCCAGTCGTCATCGGCACCAATGGGTCCCAGTGCGTACAGCGCTTCGCAGCCAATGACGTTCACGAAGAAGTCCACCGCCTGATCCAGGTCGGGTACCGTGAAGCCAATGTGCTCGGTCCCGCGGAGTCCCGGAAGTCCTGTGCTGCTTTGCGCCACGTCGGTCACCTCCCGATTCAACTAACGGCCGCCAGCGGTGCGCCTTTGTCGGCAAGCAGGCGCCGAAAAGCAGCAACGATTTCTTCGTCGCCAACGAACGCGGAGCGTTCGAGCACTTTCGAGACGCTGGGTGACGCCTCGCCGCCGTGAATACGCTGCACGGGATGATCAAGATAATCAAAGAAGCGACGCTGCAGTTCGTCGGTGAGCATAGCGCCGTAGGATGTCGTCAGCGGGCCCTGTTCCAGCATCACGACGTGATTGGTCTTGCGCACGCTGGCGCCAATCGTGTCCCAATCGAGGCTGCCCCTGTCCAGGGAACGCAGGTCGATGATCTCGGCATCGATGCCCAGCTGTTCGGCGGCCTTGACGGCTTTCTCCACCATCGTCAGGTAGGTGAGGACGGTGAAGGTCTTGCCCGGACGCACGACCTTTGCCTTGCCGATGGGCAGGTAGTAGTCGTAGTCACCTGCAGTGCCCGGGCCTTTCGAGTTGTAGAGCTCGACGTGCTCGATGACCAGGACCGGATCTTCGCAGTGCAACGCGGAGTTCATGAGACCCACGTAGTCGAACGGCGTCGACGGGGCGATAATCCGCCAGCCCGGCCACATGGCGAAGAGGCCGGCCGGATCCATCGAGTGCTGCGATCCGTATCCCGAGCCGAGCGCGATCTTCGTACGGCACACCAGCGGGACGGGCGACTTGCCGCCGAACATGTGGCGTGCCTTGGCAATCTGGTTAAAGAGCTGGTCCGCGGCGACGAGGCCAAAGTCGGGGTACATCAGCTCGACGATCGGCCGATACTTGCCGACCATGGCGACGCCGCCGCACAGGCCGACAAAGCCGTGCTCGGCAATGGGTGCCGGGACGCAGCGATCGGGCCAGCGTTCCGGCAGGCCCTTGGTTGCGCCGTTGGTACCACCGCGCAGTTTGTGCACGTCCTCGCCGAGGACGAACAGTCGCTCGTCGGTTTCGAAGCGTCGAACCATGGCCTTGGCCA
>CAZMEA010000391.1:0-2457 GCA_964565135.1 uncultured Woeseiaceae bacterium
GACCAAATGGCACCCGCCGCAAATCCGAACGCATCGTCATCATAGGAGACGTTCATATCCGGCAATGGACGGCTGGAACCGCTGATCTTCTGATTCTCGAAGCGGATGCTGCCCTGCAGAACGACATCCTCAGACAGTGCGTACTCCTCAAAGGCAAACAGGCTGGTGCGTTCGGTCTGCGATGTTGGCACATAGGCCTCATCACCGATCGCATCGAAGTCGACTTCCTTGTACTGGAAGCCGAACACGCCCTCAAAGCCCCCGAGTTGCGCGTGCCGTGCTTCTACGCGAGTATCAAAGCCCTCCGTATCGAAGACCGTGCCGACTTCGTCACCTTCGAACTCGGTGTGCGTGTAGTCGTTATCGGCGAACTGGAAACGGATGGATTCGATCGGTCCATCGAAGTAGACCTCGCCGCGGATGTCGACTCGGGTCTGTTCGAGGTCGATGCGAACGATTTCTTCCTCTTCCTCCTCGCCCTCTTCTTCCTCGCCTTCCTCGTGAGCATGCTCATGCCCGCCGGGTACGCCGTAGTTGCTGTTGAACTGGCTGACCGCCAGCCCGATGTAGCCGCGCTCGCCCGTCCAGGTGAAGCCGGCTGCACCACCGTCAGTTTCGCTGTCGCTGTTCTCGATCGTGCCACGCGCTTCCTCTTCGCCCTCTTCCTCGCCGCCTTCCTCGGCTTCCTCAAGAGCTCGGAGTCGCGCCGATTCGGCAAAGCCGGGAATGTCGACGTCGTCGGTTTCGCGTCGGAAGTAGTCGAGGTGAACGCCGAAGTTCTCGGTGCCGAAGGCGACCCTTCCCGCGCCGGCAATTTCACCAATTGCGCTGTCGGTATTCAGCGAGAGCTTGCCCGAAACCGGTTCGGTCAAGGGGCTGCGAAGAATGCGGTTGTCGGACACGTTCACGAGTCCCGCGGCTGCACCACTGCCGTACAACAGCGTTGCAGGGCCGCGGATGACCTCGATTCTGTCGGCCAGAATGCTCTCTACGCTGACCTGGTGGTCTTCGCTGAGCGCCGATGCGTCCAGCGACGCGAGGCCGTTTGACAACATGAGCACACGTTCGCCGGACTGGCCGCGAACGACCGGGCGCGAGGACACGGGGCCAAAGTAGGATGAACTGACGCCAAGCTGACTGGACACGGTTTCGCCGATGCTGGACGCGATATCCATTTCCAGCTCACGTCCCTGCAGGACGGCTGTCGGCTGAATAAGGCCTTCCACGGTTCGCGGCAGTGCAACCGCCTCGACGATGATCTCTTCGATGTTGTGATGCTCGTCGTCGTTCTCGGATGTACTGTTGCTTTGCGCTGACGCTGTCGCGCCGAGGGTGCCGAGAAGTGCGCCGACGGCAATCTGGAGTCGCAAGCTGCGACGGTATTGGTTAGTCATGATGACCTCTGAGTTGTACCGGGTGACGAATGACCCGAGGCAATCGGGTCGTCGAAAAAAGTCGTGTCGCTGCCCTAACGGGCAGGTAGGTCTTCTCAGAGTGAGGGCGGCGCTCGGCTCAGGTAATCCGTGAAGGGCTGGGATAGGTCTTCCGCGGTCGGACGCCAGAGTATGGCGCCGTCAGAATTTTGCTGCGTGACCGGCGCCGATACGTCGACAACCGGCCCGTCGTACGAGTCAAAGTGACAACAGTAAGCGCAAGCTTCGTCAGTTTCGAAGAGGGCATGCTCGAACTGGTGTGCCGCGAGGGCTACCTGTCCCGCCAACAGAGCGAGTACGAGGATGACCCCGAGACGATCGGCGTGGAACCGACGAATGGAACTAAGGAAACTCAACTGACTGGTGACGACCGTGACAATGGAACAACATTGTCCGTAAATCAGACGCTAAACGCCAGACCACTAGGGCATTCTGTTGTGTTGCCGATGCAACAAATGTCAGAGGATACGGTGCTGGATTAGGTTAATTCAGCCACCGTCTGGCGTGCTCAGGAATGCGAACGCTGGATCCTCGGTCCTTCCTCTTCGTCGTCCTCGGATTCTTCCGCGCCCGGTGCCACCGAGTAGTCGAGTACCCCGGTTGCCAGCAAATCGGTCGATGCCTGTGCGACCGACAGCTCTGTTTCGACTTCGCGTAACTTGACCTCGGATTTAAGGTTTTCTGTCGCCCGGTCCTGCAGTTCAGCTCGCAGTTCGCGAGTCTTTTTCACCGAGTCCTTGAGGTCGAACTTGAGCGTCTGAATCAGCTCTTCCTGCTTTTGCAGATGCAGGCCTGCATCATCAAGCTGCCGCGTGAGGTCTTCGATTTCCCTTTCACGCGTCTCGGCAGATTCCTGGTGCTTTTCGCTCTCTGTACGGGCGACGCGCAGTTCGGCTTCGAGCGCGCGGATCCGATCGTCACGGGGATCTCGTTCCTTCGCCGTCAGCCTGTTGCCGAAATAGCTGCTCACCTTGGCCACGGCCCAACCCAGCACGAACGCACCGATCGTCATGATCAATAATGT
>CAZMEA010000392.1:0-2445 GCA_964565135.1 uncultured Woeseiaceae bacterium
CGTTGCGAACTCTCTTCACGGAGCTCCGCCGCGTACTTGAGGCGCGTAAGGTTGCCGCTCCAGTAGGCACTGTAGTCCGTCATCCAGCGCTCATGGATCAGCTGGATCGGCACCGCGTTGAAGTACAGGCGGCGCGTGCGGCCCTCTTTCCGCGACACAACCAGCTGCGCGTCCTCGAGAACCCTCAGGTGCTTCATGACGGCTATGCGGCTGACGTCAAAGTCAGCGGCCAGCGCCCCGACAGGGATTCCGGGTGACTCCTTCAACCGGTCCAGCATGCGTCGACGGCTGCTGCTGGCCAGCGCCTGGAACACGGCATCCATGTCTTGGTCATCTAACATGTAACCAAATGGTTACTAATTATTACCTTCGTGTCAACCAACCTTGGCCCCGGAAAAGACTTCCGGCCGCTTTGGTGGCATTCGATGGCCGTCGGGCGAATTGCTTTTTGCTACTCGTGACCGGCAATAAATGAACGCCTTCGAACTGCTAGGATTGCCTCTCGATTAGTGGCGATGCTCGCCAGGGAGGCTTATATGGAGTTGGGTGCATTTTCTGTCAGCTTGTCGGTCAAGGACCTGGAGGTTTCGCGAAGCTTTTACGAGACGCTTGGTTTCAAAACCATGGGCGGGGATGCTGAACAGGGCTGGCTAATCCTGAAGAACGGCGATCATGTCATTGGTCTGTTCCAGGGCATGTTCGAAGGCAACATCATGACGTTCAATCCGGGCTGGGATCAGAATGCGAGCAACGTTGATCCATTTACGGATGTACGCGAGATCCAGCGGCGTCTTAAAGAAGCCGGTGTTGAGCTGACGAGCGAGGCGGATGACGCGACAACCGGGCCCGCGAGTTTCACGCTGACCGATCCGGACGGTAACCAGATAATGTTTGATCAGCATCGGTGACAGGTCTCGGTATGCGAAGTCTCATCACATCGTTCCTGCTCGCTTCAGTGCTGCTTTCCGGTTGCGAATCCGACCATGAGCCGGCCGCGGATGTTTCTGATAATCAGCAGGTACAGGGACGCGGTGCCGACAAAGACAATTGGTGGGACAAGCTGCCGCGCCCGGAGTGGTCTGCCTTCGAAAAGGTCGACACTGATCAAAATTGGTTCGATGTCTACCTGATCGGCGACGACATTTACGCGATCTACGAGCCAGGCCAGTTCGAAGAGGTCATGTCGTTTCTTATCGTCGGCACCGAACGTGCGCTCCTGTTCGATACCGGTCTTGGTATTGGCGACATCCGCAGTGTCGTGACCAACCTTACGGACCTCGATATCGTTGTTCTGAACTCGCACACGCACTACGACCACATCGGTGGGAATTACCAGTTCGACACGATCTACGGTCGTGATACCGCCTATACCCGGGCAAGAACTGCCGGGAGCGATCCGTCTGCCGTCGCGGGCTTCCTGCGCGAAGGATGGGTCTGGAAGGACCTGCCGCCGGGTTTCGATCCCGCCACGTATCGCAGTCGACCGTTCGAAATTGACATGATCGTGGGTGAGGGCGATGTCATCGATATCGGTGGCCGGCAACTGGAGATTCTTGAAACGCCAGGGCACGCGCCTGATTCCATTTGCCTGCTGGATCGAGACAACCGGCTATTGTTCACCGGCGACACCTTCTATCTGGCGCCGTTGTACACGCATCTCGAAGGCTCGAACTTCGATGATTACGCGGCGAGTGCCGCGCGGCTTGCAGGCCTGGCTGGCCAGATCGATTCCGCACTGACGTCGCACAATGTACCTGTCGTTGACGCCGATTACATGACGGCGCTGGGTAATGCATTCGCGTCGATACAGGCCGGGACGGCCGATGATGTCACGGTCAGCGACGGCTATCGGGAGTACCAGTTTGACGGTTTCTCGGTCATCGTCCGGGGCACTGACCAGGGTGCAGGCGAGTAACGCGCGCTGACGACAAGCGAGAGACCGATGGCAAAGCGACTGTCCGATGAACAGATAAAGACGTATCAGCGAGATGGCGTCGTTCTCCTGCCGCAGGCCGTTGATTCGAAGTGGGTTGAGCAAATGACGGCGTATGCGGAACACCAGCTGGATCACCCCAGCCAGTGGGCCAACGATGCGAACCCGGGTGCTGCGACCGACAGGCTTTTCACCGACCGATACCAGTGGCGGGATAACGAGGACGTGCGGGCCTACATTCACGAGTCGGGTGTCGCGCAACTGGCCGCCGAGGCGATGGGTTCTTCGACGGCTCGCTTCTACTTCGATCACCTCCTGGTCAAGGAGCCGCAGACCACGACTGAAACGCCGTGGCATCAGGACGTTCCTTACTGGCCGGTCAAGGGCAAGCAGATCTGTTCTATCTGGTTGGCATTGACAGACGTCTCCGTCGAACAAAGCGGTATGGAATTCGCGCGTGGGTCGCACGCCGATGGCAATTACTACCTGCCGGAGGTCTTTGGCGAACGCGA
>CAZMEA010000393.1:0-2440 GCA_964565135.1 uncultured Woeseiaceae bacterium
GATAACGGCAAGACATGGCAGGCAGCAAAGCTGCAGGACCCGGTCCTGCCAAAAGCCCACACTCGATTCCGTCACCTGTTCAACTGGGATGGCAAGGAGACCGTGATCCTTAGCCGGGCCGTCGATGAGACGGGCTTCGTGCAGCCGACACGCGAGGCGTTTCTTGCCGCTCGCGGTCCGGGCGCGATCCCGTATCACGTCAATCCGATCACCGGCTGGCGCATTCGGGCCGGTGGCGAAGTCGTCTACCGTGTCGAGGACTGGGCATGAGAGCTTTATCCGCCATTTCACTGGCGTTCTTGCTCATCTCGCTGAGCGCCGGCGCGAGCGCACAGTCGGATCCGATACGGGCCTGGGTTGAAGCAAACGTGCCCGAACGCATGCGGGAAGCCCGCATGCCCGGTTTTGCGATCGCCGTGGTGCAGGACGGAGAAACAATCTACGCGGACGCGTTCGGCGCCCGCGACAGCGTGAAGAATCTGCCGGCCACAACCGACACGCTGTTCGGCATCGGCAGCGTCACGAAATCGTTTGTCGCGATTGCGATACTGCAGCTTGCCGAGGCCGGCAAGCTGGACCTCGACGATCCGATCTCCAAACACCTGTCGTTCGACCTCGGGTTGCCGAACGAACCGATCCGGATTCGACATTTCCTCTCGCACAGCCCGGGCTTTCCAAACCTGGCAACTTCGACGGTGCTCATTTCGCGCGGGCTCGGCGAGGATACGGGTGTACCGATGGCCAGCGCCGATGATTTCTTCCGCTTCGTCAATGGCGCCACCGACGAGATCGCGTTCGAGCCAGGCGAACATTTTTTCTACAACAATGCTGCGTGGCGCATGCTTGGCGCGATCGTCCAGTCGGTATCCGGAGTGCCGTTTCATGAGTACGTCACCGAGAACGTGATACGACCACTCGGCATGGCTAGGAGCACCTTCGACACGGACGCGCTGTTTTCGGATCCCGACCACCTGATGCCGCATCGCAAGCGAGGCGACTCGGTCGAGCCGGCGGCATTTCCCTACCCCAACCCTGTCGACAATCCGGAATTCAGTTTCCTGTCGGCAGCAGGTGGCATTGCCAGCTCGGTCACCGAAATGACCCGGTACATGAACATGCTCATCGAAGAAGGCCGCCACCCGGACGGTCGGCTTATCAGCGAGCGATCAATGCGGCAAATGCAGACCCTGCACATTCGTGAACCTGACGGCTACTACGGCCGAACGGGCTACGGGTTTGGGCTGGGTATCACTCCGGATTTCCTTGGCGAGACGCTGATTGACCATGGCGGCTCGATTTCCGTATCCACCGCTCACATGGCGATGATTCCTGACAGGAAACTCGGCGTCGTCATGATGGGAAATTCGAGCGGCATGAACTACAGCTCGATCGCAGAGTCCGTGCTCGCAATCCTGCTGGGCGAGGACCCCGACGAAGCCGTCCCTTCCATTGGCATCCGTTCCCGCATGCAGTCGCTTGCCGGTGACTACACGACGTATCGCGACGTCGAGTCGGTCAGCGTCGTCATCGAAGGTGGCATGCTGTATCTGCAACGCGATCCCGGAGGGTCGAAGGTACCGCTGATTCCCGAAGACCCGAGCCACGAAGGCATGAACTACTACCTTCTGAACACGGGCCGGAAAACGCCAATCGAGTTTCGACGCGATGACAGCGGCGCCACGTCAGTCCTGATCGGCCGATACGTCTACCACAAGGCTGAATGAGTTCCTCACGGCGAGCGACGTGTCGTTGCTCGCCCGCAAGGGATGGACCTAGGGCTAGTGCAGGTCGGCCTGCTTGTCCTCGAGTTCGGCGGTACCAAACATTGCCCGGTCGAACATACTGACCAGAACGTCGGTGTCGTGGGCGCCGCTGACAAACAGCTGCTGATTTACGAGGAATGCCGGAACGCCGGCCACGCCGCTGCCGCGCATCTGCTTTTCCTGATTGAGGACAATCCGGGTCACGGCATCATCCTCCAGGGCACCACGCACATCGGCAGGCGCGAGACCGTGCAGCTGACCAACGCTGACAAGCACGTCAGTATCTGAAATGTCGCGCCCGTGCTCGAAGAAACGCTGCATAAGCGTTTCAGCAAGCGCGCCCGGGTCCGCGCCCTTGCTTTGCGCGAGGTACATCAGCTTGTGCGCGGGCAGCGTGTTCGGCACGCGCTCGATCCGATCGAAGGCGAAGCGAATGCCCTCGGCGTCGCCAATCTTGCTGAGCTCTGCCAACGCCTGTTCTGCCGCGGCCGGGCTCCCGATTCGTTCGGCGAGGTAGGCGTCCAGGCTCATGCCCTCGGCCGGCATGTCCGGATTCAGCTGATAGGGATACCAGGTGACCGCAGCCGGCCCGTACACGGCACCCAGCGCACGGTCGAGCCGACGCTTGCCGATGTAGCACCAGGGGCAGACGAGATCGGCAATCACGTCCACGCGCA
>CAZMEA010000394.1:0-2436 GCA_964565135.1 uncultured Woeseiaceae bacterium
TGCGCCCGTCGCCCGTCGCCCGGTTCACTGCTCGAGGTCGTGACAACGACCAGGTCGAGTTCGGGTACGAGAACGATAAACTGACCGCCGTAGCCCCATGCGTACGGGGCGTCGAAGCCTGCGAAGTTGCGAATCCACCAGCCGTAGCCGTAGTAGCGACCGTTCTCACGCGGTGACTCGACCAGCTTCCGGGTCGACGTTTTGACCCATTCCGCCGGAATAACCTGGCGACCGCGATACTCGCCGCCATTTATGTACGTCTCGCCGAACGCCAGCATCTGGCGCGGCGTAAACGCCATGTTGTTGCCGCCGAAGTAGATGCCGTTCGGATCGCGGTCCCAGGCGGCGAGGTCGAAGTCCAGCGGTCGGGTCAGCTGCTCGCGCGCAAAGCGAAAGCTCGACTGCCCCGTGGCGGCGGTCAGAATTGCAGACAGGAGATGCGTATTGCCGGTGCTGTAGAGCAGGCGCGTGCCGGGCTCGGCCAGCATCGGCTGCTCCAGCGCGAAACGGATCCAGTCATTGCTCAGCACCCACTGGCCGTAGTTGTAGAAGCTCGTAGTCTCGAGACCGGCCTGCATCGACAGCAGATTGCCCACCGTAATCGTCGCTTTGCGCGGGTCATCCAGTTCCGCAAGCAGTTCGCCGTAGTAGTCGGAAATCGGTTGATCGAGGCTTTCGATATGGCCCTCGTCGATTGCCAGTCCGATCAGTGCCGACATGATCGTCTTGGACACCGACTTCACGTTGGTGGTCTGGTTGGGTCGTGCACCGTTGAAGTAAGACTCGACGATCAGCTCGCCGTTGTGACTGACCAGCAGGCTACGCAGACGCGGCATGCGCTCTGCGACCGACAGAACGCCGGAGAAGTCGTCTGCCCCCAGTCTGGCGTCCGCCAGCGCGGGTGCCGCGGGCGCACACGCCATCGCTATCGCCAGCGCTGCGGCCGCGGCGATACGGCTCCCGAATAGCGAACGCGCGCGTCTGATCGGCCTGAGCCTACTGATCATCGTCGTCGTTCGCGTTGCGATCTTCGCCCAGGCGACGGAAGTAGTTGGCCACCGGTTCGCGGTGCTGATCGGGCACGCGTTCTGCCGGCGTCGCTCGCACCTGCGTGCCTTGCTCCCGTGCCGCACGGGCCAGGGCCAGTTCCAGCTGTTCGACGAGCGTCAGGGCGGCGCGGGATTCACGCTCGAGCAGCGCTTCGTTACCGCTGAAGTCGGATGCCCGGACATCTGCAGCCAGCCTGCGCAGCTCGTCGATTGCAGGTTCAGGCACGCCAGAGTCACGGAGCTGGCGGAACAGGTTGAGAACGTCGTCCGACAGGTTGTCGATCGTGCGATCGAGCTCACGCGTCACCTGCAAATCCGGTACGACAATACCGGTCGACTCCTGCAGGTCGTCACGACCCCAGCGCGTTACCTCGCCGGACCGCATCGTCGGATTGCCGCGCATGCCTGCCTGCTGTTCGTCCTGCGGTTCACCCGGCTGGCTGCTGTTCGCATTCGGTCGTCCGGAGCCCTCGCGGTTCGCATCCTCGCTGGCCTCGGCCAGACGTTGAAGTTCACGACGCACGGCCTGGGTGTCTGCGAGGGTCTCGGCCAGCCCCCGTCCGCGCTGCGGGTTGTCAGAATCTGATTCCCCGCCTGCCAGCGCGCTTGCGCGGCGCAGCGCCTGGGTGAAGTCGCGAAGCGATTCGGTGACGGCGCTTTCGCTGCCCGATACGTAAACTGCCTCGCCCTGTTCGATGTACGACGCGGCAATGGACAGGCGCGCGTCGACCTCCTGCTCTCGAAGCTCGCTCAGTGCACGTTCCAGTTCGTCGGCCGCTTCGGGCGAGTCACCTGACAATTCGGACGCAGCCTGGTTTACATCCTGCGCGAGGCTTTGCAGTTCGCCCTGAAGCTCTCGTTTCGCGCGTGCCATCTCCATTTCTTCGGTAAACGTCAGCCCACTGTCCAGACGATTGTTGTTCTCATCATCGACAAGCATGTTGCGAATGGCGGCCTGCAGGCGCTCTTCCATGTCCGATTGTGCTTCGTACGCATCGTTCGCCCGCTCGCCGAGTTCATCCAGCTCTGCTTGCATGAGCCGCTGCTGCTCGGCCGCTGCCTGGTCGCGGGCCCCTTCGAGCTGCCGCTGTGCTTCACTTGCGGCGCGCCGGAGCGCCTCCGGATCTGCGCCCTCGCGCATTGCCTGATCGGCTTCGTCCATCGCGCGTACGGCACTGTCGAGGCGTCGCCTGAGCTGCTCCATTTCGCGCTGCTGACGGTCGTTTGACGCCGATTGCTGCTCGGATGGCTCGCCGCCGCTCGATTCGGACGATTGGTCGGAAGATTGCCCGGACGATGACTGCGAGGAGCCCGACGACTGACCGGACTGTTGCTGGCTGGATGACTGGTTGTTCGATGCCTGCTGCATGCGTTCCAGTCGCTGGCG
>CAZMEA010000395.1:0-2420 GCA_964565135.1 uncultured Woeseiaceae bacterium
TGGTCGACTACATCGACTGGATGCCGTTCTTCAACGCGTGGGAATTCCACGGCAAGTATCCCGCGATCCTGACCGACAAGGTGGTCGGCGAGGAGGCGAGCAAACTGAAGCGTGACGCCGACGCCATGCTGGAACAGATCATTCGTGAGGACTGGCTGACACCGTCGGCAGTCGTTGGGTTCTTCCCCGCAAACAGCGTCGAGCATGACGACATTCGGATTTACTCGGACGCCGCGCGTAAGAGCGAATTGCTGCGACTACATCATCTTCGCCAGCAACGCGGCAAGCAGAACGGTCAGCCGCAGCTGTGTCTATCGGATTTCGTAGCCCCTGCGGAGACGGGTTTGAAGGATTACATCGGCGGCTTCGTGGTTTCTGCCGGTCACGGCATCGACAAGCACACCGAGCGCTTCGAGTCCGCGCACGACGACTACAGCAGCATCATGCTGAAGGCGCTGGCGGATCGCTTCGCTGAAGCGTTCGCTGAATACCTGCACGAACGTGTTCGAAAAGAATTCTGGGGCTACGCCACGGACGAGCGCCTCAGCAACGACGAACTGATTCGCGAAGCCTACTCCGGGATCCGGCCGGCACCCGGTTACCCCGCATGCCCGGATCACACGGAGAAAGCGCTGCTCTGGCAGTTGCTCGACGCCGAGAACGCAACGGGCGTAAGCCTGACAGAGTCGTACGCAATGCTACCGACGGCTTCGGTGAGTGGTTTCTACTTCTCGCATCCCGAGGCGAAGTACTTCTCGGTTGGAAAAATCGCTCGCGACCAGGTGGAGTCTTACGCGGCGCGCAAGGGTATGAGCATCGAGGAAGCCGAGCGCTGGCTGGCGCCGAATCTTGGCTACACGCCTGGCGCGCCCGAGGCTGCAGATGCAGCGTAGGCTGGCACCGCGTCAGCCGTTGCGATACAGGTAGCTGTAGCCGTTGATCGCCGGCACGCCGCCCAGGTGTGCATACAGGATCTTCGAGCCGGCGGGGAAGAAGTCCTTCTTTACGAGGTCGATCAGACCCTGCATGGACTTACCCTCATAGACAGGGTCGGTCATCATGCCCTCGAGCCTGGCGCACAAACGAATGGCGTCGTTCGTCTCGTCGGAAGGTACGCCATAGAGTGGGTAGGCGTACTCGGTTTTCAGGACCACGTCGTCCGCCTCGATGGTTCTGCCGAGATCAATGAGGTCAGCCGTCTTCTGCGCAATGTCGAGCACTTGCGCATGCGTCTGCTCCGGTGTGCCTGATGCGTCGATGCCGATAACGCTGCGAGCGCGATCGTCCCTGGCAAAACCAACGACCATGCCGGCGTGCGTTGAGCCAGTGACGGTGCAGACGACGATGTAGTCGAATTTGAATCCGAGCTTTTCCTCCTGCGCCCGCACTTCCTCGGCGAAGCCGACAAAGCCGAGACCGCCATACTTGTGTACGGAGGCGCCGGCGGGAATCGGATAGGGCACGCCGCCGCGATCCTTGACGTCCTCCAGCGCGGCTTCCCAGCTCTCGCGGATACCGATGTCAAATCCCTCATCGACGAGTTCGACTTCCGCTCCCATGACGCGGGACATCAGGATATTGCCGACGCGGTCGTACACGGCGTCGGGGAAGGGCACCCAGCTTTCCTGTACGAGTCGGCACTTCATGCCGATTTTGGCCGCGACTGCTGCAACCTGGCGGGTGTGGTTCGATTGCACACCCCCGATCGAGACGAGAGTGTCTGCGCCGGACGCAATTGCATCCGGCACTATGTACTCGAGTTTTCGCAGTTTGTTGCCGCCAAACGCGAGGCCGGAGTTGCAGTCCTCGCGCTTCGCGTATATCTCGACCGCGCCGCCGAGATGCTCGCTCAGGCGCGGAAGTTTTTCGATCGGCGTCGGGCCGAACGTCAATGGATACCGATCGAACTTCTCGAGCACGGGTTACCTCCCGTCAGTCGTCTATGCTGACGCTCTGGATGACCACCGGTTCGGTGGGTACGTCCTGATGCATGCCGTGGTTGCCCGTCTGCACGCCGGCGATAGCGTCAACGACGTCCATCCCCTCGGCGACCTTGCCGAAGACGGCGTAGCCGAAGTCGCGCGAACCGTTGTTGAGAAAGTCGTTGTCGCGAAGGTTGATGAAGAACTGTGAGGTGGCGCTGTCGACGACCTGCGTACGCGCCATAGCCAGTGTGCCGCGAAGATTTTTCTCACCATTCTCGGCTTCGTTCTTGATCGGATCGCGGGTCGGTTTTTCACGCATGTCGGAGTCCATGCCGCCGCCCTGAATCATGAAGTTCGGAATCACCCGATGAAAGATCGTGTCATTGTAGAAGCCGTCTTCGACGTACTGCTTGAAGTTCGCAGATGAGATAGGCGCGGATTCTTCGAACAGTTCAATCTTGATGTCGCCGTGGTTCGTGCTGATGGTAATCATGG
>CAZMEA010000396.1:0-2419 GCA_964565135.1 uncultured Woeseiaceae bacterium
CTTAAAGTAACTTCGCAAACCAGATATGGAAGCGACCCGCGCAATTTGCGCAAACGGCCCGGCCGCGAGCGCACGCAAACTCAACCGGCCCCCGGATCTCGCGCCTTTGTATGCCCGGGAACGGGAGAGTATCCTGTAGCGCCACCGACGAATGCGATGCCCAATGCCTGACGATTCTCGCCAGGGATTTCTTGACGAACTCAAACGACGCAACGTTCACAGGGTCGCATTTGCCTACGTCGTAGGCGCGTGGGCGCTCATCCAGGTCGCCGAAACTATCTTTCCCTACATCGGCCTTCCGGATCGGGCCATCACGTTCGTCATTGTGACCGTTGCCATTGGCCTGGCGCCGGCGCTGATTGTCGCCTGGGTGTACCAGATCACGCCCGATGGCGTCGTCCGCGATGACGGCATTGCGGCATCCACTTCGGTTGACCAGCGGCAGGGTCTGCGGACCTTCGACTACATCGTCATTGCCGTGCTTACGGTCCTGGTCGCCTTATTCGCCTTCAACCAGTTCTCGACAGACGGCCCCCCCGTCGAATCGACACCTGCCCTCGCCGGCGAGCCGTCGATCGCCGTCCTGCCGTTCGACAATCGCAGTGGCAATCCTGATGACGTGTACTTTGTCGAAGGTATTCACGACGACATCATTTCAAGCCTCGGGAAGATCGGTGCAATGAAGGTGATTGCACGCACTTCGGTTGAGCGAATTGTCGGTTCCGGTCTGTCGATCGCCGACATCGGTGCCGAGCTCGGCGTCACAACCCTGCTCGAAGGCAGCGTTCAGCGTGCCGGCGACCGTGTGCGCATCAACGTCAGGCTGATCGACATTGCCAGTGAAACCAGCCGCTGGGCCGGCAACTTCGAGCGAGAGCTTACCACTGAAAATGTGTTCGCGATCCAGAGCGAGATTTCGCAAACCGTCGCTGGTGACTTGAAGGCTGTTGTTTCCGCGGACGAAAGGTCGCGCATCGAGCGTGTTCCAACGGACAGCCTGGAAGCCTACCAGCTCTATTTGCTCGGCAGCCAGCGCATCTATCGGCGAGTCGCCGACTCGATCGAGGAGGGTATTGGCTACTTCGAACAGGCAATTAAGCTCGACCCGGCTTTCGCCCTCGCTTACGTCGGACTCGCCGACGGTCTCAACCTGCTGCCCTCCTATGACGCCAACGTGGATCCGGCCGACTACCTGGCTCCGGCACTGGCGGCAGCAAACAAGGCGCTACTGCTCGACCCGTCGCTTGGCGAGGCCTATGCGTCGCTGGGCTCCATCTACCTCGACCGTAATACGGGAGACGATCCCGAACCGTTCTACAAACGTGCCATCGAATTGAGCCCGAACTCGGCAATTGCGCATCGGGATTACGCGCTGTACGTCGGAAGCCGGCGAGGCGGCGTCCGCATCGAACTGGCGCTCGAGATGCTGGAGCGAGCGATATCGCTGGATCCGCTCTCGCCGGACATCAATGTCCAGCTGGGCACGATGTACCGGCGATTTGACCGTCTCGATGACGCGGAGCGACGTTTCAGGCGCGCTATCGATATCGACCCGGGATTCGGGCTCGGACATCGTCGTCTGGCCGGCCATTACTTCCAGCTCGGCCGATATGCTGACGCCTACATTGCGATTGACGAGGCAATTCGGCTGACCCCTGATGATGCAGGTCCGCTGGTCAACCGAATTGTAACCCTGGTCCATCTTGGCGACTTCGAAGGTGCGCAACGGGAGATCGACAGGGTGAAAGCGGAACTACCATTCGCAGCGCGGCGGCTCGTCTATCCGCAAGCGGTGTTGGACATCGCGGTGCGCGACGACGCGGCGCTGGAGCGCGCAAAGGCCGCGGTCGAGGCCGGTACTGACAATCAGATTTACCTGGGCGCCATGGTCGGCCACCTGAATCAGCAAGCTGACTTCCAAGGCGCTATGGAGCTGGCGACCCGGCCGGTCGGTGGCAGAGAACTCGATCCCGACAACATGAACGACCGGGATTACCTGCACTTCATATGGCAGGCGGAAGTGCACATGGCAGCGGGGAGAGTCGACGACGCTAATGCTCTGCTCGACAAGGTAGAAGCTTTTCTCGAACCGCGCTTTAACGGGGATATTGAAGAGGGCGAGCTTTCGCAGAGCCGCCTGTTCGAGCTGGTCTCCTGGGCCGACTTCGTTGCCCTTCGTGGCGATAGGGAGGCCGCGCTGGCGTATTTGCGCACGGCTGCCGACGCCGGCTGGCTGACCTTCTGGTTCTTCTTCCTGAGCGACGGACATCTGTACTGGCAGCTGAAGGATGAACCCGAGTTCATCGCTGTCAGCGAGGAGATTCGCAGCAAGATTGACGCGCAGCTTGCGCGCGTGCATGCAGAGACAGGTGGCGCCAACTAGCGAAGTGTACTGCCGTCAGGCGGAACGCTAGAACTC
>CAZMEA010000397.1:0-2407 GCA_964565135.1 uncultured Woeseiaceae bacterium
GGGCAGGTGAACATGCACCTGCCATTGCGCTGGGGCGAGGTCGAGTTCGAGTAACGCCTGCCCGACGTCGTCTTATTTGAAGACGTCGAACAGGTAGTTGTACTTGATAATGAACTGGCGACCCGTCGGCGGCGCGCCGGGGCCACGCTCGTCGAACTCGTTGTACACGACGAACAGGCCGGAGTTGGCCGTGCGCAGCATCGAGAAGCGAATGTTCGAGGAGAAGACCTCGGAGTTCGTGTCGTACTGCAGCACAGCCTGCAACAGTATGCGCGGCGTAAATGAATAGGACAGGCGTGCGCGTGCCAGGGTGACGTCGAAGTTACCGCCTGCGTAAGGCAGATCGAAGTCGTTGTAGATAACGGTAAACTCGGAGTTGAAGGTCTCGCCGATTCGCCAGAAGAGCGTCGGCCGCAGCACCATGCGATCGCCGCCGAAGCGTTTGCCGATGTTCGTGCGCATCTGGAAGCTGAGCGGCTTCGACAGGTCGGTGTTGCCGACGATCTGGGCTTCAGCACCGGTATACCGACCAGCCGGGACGATGACTCCATCAACAATCTCGAAGTCTTCCTGCAGCCCGTCGGTCAGATAGTTCATGCCGGTATCGATGCGATAGCCGTTCTTGAATTCCCAGTGCACGTCGTAATGCTGGAAGCCGGTCTCCTGGAAGCCGTCCAGGTCCCAGAAACCGTTGAGCGAGATATGCGGGCGAATCTCCAGCAGCGGTCCTTCCGGCCGGAAGCGACGCATGATGAAAAACTCGCCGCGTTTGTAGTCGTCGCGCTGCAGGAAGCCAACCTCGGGGTTGAAGTCTTCACGCACCTCGGTCCAGTTCAGGCGTGACGACCACTTCGCCGAGTCGAAGATCATCTTCGTCGAGAACGCGAAGTCGTCCCCTGTCAGTCCGGGCGTGTCGGTCTTGGCGGCCCAGGCTTCCAGCAGCAGGTTGTCGCCGATGCCCCATCGCCCGTCGATGGCATACGTCTGGTTTTCGTCGCTCGAGGGATCGCCGGACACGCTGCCGTCGCCGTTCCGGCTGACGACCAGCGCGCCGATAGACGATCGGTTCGGCAGTTCCTGGTTCACGCGCGCGACGACGAAATCGTTCTGCGGAGCGACACCGTCCACGCCCTCGTCCGACATATACAGGAAGCCGACGTTGGTGCGATCCGTGACCTTGCCGGACAGGCGCAACCCGGCTTCGATCGGCACGGGCTCACCACTGCGCAAGCCGATCCGGCGGCTGAAAAACAGCTCGACCTGCCGCGCATTGCCGACCGTAAACTGGCCGGCATTCTCCAGGAAGAAGGGTCGTTTCTCGGGCAGGAAGATGCTGAAGCGGTCGAGGTTAACGACCGCGTCATCGACTTCGACCTGTGCGAAGTCCGTGTTGTACGTGGCGTCCAGGGTCAGGTTAGGCGTTATCGAATACTTGATGTCGACGCCGAACTCCTGGTCGTCGATCGTTCCATCGATATCTCCGCCGCGATCCCAGCGGGTCAGGGCATAAGGAAGAATCTGAAGATTGCGCCGCGGTGGTGGAGTAATGCCGGTGACGGTGCCTGCCTCGGACACTCGAGCGATGCTGCGCTGACGGTTGAGCGGCGCCCAAAACGCAATTTCGTTGTTCGCGCGGATGTTGCGCTGGAAGTTGATGCCCCAGGACTGCTCTTCAGCGCTACCGTAGCGCAGGGTGGTGAACGGAATTTCCATTTCCGTTGACCAGCCGTAGTCGGTGATCCTGGATTCGACTTCCCAGCTGCCATCCCAGTTGAGGTTGAAGCCGCCGCCGCCCGAACCGAAGTTACCGGTCGAGCCTTCCTTGATGACCTGTGCGTCGTACTCGATGCCCGCCGGATTCGTGCCAAACACATACCCGTTTTGGCGGTCGAGGATGCCGTCGATGATCACCTGGAAGCTGTCGGTCTGGTCGAGTTCCGAGTCACGCCGACTGTCGGCAACGATAATCGTTTCCGGAGCTTCGTCGTACATCATGACGCCGATGTACAAGGCGGTGTCGGTATAACCGATGAATACTTCGGTGTCCTGCGAGGCGGGGACGCCCTCGACCGGCTGAATCGCCGTGAAGTTGCTCGTTGGAATCACGCCTTCCCAGGCCGGATCTCCCTGGACAGCGCCGTCGATCTGCGGCGTCGAAGAGAGCTTGAACGCCTGCATGACGGGGCGCGGCAGATCTTCCAGCGCGGTGGACCCCGCCTGCGCCAGCGCGCCTTGTGAAACGAATAACGAAAGAGCACCGACGGCGAACAGCCGCGATGCGGTGATGACCTGATTGACCTGCACCTGAAATCCCCAAAAATTGTTGCTAAAGCAACTTCTTACCGCTGCCTCTTGACAGTCGGCCTGCATTTTATAGGGACATGGACCCGATTCCACTAGCGGAGTT
>CAZMEA010000398.1:0-2406 GCA_964565135.1 uncultured Woeseiaceae bacterium
TCAGCTGGCTGAGCCGCCTGCTGTGGCCGCTCGTAATCCTGAGCGAAAAGATCTCGCGATCCATCCGCGGCGATGTGGAGTTGCCGGTTACGTCTGTCGAAGAGATTCGGCTGCTTGCGCTGCTCGGCAGAACGGAGGGGTCTGTCGGGCCACGGACGGCTGGCGTCATCGTAGGTGCGGCCCAGTTACCCGAGCTGCACACGCGCGACGTCATGTTGCCGCGCGACAGGGTGCACTTTCTGTCCGCAGCGATGAGCCGGTCGGAGGTGATCGATTACGTTCGCAAGAGCGGCCACAGTCGATTCCCGTTTTCGTCCGACGGCAATCTCGACGAGGCAAAGCATGTGGTCCTCGCCAAACAGCTGTTCGACTGGCTGCTCGAGAATCCCGGCAAGGAAATCGAATGGGGCTCGCTGGCGCACGAGATTCTAGTGGTACCGGAAAGCCTGACCCTGCCGAAGTTATTGCACACGTTCCAGGAGAGTCATCGACACCTGTCCCTCGTTGTCGACGAATACGGTGGGGTACAGGGCATCGTGACACTCGAGGATGTTCTCGAAGAAGTTGTTGGCGATATTCGCGACGAGAGCGACTCACCGGCGGACGAGATCCGAAAGCGTGCTGACGGCTCGGTTGTCGTCAAAGGTTCGGTTGATCTGCGCCAGCTCTCGTCGGTGCTTGGAGTGCCCTGGCAGCCAGAGGAAGACGTTGCTTCGGTTGGTGGCCTCGTCACCGAGACGCTGGAGCGAATACCCAAGGTCGGCGATTCGATCGAGTGGAACGGCTTTCGCATCGAGGTTCTGCGCGCCGATCGTACGAAGGCGCGGTGGTTGCGCGCCGTGAAGGATACGTCGTGAGTCGTTGCGCTGTCGTGCGACGCCTGCTCGGGTGGTGAGACTGCGCCCTTGACAGTCTTATTCGTCGCCGGCTGGTGTAGCCTTGAGCACCTCCCGCGCCAGCCCCCAGCGATCGAATCCCTGGGCACCGAAGTCCAGCCCGCGCCGGACAATGACGACATCGTGCGTCGGTATCACGATGACGAACTGGCCACGATGGCCGGCGGTTGAGAACGCGGACTTCGGCACGTCCGTTCGCCCATCCGGTACCAGCCAGAACTGGCCGCCGTAGTTGTTGCCGTTGGGCGCCGAGGCAGGCGCCGGTGTGGCTACAAACTCGATCCACTCGTCAGACAGCAGTCGTTCGCCGTCCCAGATTCCGCCCTGCTGGTAGAGCAGGCCGAGGCGGGCAAGATCGCGTGCCGTGGTGTAGATCTGGCTGCTGAGGATGAAATCGCCAAAACGGTCGGTGCTGGCGAGCGTATTGCGCATGCCAATCTTGTCGAACAGGCGCGTGCGCGGAAACGCCAGGTAGTCGTCGTAGTCGCCGATGACATTCTTCATTGCGACGACCAGCAGGAGCGTGTCGTAGTTTTCATAGTCCCAGTACGTACCGGGCTCACGAATCAGCCCGCGGCGCCTCGCACCTTCATTGGAGCTTCTGGCGGCCCAGTAGGCGAGGCCGGAACCCTCTACCGCGTACATACTCGGTCCACTGCCGTCGGTCGGAAACAGGCCTGTGGACATGTTGAGCACGTGACGCAGAGTGATGGCACTGCGCGGATCGGTTTCAGGGCTGGCCACCGCGGGCAGCCATTCGACGGGCAGGGGTTCATCGAGCTTCATGCGGCCTTCGTCGACCAGCATGCCGATCAGCGTTGCCGTAACGCTCTTGGCCGTCGACCATGTACGGGTGCGAGTGAACATGTCGACGCCATCGGCGTAGCGCTCATGGATGATGTCGCCTTTGTACAGAACCAGCAGGCTCAAGGTGTCCTGCTCGGGTGTAGGCCGGTTGAACGCCCACTCGCTGGCCGCTTCGAGTGCGCTGGCATCCACTCCGTCCGGCAGCGTTTTGTCCTCGACGAGATCGCCATTCGGCCACGGCGTGCTTGCCGGATCCATGTTCGGATACGGCAGCTTGTTGACGGGCAGGCTGTCGATGTCGTCGAAGGTCTGCGCCGGCGACATCAGCACGCAGCCAATGCCTTCCCTGAACGCTGCCCGCATGACCGTACCCGAGTCACCGCCGCCGACGGCGACTGCCCGAAGCTCGGGATCGATGATGTAGTCGCCACCGTCGGCCGTGCCGACCGGCTCGTCGAGCAGCGCCAGTTCCTGCCTGAAGATCTGCTCGAGCGTGCGGCCCGACGTGAACAAGCCGTTGCACGTGAGTATTGCCTGCGCACCGTTGCGGATCATGATTCGGTTGGCTTCGTAGTAGTCGAAATCGTCGGACTGTTGAGCAAATGCCGGTGACAGCGACAGCAGCAGGAACAAACGCAGGCAGTTTTTCATGAGCAGAATCTCTGGCGAGGGCCGTTGGCCGGATATAATACAGGCGGCCACG
>CAZMEA010000399.1:0-2389 GCA_964565135.1 uncultured Woeseiaceae bacterium
AGCGCGGTGCCGCTCGGTGCGTCTTTCTTGTGCCGATGATGTGTTTCGGTCAGTACGGCTGAATAGCCAAGCGACGCCAGCAGGGGGCCGGCGACGTGCAACAGCCTGGCCATCGCGGCGACGCCGGCCGAAAAGTTTGTCGCATGCATGACCTTGCGCCGGTCGCCCAGTGCCAGAAACGCAGCAAGCTGATCCTCGCTGCACCCCGTGGTACCGGAGACAACCGTCACCGGGCGGCTGGCCGCAGCTGCCAACCAGGCGGTCAGGCGCTCGGTACCGGCTGGCAGAGAAAAATCGATGACCAGATCGCAAGCGCTGAACGGGTCCAGTCCGTCCGCTTGACCGGACAGAGCGGCCGTCACCTCGAGCCGATCGCTGTAGTGCGCGGCGACGAGGTCGGCGACCAGGCTGCCCATGCGGCCGCTGGCGCCGAAAATGCCTGCCTTGATCCGTGTCATATCGGAATTGTCGAATCCCGTAACGAGAAAAGCCACCCGCAGGTGGCCTTTCTCGCAATCTTGTTCGCAGGATGCAAACTCTAACGTACGGTCTCCTCGCGTGCGATGAGTTCGTCAATTACTTCCAGTAGTTTGGGATAACTGCCTGCTTCCGAGCCGCTGGTCCGGTACTTTCCGTTGACCACGATCAGCGGAACGCTTGCCAGGCCGTAACGTCGGGCAAGATCCTCGGCGACCCGCATTTTCTGTGCAACCTCGAACGAGCCCCACGTGCTCTTGAAGTCTTCCGCGCTGACACCGAAACGCTCGAACACTTCGATCATGGCGGCTTCCGAAGCCAGTCGATTGCCACGTCGGTGGAGCTCGAGGAACACCGCCTGGCGGAATCCGTCGCGATCTTCGAGCTTGCCGTTATTGGCGAGGACTTCTTCTGTGTAGAAGAGCTGGCCGTGCAGACGAACCAGCGGGTTCCAGAGCGCGGGCACGCGCACGAAGCGAACGTTGGCCGGCAGGTCTTCCGCCCAGCGGTTGATGTAGGGCTCGAAGTCGAAGCAGTGATTGCAGCCGTACCAGAAGAATTCAGCGACCTCGATCTTGTCCGGTCCGCCGACCGTCGGCTGCGCCGGGACCATCCGGGAGAAATGCGTGCCTTCCGCGTACTGCCAGTCCTGCTGCGCTGCGCTCGTGTCGGCCTGCGCCAGAATCAGCGGTTTTTCGCCGTCGTCCTCGGGTTCCGGCTCGCCCGAGGATTCCTCGACCATAACGGATTCGCTCTCGTCGGCAGTCTCTGCTGCGACCGGTTCTTCCGCGGCCGGCTGTTGAAGATCTTCGACGACCGACTGCGAGGGTGCCGCAACGGGTTGCGGATCGGGCGAGGTGCTACGCAAATAGATCCAGCCGCCAAGGGCCAGAGCCAACACTGCTACGGCAATGGAAACATACTTCATGTTCGGTACCTGAGCTCTCGTTCAACGAAACGTACGATCGAATCGTACGGGCGGACGTCTACGCTTGGACCGTTCCGATTGTCGTTGGTTTAGACCGTTTCGGGCCATGACAATACGGCTCGGCAATTACGCCTCGTCCCGGGCTGCCTAGTGCAGCCCCTGAACGTAGGATGATACCGCGAGAATCTCGTCCTCACTGAGACGTGAGGCGATTTCCCGCATTACCCGCGTGGGACCGTCGCTCTTGCGGGCGCCGCTGGCGTAGTCGCGCAGCTGCTTGGCCGCGTAAACCGAGTATTGACCGCCGATTACCGGGTAGTTGGCGGCCGGATTGCCATTGCCGTTCGGTCCGTGACACGCGATGCACGCGGCGACACCCTTGTCGCGAATGCCGCCTCGATAGATGGCTTCGCCGCGGCGAACCAGGCTTTCGTCGGCGACAGAGCGCGCGGCCGGCGTCTGCGACTCGAAGTAGACGGCGAGATTTCGCATATCGTCTTCCGAGAGCATCGCCACCTGGCCAAGCATGAGCGCGTTCATGCGGTCGCCATTCTTGAAGGCCATGAGCTGCTTGTACGAGTAGCCGGCGTGCTGCCCAGCGAGGTTGGGCCATTCCGGATTCACACTGTTGCCGTCAATACCGTGGCAGGCGCCGCAGACGACCGCCTTGGCCTGACCGGCCTCGGCAGATCCCTCGAGCAGGCTTTCCGCGCTGACAGGCGCGCTCAGTACACATGCAAAGATAAGTGCTGCTAGCTTTTTGTTCATACCCTTGGACCGTAGTTCACCACGACGCCCAAAGCGCCGTCTTCGAATTCGTTACTGGGAATAATCCGGTTGATTGTGGCCGTTCGGCCATGGGCTGGAAACCGGCACGCTTGCTGATGCCCGTCCTGCCCGTCAACATAGGCCGTACCGCCGGCCGTTGAGCGAGCGGATTATACACGGATTAGTCCCGTATCCCATGTCACAGTTCCCTAAAGC
>CAZMEA010000400.1:0-2385 GCA_964565135.1 uncultured Woeseiaceae bacterium
GTCTGTTCGGGAGACACGGGTTCGCCAGCGAGCACCTGGTCGAGCGCGCGGCGCAGATCGCTGCCGTCGACCGGCACACTGTTCCCGGGCCGGCTGCCGTCCAGCTGTCCTCGATAGACGAGCTTTCGATTGGTATCGAACAGAAAGAAGTCCGGCGTGCAGGCGGCCCGATAGGCCTTGGCAACACTTTGATCTTCGTCGAACAGGTATGGGAACGTATAACCGCGGCTCTCCGCCTCCCGCTTCATGAACGGCGGTCCGTCCTGAGGATGCGACGCCGCATCGTTGCTGCCGATGGCGTATATCGCGACACCCTTGCCGGCGTATTCGCGACCAAGCGCCGCAAGCTCACCCGCCACGTGTTTTACAAACGGGCAGTGATTGCTGATGAACATGACCAGGACAGGTGCATCTGCGGGAGCATCACCCAGCGCATGGGTCGTACCGTCAGGATCGGGCAGGGCGAAATCGGGCGCTTCGGTACCCAGTGGCAGCATTTCAGAGTAGGTCATGGACACGGCTTGGCTTCCTCGGTGGCGATTCTTCAGCGTTGGCTCAGTTAATGCGGTCGGGCGCGGCCAATGCAAGCGGACCCGGGTCTTCAGATCCTGGACGACGACACATCGGTCAGACCTCGACGTGCTGCCACTTTCGTCCCTGCCAGCTGCCGAGGAACACGGTCGCCTGGCCCACACGCGTGACGCCTTGCCAGAGCCAGACGCCCAGCAGGCCAAAGCCGAGCAGCGGACCGATGATGTAAGCAAGTGGCAGGAACAGCACCCACTGCACGATGATACTGACCACCATGACGCGCTTCGCGTCGCCGGCGCCCAGCAGCGCGTGCATCAATACGAAGCCGACGGCTTCGATCGGCATCAGCAGGCCGACGAGTCGCATCGGCCACCGAGCGAGTTCGCGCGTCGCCTCATCGTGCAGGAACAGGGACGACACGAGATCCGGGGCCAGCACCATGGGTAGTGCCAGCGTCGACATCAGGATCATCGCCACCTTGGTCACGTCCCAGCCCCATCGGTGGGCGTCGTCCACGTCCTTCGCACCGAGTGCCTGGCCGACCAGGGTCGTGCACGCAATGCCGAGGCCAAGGCCCGGCAATAGCGCGAACAGCGTCACCGTAATCAACACGTTCGCAGCCGCGACTTCGGGCGTGCCGATTTTGCCGACGATCCAAAACATCGTGACCATGCCGGCAGCAAAGAAGACCTGCTGCAAACTCGACGGAATGGAAATAGAGATGAGGGATCGCACTTCGTCCCGGTTTGCCAGGCCCCGAAGGAAACCTCGCGAGGCAGCCAGTCTTGCGCCGAGCACGTAGTAAATGCACGTGCCGAACGCGAGGGAGATGGCGCTCGCATAGCCTGCCCCGGCGACACCCAGTTCCGGTGCGCCAAATTTGCCGAAGATAAGCACGTAATTGAGCAGAATGTTGCACAGGTGAATCGCGATCAGCGTGGACATATAGATGCGCGACATGTCGATCGCGTTCCAGTAGCCACGAAATGCGAAATTCATACCGACAAACATGATGGCCGCGAGTCGAATCTGCAGATAGGGCACGCCCTGCTCGATGACGTCCGGATCGCTGTTGATGTAAGGGTAGACGGGTTCGACAAACTGTATCAGCACCAGCGAGAGGAGCGGGGCGATGCACAACACCAGCAACAGCGCAGAGTTCAGTACCCTGATCGGCCGATCCGTCTGACCCGCGCCGCGCCGGCGCGCTGCGACCGACTGCACGCCTGTCGAGATGCCAAGAACGATCGACTGGCAGGCAAACACAATGAAGCCGCCAAGCCCAACGGCGGCAAGCGCAGCGTTCCCCAGCAATCCAACCATCGCGGTGTCCACGATGTTGAACAGGTTCTGCGAGATCATGCCGCCGATGATCGGCAGGCTGAGTGCAAAGATCCGTTGCCGGCGTTCCGGGGCCATACTCTGCAAATCGTCCCTGTCTGGCGTCGTGTATCGTGGGCGCGCGAGCGCTAGCCGAGCAGGTTGCGGGACGCGTTGATGGCGGCAGCAACACGCTGAACGTGATCAGCCGTGTTGTAAATGTGCGGTGAGAGCCTCAGACCGTTCACACCGGCAAGGATGACGCCGGCGTCGCGAAGCACATTCGCGATCAGCGGACCGCGATTCTCCGCGGGCGCCTTAAGGATGATGATGCTGCTTTTGAACACGGGGTTCTTCGAGGAGACGAAGGGCACGTCGATGTCTGTCAGCGCATCGCGAAGCTGATCTGTAATCGCCAGCGACTGCTGCTCGATGCCTGCCGGTGTCATACGGTCGTGAAAGGCGATGGACTCGACTAACGCTGCAATCGCAGCGTCGTCTCGCTGACCCAGCGCTTCGAAGCGCTGGGCGCCC
>CAZMEA010000401.1:0-2371 GCA_964565135.1 uncultured Woeseiaceae bacterium
GCGCTACGGTCGCGACAAGGTTTCGCAGATCATCACCTACGGCACGATGGCGGCGAAGGCCGTGATCAGGGATGCCGGTCGCGTGCTGGGGCATCCGTACGGATTTGTCGATCGGATCGCGAAGCTGGTGCCATTCGAGATCGGCATGACGCTCGAAAAGGCTCTGGATCAGGAACCGGAACTCGCCGCGCAATACGAGGAGGATGAAGCGGTGCGCGGCATCATCGACCTGGCCCGTTCGCTGGAGGGTCTGGTCCGAAACGCTGGCAAACACGCAGGCGGCGTGGTCATTGCGCCGGACAGGCTAACTGACTACACACCGCTATACAGCGAAGAACCGTCCGGCAGTGCGGTGACCCAGCTGGACAAGGACGATGTTGAAGCGGTCGGCCTCGTCAAATTCGACTTTCTGGGTCTGCGCACGCTGACGATCATCGATCGGGCCGTGCGCATCGTAAACGCCCAGGAAGACCGCAAGGACTCCCCGCTGGACATCGATGCTCTGCCTGGCTACGACGAAAAGACGTTTCGACTGCTTCGGGCCTGCAATACGACGGCTGTGTTCCAGCTCGAGTCGCGCGGTATGCGTGACCTGGTCAAACGCCTGCAGCCGGATCAGTTCGATGATCTGGTCGCTCTCGTCGCGCTGTTCCGTCCGGGTCCGTTGCAGTCCGGAATGGTGGACGACTTTATCAGTCGCAAGCATGGACGCGGGGATGCGGACATTGACTACCTGCATCCGGACCTGAAACCGGTACTGGAATCGACCTACGGCGTAATCCTGTACCAGGAGCAGGTCATGCAAATCGCCCAGGTGCTGGCTGGTTACACGCTGGGCGGCGCCGACCTGCTGCGTCGGGCAATGGGCAAAAAGAAGCCCGAGGAAATGGCCAAGCAACGCCAGATCTTCATGGAGGGCGCGATCGAGCGGGGGGTTGCCGAGGCCACGGCGACACGCATTTTCGACCTGATGGAGAAGTTTGCCGGCTACGGCTTCAACAAGTCTCACTCGGCCGCATACGCCCTGCTGACGTACCAAACGGCTTACCTGAAGGCACATTTTCCCGCCGCGTTCATGTCAGCGGTAATGAGCACCGAGCTTGACAACACCGACCGACTCGTCGTCATGAAGGACGATTGTCGGCAGTTGGGTCTCACGGTACAGCCGCCGAACATCAATACGTCCAACTACCAGTTCAGCGTCGCAGGGGACACGCTCATCCTATACGGCCTGGGTGCCATCAAGGGTGTCGGTCGGAACGTTGTCGAGGCCGTCATTGCCGAACGAGAGGCGAACGGCCCGTTCTCGGACCTTGTGGAATTCTGCCGCCGTATCGACCTCGAGCGGGTCAATCGACGAGCGCTCGAAGCAATGATCAAGGCCGGCGCGTTCGATACCTTCGGTGCAAGTCGGCGGGGCTTGTCGCAACAGCTTCCGGAGGCTTTGCAGAGCGCAGAGCAGGAAGCACGCGCCAGGGCCGCTGGTCAGAACGATATGTTCGGTCTCGCGGAACCAGCAGCTGAACCTGCTGCGCCGTCGGGTACGCTGCCAAACGCGCTGGAATGGAGTCAGGCCGAGCGGCTGGCAAATGAGAAGGAAGCGCTGGGCCTGTATCTGACCGGGCACCCCTTTGATGCCGTCCGTGCCGATGCCAAATCGCTGGTCGATGCCAGACTTGCGGAACTGGCTGCGGAGCCGGCGCCGCAAACCGGAACCGGTGAACGCAACTACGCAGTCGCCCGTCGCGAGGTAACCGTCGCCGGCCTCATTGTCGATATTCGAAAACGTGGCAATCGCGTGACGGTCGTCCTGGATGACGATACCGGTCGTCTCGAGGTCAGCCTGTTCAGCGAGGCGTTTGCCGAGCATCGTCATCTGCTGGCGAAGGATGAAATCGTCATCGTGCAGGGGACACTTCGATACGACGAGTTTCTTGGCGGTTGGCAGGTGAACGCCAAGCAGGTGTTCGCTATCGATCGAGTTATCGAGGAGCGGGCCAGTAGTATGATCCTGAAGTTGGCACCAAACGGACACGGCGAGGCGCTTATTCGTGATCTTCGCGACACGCTGAAGCCCTTTTGCAAAGGTCGTTGTGATGTTTCGGTGCAGTACACGGGCGATCGGGCGAGCGCGCGCATCCAGCTCGGCGAGGACTGGAATGTCAGGCCCAGTCGCGAATTGAGAGATAAGCTCTCGGAATTACTGGGAAGTAATTCTGTTCGACTGCTCTACACTCCGGCTCGACGGTGAGGTAGAGTCGCGGCTGGGCGGACTTTGTGGCGCACGCGTGCGCCACTAATGCGATCAGCGTATGGATCTCAAATTTCTGGAATTCGAACAACCCATCGCCGAGCTCGAGGCAAAGATCGA
>CAZMEA010000402.1:0-2369 GCA_964565135.1 uncultured Woeseiaceae bacterium
TAGTCTCGACATCATGTACACCAGTTTTTTCGGCCTCAACGAGAAACCGTTCGCGATCACGCCCGATCCGCGCTATCTCTTCATGAGCGAGCGCCATGGCGAGGGACTCGCGCATTTGCTGTACGGCGTGACGGACAGCGGCGGCTTTATTCAGCTCACGGGCGAGGTCGGGACCGGCAAGACGACGCTGGTTCGCACCCTGCTCGGGCAACTGCCGAATGAGGTGGACGTTGCGCTGATACTCAACCCGCAGGTCTCCGTCCTGGAATTCCTGCAGGCAATCTGTCGTGAGCTTGGTGTGGCACTGCCCCAGGGCCGAATCAGCCCGATGGCACTCGTCGACGCGCTGAATCGCTATCTGCTCGATGCCCACGCCCGTGGGCGCCGCATCATTCTGCTCGTCGACGAAGCCCAGAATCTGTCTGACGACGTTCTGGAGCAGCTGCGACTGCTGACGAATCTCGAAACCGCAAAACAGAAGCTCTTGCAGATCATCCTGATCGGCCAGCCGGAACTGCGCGAGATTCTCGCGCGCAACAATCTTCGCCAGCTTGCTCAGCGGGTTACGGGGCGCTATCACCTTGAGCCGCTGTCCGGCGAAGAGGCCGCAAAATACATAGAGCACCGCATGCGGGTTGCCGGCGCGGTGGGCGAGATTTTTGACGCGGGCGCGAAACAGGAAGTCCATCGCATTGCCGGCGGCATTCCGCGCATCATGAACGTCATCTGCGATCGGGCACTGCTGGGTGCTTTTAGTCGCGAACAACGGATCGTCGACAAGCGGCTGGTTCGGACGGCCGCCGCCGAAGTCGCCGGCGAATCGGACGCGCCGGCGCCTGACCGGTCACTCTGGAAGTGGGCCGCGGGCCTTGCCGGACTCGCTATCGCAGCCGCCTTGGGTTTCGGTCTCGCCAACCTTCAGAACACGGATCGGGGCACCGTTGCTGATGCGATGAACAGCCCGATCGAGCAGACAGAGGGCGATCCTCCGGCAACGGTTGTCGAGACGCCGCAGGAACTTACGCTCGCGACGGTGCCAATCGAGACGATAGAGTCGCCGCCCGAATCCATCGAAGCAGATCTGCTCGCTGATTTGATGGCCGGCGATCTTGATTCGAGTACGACCGCCGCGTTGCGCAACCTGGCGCTTCTCTGGAACTTCGACTTCGATCCAAGGGCGGAGAACGCCTGTGATCGCGCGGCAGCCGAAGGCCTGAGCTGCCTCTACCGCCGAGGCTCGCTGGGCATATTGAAGAAGCTCGACAGACCGGCGGTGCTGACGCTGACCGATGACCGTGGCGATAACCACTACGCGGTGGTCTCCGGGATCGGGGACAGCGGCGTGCGGCTGCGATTCGGCGATGTCGAGACAACCTATCCGGTCGACGAAGTCGCAGAGCTCTGGTTCGGACAGTACATGCTGATCTGGCGGCCGCCGATGGGCATCGCGGGCGCCATTCGGCCAGGCACACGCAGCCCGGCCGTCAGCTGGCTCAGGGAAAGTCTTGCTGCGTTGAGTGGTGAGGAATCGGCCGACGGCGGGGCCGGCGATTTCTTCGACGCTGACCTCGAAGCCAAACTTCGACAGTTTCAGCGGCAGCAGCGACTGCAGGTGGACGGGCTCGCCGGTGAGCAGACCCAGATCATCATCAATTCGGTCCTCAATCCGGACGCGACGCCGACCCTGTCCGGTGATTCCTGAGAGCGCCTGAATGTCCTTCATACTCGACGCCCTCAAGAAATCCGAGTCCGCGCGGCAGGACGCAGACTCCCCGGGCATTGCCGATGTACCGACGGTGCAGAGCCGGCCAAAGGGGCCGGTCTGGGTCCCGATCGTGGCGGTACTGCTCGGCGTCAATCTGATGGCGGTGCTCTATCTGCTGATGCGTCCGGAATCGTCATCACCGCCTCAGGTCCAGGTCACTGAGGCGCCGACGCGAGAGCCGGTGGAAGTCCCAAGGCCTGCTGTGAGCACGGCAGCGAGTCGCACGGTATCGGCACCGGCAACTCGACCGCCGTCTGCCGCCATGGCCGGCAGCGCAATCGCGGCTGAGCCGGCCGTACGTGAAGATCCGGCCACGACGACGCAGCGAGCTAGCGCGTCCGAGATTACATCGCCGGCAAAGGCCGCCCCTGCCATCCGGCAGGCGGCAGCGGAAGCCGAGATTGCGCCTGAAGAAACATGGCTGACGTTCGAGGATGTGCGTGCGAGCGGCAGCCTTGGTCTGCCCGACATGCACATCGACCTGCACGTTTACAGCAGCAATCCGGCCGAGCGCTTTGTGTTTATCAATATGAACGAATACCGCGAGCAGGACACGACAGAAGAAGGTCCCAGGCTGCAGCGCATCACGCCCGAAGGCGCTTTG
>CAZMEA010000403.1:0-2358 GCA_964565135.1 uncultured Woeseiaceae bacterium
ATCGAGGATGCGTTTCAGAACTGGCGCTTCAAGCACATGTACACGGTGCAGAGAATCATCGGTCACCGTCAGGGCACCGGCGGTTCATCCGGCGTACCGTTCCTGAAGAAGGCCATCGACACCAGCTTCTTCCCCGAGCTTTTCGCGATCAGAACCGAGCTCTGAACGGCGTTGGAACGTGGCCGCGGGGACGGAAATCTGGAGGGACTTCGATCTCGCCACACTGGAACGTGAGTACTCGCCGAGTTCCTGCGTCGATGATCTTCGTGCGCTGATTGATGCTTATGCCGCTCGCTCCAGGGAGTCGGAGGCGCGTGCCACGGTGCACAAGGGGCTGGCTTTCGGTAGCCACCCCGATGAGGCACTGGACTACTTTCCGGTCGAAAACCCTCGGGCGCCCCTGCAGGTCTATATTCACGGCGGCTACTGGCAGGAACTGAGCAAGGATGAATCGACGTTCGCCGGTGCCGATTTCGTAGCAGAGGGTGTGGCGTTTGCCGCGATTGGCTACACGCTTGCGCCGAAGGCGCGGATCGGTGAAATGGTGGAGCAGTGCCGGCGCAGCCTGGTCTGGTTGTACCGCAATGCTGACGACCTGGGGTTCGACCGGGAAAGGATGTTCATCTCGGGCAGCTCGGCCGGTGCGCACCTCGCCGCAATGCTGTTGACGACGCATTGGGAGGACTACGCCGTTCCGGCGCATCTCGTCAAAGGAGCCACCCTGATGAGCGGCATCTATGACCTGCGCCCCATCTGCGATACCTATATCAACGAGCCGCTGATGCTGGACGAGTCTTCAGCGCGAGATCTGAGTCCGTTGTTTGGCAGCCTGGCCGGACTACCGCCCGCGATTGTCTGCTGGGGGGAGCATGAAACAGACGAATTCAAGCGGCAGAGCCGATTCTTCGCCGATGCCCTGCAGCAAGCCGGCAGTCCCGTTACGATATTGGAAGTTGCCGGACGCAACCATTTCGACATCGTGCATTCGCTGGCGAATCCGTCGACGTCGCTGGGTGAGCGTGTGTTTGAGCAGCTTTTGGGGCGCGCGGACTGACCTGGTTATGCCGGCCTGCGAGCCGTTACGCCGCTCAGACAATCCCGAGGGAATGCGAGACGTTCTTGACGACCATGTAGTTCTGCAGTCCTTCAGTGCCGCCCTCACGACCGAAGCCGCTGTCCTTGACGCCGCCAAAGGGCGTTTCCGGTAGCGACGCTTCCAGCGTGTTGATCGACACGTTGCCCGCCTCGAGTTCCTCGGCAAGCTGATCCGCGTAATCGGCCCGGTTGGTGAAGCCGTACGCGGCCAGGCCAAAGGGGACGGCATTGGCTTTTCGGATGCCTTCCTCGACCGAGGTGATCGGGTTGATCACCGCCAACGGCCCGAAAGGCTCGACCTGCATGACGTTCGCATTGTTCGGGACGTTCGCCAGCACGGTAGGTTCGAAGAAGTAACCCTTCTCGCCAATCTGATGCCCGCCGGCGAGAAGATCGGCACCCTTGGATACCGCGTCTTCGACCAGTGCGGTCAGCGCAGGAGGGCGACGCTCGTTTGCGAGCGGTCCCATGTCCACACCGACGTCGAAGCCGTTGCCCACAACAGTTTCGGCAGCGACTCGCGCGAACGTGGCGGCGAACTGGTCGAAGATACTGTCGTGTACGAAGAAGCGTGTCGGCGACGTGCAGACCTGGCCGGCATTGCGCATCTTGCGAATTGCGCCGATCCTCGCTGCTGACTCGACATCGGTGTCTTCGCAGACGATCACGGGCGCGTGGCCGCCGAGTTCCATCAGGACCGGCGTCATGTTCTGCGACGCCAGTGTCGTCAGGTGCTGGCCGACACTCGTGGACCCGGTGAACGCGACGAGCCGAATCTGCTCCTGCCGAATCAGGTAGTCGGAAATGTCTGCCGGTGTGCCGAACACCAGATTGAGTACGCCGGGAGGCAGTCCTGCGTCGTGCAGCGCCTGCGCAATGTGCAACGCGCCAGCCGGTGTTTCCTCGGCTGCCTTGAGAATGATCGAGCAGCCCGAAGCAATGGCACCGGCGATCTTGCGGCAGGGCTGGCTCATCGGGAAGTTCCAGGGAGACAGCCCGAGGACGATGCCGATCGGCTGGTGATGCACGATGTATCGGACGCCAGGGGCGCTGGGAATGACCCGGCCGTAAGTCCGGGTTGCCTCGCCGGCATCCCACTCGATGAATTCGCAACCGCGGATAACTTCCAGCCTGGCCTGCTCGAGGGGTTTGCCGTGCTCGGCGGTGATCGATCGCGCGATCTCTTCCTGACGCTCGCGCATCAGCGCGGCCGCCTTCATGAGTACGTGCGCACGCTGCGAGGGAGGCGTCTTTCGCCACAGC
>CAZMEA010000404.1:0-2356 GCA_964565135.1 uncultured Woeseiaceae bacterium
TGCCGGCCAGCGGTCCCTCGGCGTTGTCGTTCTGGATGTATCCCTGGTCGCATTCCTGGACCATGATTTCCATCGGGACGCCGAACTTGCGGACGTAGTGGAACACGGCATGGTGGTAGCTCGGCAGCCGCCACGCGCCATGATTGAAGTACTGGCCGTCATCGAACTCGCAGGTCCGGGTGGTTCCGTCCATCTCCTCGATTTTGAACCCTGAACGTGCCGACTGGCAGCGCCCACCCGCGTAGCCACGGGCTTCCAGGATTTGGCAGTTGTAGCCGCGCATCGCGAGTTCATAAGCTGCGGTCATGCCCGCAAGGCCGCCGCCGAGAATGAGAACACTCGTGCCGTCAGAGCGGCCCGACAGGTCAGGCGGTGCCGCCATTGCCGAGGCAAAGCCCATTCCCAGGCCTTCCATCGTCGTCATGACGGCGGATGCGCCGCCGAAGGCAGCAAACGCCTGCAGGAATTCCCGTTTAGTAAAGGACCTGGCTTGCCCGGACCTGTCTTTGCTCATCAGAGTGTCTCCCGAGAGATCGCTATCTTGTCAGTCCGAGTTCGACCTGGACGCCGACTTCGTTGTCGATCCAGTTGGTCGCATCCCATCCAACGCCGAAGTCGAGGCGCAGAATATCGAAGCTTCCCGAGAACTCCGCCGTCGATCCCGACACGTTGAACTCGAAGTTCATCGTCACCGGGTTGCTGTTGCCGATAATCGTCAACGTGCCGTGCGCGGCATAGGTTCCGTCATCAAGCTTCTCGATACGCTCGGATTCAAAGCGAGACTCAGGAAAGGACTCCGGATCGAACCAGTCAGGCTCAAGCAGGGTCGCGTCGCGTTCCGCGTCGCCCGTGCGAGCCGAATCCATGCTGACAACACCGATAATCTTGCCGGCCTCGGGCTTCGCAGGGTCAAAGTCGATTTCCGCCGTGAAGTTGCGGAAGCGTCCACGGAAGGCCGATCCTTCCTGCACGCCGATAAACCGGACCGTGCTCGAATCCTCGACGAGCTGCCATCCCGATGCCTCCGCCTGGCCGCCAGCCAGCGCTGCCGCCAGGATGGCGAAGGTCACCCAAATAGATTGATTTGCCATGATTTTCTTTCCTCGAGTGGCTTAGGCTGGACGCGACGAGCCGGGCCGGGAGTCGCGTATCCTGAACGCAGGGGTCCCGATTTTCAACAGTGGAAACCCGCATCGATATCGTTGATCGAAACGCCTGTGCTGATCTGCAAGACTCGGTCTAAAGCACTGTGCGGCTGCCAATTTCCGGTGGCTGACCCACGAATGTTCCGTCGACCGTTCCGACCATAGCTATGACCCATCATCGTCAGTGAATGTTCAGCTTAGCGTCGATAAAATGACTGTCTGCTGAACGTTGGGAAGATTTATGCGTATTACGTCAATACTGTTCACCGCGCTTCTGGTCGCGGCGCCGCTTGTCAGCCCCGCGCAGGACGCCGGCTCGGTGCGGCATTTCGAGATCGACAGCGACGCCAGCTGGATGCGCGTGCTTGCCTGGCCAGACGGTCCCCTGAAGCGCTTCGGCCATCATCACGTCATTTCGCATCGCGCCATTACAGGCACGGTACAGGTCGCCGACGACCCACTCGAATCGAGCTTCGAACTCGCGCTCGATGTTGCGTCCCTGGACGTCGACAATGCTGATGAGCGGGCCCAGGAGGGCGAGGAGTTCGAGGGCGTCGTGCCCCAGAAGGACATCGACGGTACCCGGAAGAACATGCTCGGCGAAAAACTCCTGAACGGGGATGCATTCCCGACGGTATTCGTACGGTCTCAGTCGATTGAGGGTAGCCTGGAGAGTGCCACGATCATTACGACAATGATGGTGAAGGATGCCGAGATGACCGTGTCCGTACCTGCGACGATCGAACTCTCGGAGGACAGCTTCGTCGCCCGCGGTGAGTTCGAGATCACGCACGAGGCACTTGGGCTTTCGCAATTCACTGCTATGGGCGGTGCGCTCAGCGTGCGGGATCTCCTGGTATTGAAGTTCGAGGTTGCCGGCGTTCCCAAGGCTGACTGAGCCCAAAGCATTTGAACTTGGCCGAAAGCACTTCGGTCGACCGAAAAAAAAGCCGGCGATAGCGCCGGCTTTTTTCGTACCCCGCTCGATGCGGGCGATCGATCTCGTATCAGGGTCGGGCCAGAACGACCTCAACCTCGACGAATACATTCTCCCGTGCGAGTGCTGCGATCTGAATGGCCGAACGCGCAGGCTTGTTCGGCTGTGCTTCCGTACCGAAGTGCTTGGAGTAAGCGCGCATAAAGCCCGCGAAGTCCATGCGTCCGCCCATCTCGGGGTCACCGACCAGGAACACCGTCATCTTGACGACGTC
>CAZMEA010000405.1:0-2344 GCA_964565135.1 uncultured Woeseiaceae bacterium
TCCTTGCGCATCGAATACTCGTAGCGCCCTGTCTTCGGTTCGCCGTACGACCACAGGAGTTCACCGTTCGCCGGGTCCAGGGCCGTTACGTATCGTCGTGGACCCGCTACCGTGTACAGACGGCCGTTGATGTAGCTGGGCGTCGAGCGTCCGCTCTGGGCACCAAAACTCGAGCCATCCCATACCCAGGCCTCCTCGACGTCTTCGTAGTTTTCCAGCGTGATCTGATCTGCCGGCGAGTAACGGGTGTGAGCGGCGTCGCCGCCGAGGTATTCCCACTGTCCGCCAGTCGTGCCGGGTCCTGAGCGAACCTCGGCGCTTGCCGCCGGTGCTGCCTCGCCGCCGCCCGCGGCCGGAGCGCTGTCCCCGCCCTGGCCACAGCCAGTTAGCGCCAGCAGAACAGCGCTGCCCGTCAGAGTCAGAAGACGGCGACCTGCCGTCGAGATGGATTCGGAAACTGTCATTGCGGTCCCCCCTTGCACAGACAAAGCCGAAATGGCCGGCAACGGAAGGATTTTTACGTGCTGGGTCGCCGGCGCAGAGGGCCAAAGTGTACGCGAATTGCCTGTCGGTTGGAGGCGAAAATGGGTATTTGCTAGGCTCTCTGGCGGCGGGTTTGCACAGAGCGTTCCAGATGCCCTGTGCAGGAATAAGACGCGTTGGTGCTCGCGAGCGCGGACATCGAAAACGCTGGATAATGACTGTCAGACCGCCATCACGGCAGTTCTGAAGAACAACGGGGAATCCGTTTGTACGAGAATTTTCTGACCCTGATTTCACGGGTCGATGCCCTGATGTGGGGTCCCTGGACGATGATCTTCATTGCGTTCGTGTCGATCTATCTGACCGTGCGCAGCGGTTTCTTTCAGATCAGTCACTTCGGCTTCATCTTTCGCACGTCATTCGGACAGATTTTCAGTCGCGCCGGCGACGACAACGAGCAGCGAATGACACCGTTCCAGGCGACGTCGACGTCGCTGGCCGGCACCGTGGGCATGGGCAATATGGCCGGGGTCGCGACCGCGTTATCTATCGGTGGGCCGGGCGCGATCTTCTGGATGTGGATCCTCGCGTTCTTCGGCATGATCACCAAAGCGGTCGAAATCAGCATCGCCGTCCACTACCGGGAGATCGACGAGCGTGGGCATATCCACGGTGGTCCGATGCATTACATTCGGAAAGCGCTCGGCTGGAAGTCGCTTGCAGTGCTGTTCAGCATTGGCGTCGCTTTCAATGCGTTTTTCAGCTCGTCAATGCTGCAGGCCCATACCGTCGGACGGGCACTCGACGCGAGCTACGGCATAAATCCCTACGTCACCACCGCGGTCATGGCGGTAATCACTGCCGTTGTCGCTATCGGCGGCGTGCGACGTATCGGACGTTTTTGCGAACGGCTCGTACCGTTCATGACGCTCATGTACCTCGTGTGTGGGCTTCTGATCGTCATCGCGAACCTCGGTTCGCTGCCCGATGTCGTGTCGCGCATTCTCACTTACGCATTCGCGCCGGCGCCGGCCCTTGGCGGATTTGCCGGTGCTGGCGTCATGGCGGCAATTCAGATGGGCATGGCGCGCGGTATGTTGTCCAACGAGGCCGGTCTAGGCACGGCTCCGATGGTGCATGCAAACGCCGAAACCGAGCACCCGTTTCGCCAGGGTCTCTGGGGCGCCGCGGAAGTTTTCATCGATACCACAATCATGTGCAGCATAACGGCGTTCATCATTCTGTCGACGGGTGTGCTGGCCAACGGCAGTTCCGGCATCGAACTGTTGCTCGAGGCTTTCGCCACCTACTACTCACCGGAGGTCGCTGGCGCCGTCATCTCCATTGCGATTCTGACCTTCTGCCTGTCGACTCAGATCGGTTTCTTCGTGTATTTCGAGACGGCACTCGTCGACCTGTTTGGCGAAGCCGCGTTTCGCTACATCAAGTGGATCTATTTTCTGCCGGGCGTCGTATTCGCCGGTATCACCAACGTCGATCAGCTCTGGGCCTTCGCTAACATTTCGGTCGCAGCCAGCGCACTGCCGAACCTCGTCGCATTGTTGCTCCTGTCCGGCGTGTTTATGACCCTCATGCGCGATTTTCTCACTGGCGAGAATGTCTATGCGACCGCGAAGACCGACGTGACCCGCAATTACATTCGTACCGCTACCTGACCAGCTACCCGTAAGGATCCACTAATGGCAAAACCGAAACTCGATGAATCTGCCGCCGGCGTCTTCATCATTTCCGCAACTCCCTTCGACGACAGCGGCGCGCTGGACCTCGACAGTGCCGATCGATTGGTGGAGTTCTATATAGAGAAAGGCGTCTCCGGGATCACGATCCTGGGCGTCATGGG
>CAZMEA010000406.1:0-2331 GCA_964565135.1 uncultured Woeseiaceae bacterium
TTTTCCAGCATTACCGCAACGGGCACCGTCACCGACGGCGTATTCGCTAACGACGATCTTCTCGCCGAGCTGCCGTTCGTACGCATCACCGGTGGCGGCGAGGTCAATCTTGGCGCTGGCAACATGGACTACTCCGTGCAGGCGCGGATTCTTCGCGAGCCGGAGTTCATGAGCGACGCCAGTGAAGAGGAAATCGCAGACTTCACCGAAGCGCTGATTCCGATCCGGATCAGCGGACCGCTCACGTCGCCGAGCTTCCGCCCCGATATCGAAGGGCTGTTCCGGCAGGAAGTCGAGCAGGCGATCGAGGAGAAGAAGGACGAGTTGAAGCAGGAGCTGTTCAACCGGCTGCTGGGCGATGAGGAAGAGGAACAAGGCGCAGGGGATGGCGCCGATACGGGCACGGAAGAGCCGAAAGACCTGGAGGATGAGCTCAAGGATCGGCTGAAGGACCTGTTCCCGAGGTAAGGGGATGACCATCCTGCGTACAACCGCGGCGGCCGTCGCGGGGTTGCTCATGTGGTGCCCTGTACAGGCTGCCGATCTTCAGGACGTGACCGTCGAGCGTGTCGATGACCGTTACGTGCTGGAATCGCAGAGCATGTTCGATACGACCACCGAGGAGCTGTACTCGGTCCTCGTCGATTACGACAAGTTCGAGAAGTTCACCAGCGCAATTGTCGAGAGCCGCAACGAAGCGCCGGACAATGAGGGTCGTCCGCAGTTCTACAATGCCATGGAGGGCTGCGTGCTCTTCTTCTGCGTGACCTTCGAGCGTTGGGGTCACCTCGAGCTCAGGCCGATGCAAAGGATCGAAGCGGTCGTCGATCCGGACCGCAGCGACTTCAAGTATTCCGTAGAAAGCTGGGACATCTCGAGCGTCGACGGCAGAACCCGGCTCGTCTATCGCTTCGAGATGGAACCGGCATTCTGGGTGCCACCCGTCGTTGGGCCGTACTACATTCAGCGCGCGCTCCGTTCCGGTGCCGTCCGCGCCGTCGATCGCATCGAAGCTGTCGCACTGGGTCGGGAACCCGAATACTGAACGCGTGAGCGATTTCGCGGATCGACTGCTCGCCTGGTTCGACGATCATGGCCGCAAGGACCTGCCCTGGCAGAGGGACATCACACCCTATCGCGTCTGGGTATCGGAGATCATGCTGCAGCAAACCCAGGTGCAGACCGTCATTCCTTATTTCGAACGGTTCATGACGTCGTTTCCGACCGTTATCGACCTTGCCGACGCGCCTCTCGACAACGTCCTGCACCACTGGTCCGGTCTCGGCTACTACGCGCGTGCCCGCAATCTGCACAAGGCTGCCGGCATAGTCCGTGACGATTTTGCAGGCGTCTTTCCGACGAGCTTCGATGACGTGATTGCCTTGCCGGGTGTCGGGCGCTCGACGGCCGGGGCGGTGCTCGCCATCGCGACCGGACAACGCCACGCAATACTCGATGGCAACGTAAAACGGGTATTGGCACGCTTCCGGGCCACCGAGGGCTGGCCCGGCAAGACGGAAACATCAAACGCGCTTTGGCAGGTTGCGGAAGCCTATACGCCAGAGCGACGAGTCGCCGACTACACGCAGGCGATCATGGATCTGGGCGCGACGCTCTGCACGCGCACCAGGCCCGGTTGCCTGCTATGCCCGTTCGAACCGGACTGCATGGCGCACGCGCAGGGCAATGAAACAGCGTATCCGGGAAGAAAGCCGAAGAAAGCAAAGCCTCTGCGTTCCACCGTGATGCTGCTCATCCGGTCTGACGGGCACGTGTATCTGGAGCGTCGACCTGCAGCCGGAATCTGGGGCGGTCTGTGGAGCCTGCCGGAGATCGAGGATCGCGATGATGTCGCCGCCTGGTGCGAACAACACCTGCAGAGCAGTCCGGCCGACGTCACGGCGTGGGATACGCTGCGCCATTCGTTCAGTCACTACGATCTGGATATCCACCCATTGGAAGTGCGGCTGGGCGCGCCATCAAGTACCCTTGCCGACTCCGACAGCCGGCTGTGGTATTCGCTCAATGCTCCGCCCGGCGTGGGGCTCGCCGCACCCGTGAAAACACTGATTGAGCAACTCGGGTTAGAAGGACAAGGACAATGAGCCGAACCGTGCAGTGCGCGCTACTCAACAAGGAAGCCGACGGACTTGATTTCGCGCCCTATCCGGGCGAACTGGGTCAGCGCATCTACGAGAATGTCAGCAAGGAAGCGTGGCAGCAGTGGCTGGCGCACCAGACGATTCTTATCAACGAGTATCGCCTGACACCGATCGAGCCCGAGGCACGCAAGTTCCTCGAAACCGAGATGGAGAAGTTCTTTTTCGGTGG
>CAZMEA010000407.1:0-2313 GCA_964565135.1 uncultured Woeseiaceae bacterium
CGCGGTGAACCCAGGCCGGCCTGCTCCCAGGTGATCAGGCTGCCGTCAGCGTCAAACATGAGCGGGTTGCCCTGCGCGTCGCGGATGGAGTTCGCGCCGGTTGCCGTCACCAGACCGAGACTTGCCAGCGGCATGCCCGAGGTTGGCACCTGCCACACGCCGAAGGCGTCGTCACAAATGATGGTGTCCGGAATGCCGTCGTCGGGGACAAGCAGCGGCGCGCCGAAGCCCGTCGTTCCGCCCGCGGGGTTCTCGCAGTGCGCTGTACCCCGGCTGGCAAGGTCATTGTCCGTGACGAGGGTTGGCTGGGTGCTGGCAAACTCCAGTCCCAGCATCACGTTGCCCTTGCCGTCGGAGCTGTTAGCACCCCAAAGGCCCCTCAGGCGGACGTTCTCGGAATCGCCGCGTTCGTCCTGTTGTGTCTGGGCGTCGAACATGATGCCCTCGAAGTCATCCTTCAGGATCAGGTTGACCGTGCCTGCGATGGCGTCCGTACCGTAGATCGGCGCGCCACCGACGAAGATGGTTTCGACGCGGTCAATCATGATGGTGGGGATCATGTTGAGATCGACCTGCAGACCGGACTCGATCGCTGCAACACCGCCTAACGCGGGTGATGCCTGCGAAACAACGCGTCGGCCATTAATAAGAGTCAGCGTACGCTGGGTCCCGAGTCCAAAGGCATTGGCGAAGTTCTGTCCGAGAGACTGGGAGTCCTGACGCCCGGATTCGTTGACGGGCAGGCCGAAGGCCGGCACTTCGTTGATCGCTTCCGCTACGTTGACGTAGCCGCGACCGTCCATGTAGTCCGAGTCGACCGCCACACCTGGCTGGAGATTGTCGTAGGCGGCGCGCTGGATGCGCGAACCGGTAACCACAACCTCCTCAACGGGTTCCTCTTCTTCTTCCTCCTGCGCCATCGCAGGGCTCGCTCCGACGGCAAGCGCCATTGCGACGGCAACCGACAGCAGCGTTCTGCCGCCGATGGGCCGACCATTCTTCGTATGCGCCATCTTCCCCCCCTCCTTTTTTCTTTTTCTGCCAATAAGCTGTTGTTACTACACCACGTTCCCTATAGACCTGACCTCTACAATACTGCTTTTTCGGGAAATTTTTAAGGTGTGGAAAAACATATCGATCCTGCTCGCGTAACGAATCGCTAACGAACGTTTTTCGACGATTTTAGGGGTGTAAATTCCATAATCCGAAACCCAGGCTCGCATCCTGTATCTCTATGAAGCATCTGCGACAACAAGGGTCGGCTGTGGACAATCGTCCGGCTATCGACTACATAATTACCGCAGGGATGTTCGTTTTCTGCCCGCCCTAAAACGGCGGTGAGGTCGACGAACACCCTGATGCATGGTCTTCACATCGGGAGACACGCGGCCTCTGACCACCGGTATGGTTCGACCCCGGCTAGCCGCTCCCGGCACAGAATGAGGAGAACACCATGAAAGGCTCCAAGATCGGTGCATTGACGTTGGCGGTTGCGTTGCTTGCGGCACAGGCAACCGTCCTCGGGCAGGACGGTGCGGAATCGCCGGAAAATATGGCGCACCCGGGTGCCGTCGCACTCTCGGAAGCGAAGCCCGGCCAATGGTCGTACAAGGCGTTCCCCAGCCTGCGGCCACTCTATGTGAATGAAAACGACAGCGACGGCAAATCCACATGCTATGACAGCTGCGCCATGGCCTGGCCACCGCTCGAAGCCGGGGATCAGGACACCGATGTCGGTCATTGGTCCGTTGTTGAGCGGGACAACGGCACTCTCCAGTGGGCCTACAAGGGGCAGCCCGTCTATCAGCGTTTCCATGACTCGGTGACCCGGCCCAGGGGCGACGGGCTCGACGGCTTCCATCTTCTCAAGCCCTAGGTCTCACCAACCGTCGGGCGTATCGGCCGCGCGGTCCTGCGGCATCGCGTAGTCAGGACTATGGGCGCCAGCAACCTGGCGAGGGCGCGCTAGTTGAATTCGATTCGATAGCCGTTGTGCTTGCGAATGTTCAGCACCCGATTGTCATCGAATATCAGGTACTGCCCCTTAATGCCCGCGAGTCGGCCTTCAATCTCAGGCTGCTTGTCGAAGCTGACGCTCTTCACCTTCTCCGGATACTTTTCCACCGGGTAGGTGATTGAACAGACCGTGTCGTCGGTATCCACAAACTGGCGAAGCTCGGTATCCAGCGAATCGACGAGCGATGCTTTCGTTTCTGCCAGGTCGGCGTCGATCACTTCGTTTTTCAGCATGCGCTGCCAGTTCGTCCGGTCCGTCAGGTGCTCCTTCATGGCGACCTCGACGACGCCGGCCGT
>CAZMEA010000408.1:0-2303 GCA_964565135.1 uncultured Woeseiaceae bacterium
AGGTGTACTGGGACGTTGTCGACCACTGCTACCTCTGCGACATGTGCTACATGACCAAGTGTCCGTACGTGCCGCCACACGAGTGGAATGTTGATTTCCCGCACCTGATGCTGCGGGCGAAGGCGACGCGTTTTCGCGAGCAGGGTGCGAGCCGCCGGGACCGACTGCTGAGCTCGACCGACAAGGTGGGCAGCCTGGCGGGCATTCCGGTGGTCGTGCAAGCGGTGAACGCCACCGTCAAGTCGAAAAGCGGGCGCAAGCTTCTGGAGAAGACGCTTGGTGTGCACCGGGATGCACCCTGTCCGACCTATCACTCAAACACGGCACGCAAGCGCCTGTCAGACCGTAAGAACGAGTCTGGTTCAAAGGCAGAGCCTGCGGGCAGAACGCAGGGTAAGGTTGTTGTGTACACGACGTGCTACGGCAACAGAAATCTGCCATCGATGGTTGAAGACCTCGTCACTGTCTTCGAACACAACGGGATCCCGGTGACGCTGGCCGAAAAGGAAGCGTGCTGCGGCATGCCGAAGCTCGAGCTCGGTGACCTGCAGTCGGTCGAGAAAGCCAAGGAAGCGAACATTCCTGTGCTGGCTGCGATGGTCGACAAAGGCTGGGACATCGTCACGCCAATCCCCTCTTGCACGTTGATGTACAAGCAGGAACTGCCTCTGATGTATCCGGATGATCCCGATGTCATCAAGGTACGCGATGCGATGTTCGATCCGTTCGAGTATCTGATGCTGCGTCACAAAGACGGCAAACTGAAGACCGACTTCAAACAATCCCTCGGTGAGGTTGCCTACCAGGTTCCCTGTCATCTGCGGGTGCAGAATATCGGTCTTAAGACCCGGGATCTGCTTGAGCTGGCCCCTGAAACCAAGGTACAGGTCATCGAGCGGTGTTCGGGCCACGACGGTACCTATGCGGTCAAGAAGGAGTTCCACGAGATCTCCAAAAAAATCGCTCGTCCGATCGTAGGCAAGGTAAAGAAGAGCGAGGCTCAACACTTCATCAGCGATTGCCCGATGGCCGCCGAGCAAATCGCGCAGGATCTCGACAAACAATCACCCGAGCATCCGCTCGGACTCCTCAAACTCGCCTACGGACTATGAGACGAGCATGATGCAGAAGCTGACCCGAGACGATCTGTTCTCACTGGAAAAGTACGCGGAAGTCAGGAAGGACTTCCGCGCTGAGGTACTGGCGCACAAACAGGATCGGCGTTTGCCGCTCGGCACGAATGCGACGCTGTACTTCGAAGATCGACTGACGATGCAGTACCAGATTCAGGAGATGCTGCGTATCGAACGGATATTCGAGGCCGAAGGCATTAGCGAGGAGCTAGATGCCTATAACCCGCTGATTCCTGACGGCGCGAATTGGAAGGCGACGTTCATGGTCGAGTTCCCGGATATCGAAGAGCGACGGGCCATGCTGAGCAATCTCGTCGGGGTCGAGAACCGTGTGTGGCTGCAGGTTGGTGACGGTGACAAGATTCGCCCGATTGCGGATGAAGATCTCGAACGTTCCGATGACGACAAGACCTCGGCGGTGCATTTTCTGCGCTTTGAACTCAATCCGCAGCAGGTCGCGGACCTGAAGGATGGCGCCAAACTCGCCGCGGGCATCGATCACGACAACTACACGGTCGACGTCGATCCTGTCCCCGACAACGTTCGCGCGTCACTCCTGGCCGACCTCGACTAGTCAGCGAACAACGGTCAATCGGACGGCGTTTCGAGCGTCCCTGCAATTCAGTCGCGGCTTTGTTCCTTTCGAAGGGACGATCCGGCGGTGCTTCCTGCTAGAATCCCGCCTGCTCTTCTTCGCTTGGCAGAGATTGGAATGAGTAAGCGTTACGATGCGTCGGACATCGAGGTCCTCAGTGGTCTCGAGCCGGTGCGGCGGCGTCCCGGTATGTACACCGACACGTCGCGCCCAAATCATCTCGCTCACGAGGTGATCGATAACAGTGTCGATGAGGCGCTCGCAGGCTACTGCAAGAAGATTGAGGTCACCCTGTTCAAGGATGGCTCGATCGAGGTCAGCGATGACGGGCGCGGCATGCCTGTCGACATTCATCCGAAAGAAAAGATACCGGGTGTAGAGCTCATCCTGACGCGGCTGCACGCCGGCGGGAAGTTCAACAAGGACACGTATCAGTACTCCGGCGGCCTGCACGGCGTCGGCGTGTCGGTGGTGAACGCCCTTGCGAAGAATCTCGAGGTCTGGATTCGGCGTGATGCCAAGGAATACAACCTGAGCTTTGTCGGTGGCAAGAAGCGCGGCAAGCTCGAGGTCGT
>CAZMEA010000409.1:0-2303 GCA_964565135.1 uncultured Woeseiaceae bacterium
ACCTCGCGTGCGAAGACGCAAACACCGTCGCGGGCGGTCGCATAGGCAAATCCATAGCCGAGGCTGCCCCAGTCATTTGCCTTGACGTGAGGAATACCGTAGCTCGTCCATCGAATGTCGACCTGATAACGGTCTTCGGGCTCGGGAAGGGTCTCGGGATCGGATGTGCAGCCCAGCAGCAAGGCAGTCACGAGCAGCGGCGATACAAGTCGATTCATGGGGTTATCCTGGACACGAAATTCAGGCACTCGAGCCTATCGGAACCGCCCGCCCTGCGCCATTGGCCCGACCTGGTGTCTCGCGTAGCATGGTCAGGGTTTGGTCAACCGCCCTGAGCCGGGACTATGAGTGAATATACGCAGCCTTCGCACCTCCTGTTTGTGAAGGCAGAGTGCGAAACCTGTCAGCTGATCGAGCCCGTCGTCGAAGAAGCAGTTTCCGCAGGTAAGGAGTTTCGAATCCTGGTGCAGGACGATCCGACGTTTCTGGGCGCATATTCACCCGCCGATGACAGATCGCTCGAAACCTCCTATCGCTGGGATATCGAGACGACACCCACGTTGATCGCGATCGAAGACGGCAAGGAAATCCGGCGTGTCGATGGTTGGGACAGGGCCGGATGGCGAGACGTACTGGATTTGCCGTCGCTTGCGGAGGATCTGCCCGAGTTCAGGCCCGGGTGCGGATCAAAAACCCGGGAGCCTGGCATTCATGAGCACCTGGTTGCGCGGTATGGAGACGCGGGACTGACATCGCGTGTCGTTCAACTCGACGAATGGGATGACGAGATGGAGTCCTGTTTCGATCGGGGCTGGACCGACGGCCTGCCGGTCACGCCGCCGACCGATGCGCGCATCATTCGGATGCTGCAGGGCACGAAGCGCGGAGCCGACGAAGTTGTTGGCAAGGTACCGCCCAACCTCGCGCCGATCACGGTCGAGAAGGCGGCTATCAATGCGGTCATGGCGGGCTGCAGGCCCGAGTACTTCCCGGTCGTCCTCGCCGCACTGGAGGCTGCGCTCGAACCCGTTTTCACCATGCACGGTCTGTTGTGCACAACGTGCTTCTCGTCCCCGATCATCGTTGTCAACGGACCTATCGCCGAAAAGATCGGCATGAACTGGGGAATCAATGCGCTCGGCCAGGGGAATCGGGCGAATGCAACGATCGGCCGCGCACTGCAGCTGATCGTGCGAAACGTGGGCGGTGGCGTACCCGGAGACCTGGATCGTTCGACGCTCGGCGGTCCGGGCAAGTACACGTTTTGCTTTGCCGAGGACGAGTACACGGATCCGGATTGGGAGCCCCTTTCGGTCTCGCGTGGATTTGAGCGGGGACAGAATACGGTCACTCTGTTCCAGGGTGACGGGGTTCAGGGAATCATCGACTGGCGCTCGAACACACCCGAGGAACTGAGCAAGTCGCTGGCCATGTCGTTGCTCGCGGTTGGTCACGTCAAGCTCGCCGAATTCACGAACGCGATGCTCGTGATGTCGCCGGAGCATCACGCCATTTTTCGCGATGCAGGGTGGACTCGCGCGGATATCACGGCGTCGCTGCACAATGACCTGAAAAGGCCCGGCGCCGAAATCGTTCACGGTGCGCAGGGCGTGGGCGAGGGCATCGATCCGGCCCGCGCCGACGAGATCGTGAACAAGTTCTGGCCGGAAGGACTCCTGATCGTGCGTGCAGGCGGACAGGCCGGGCTGTACTCGGCGATTTGCTGTGGCTGGACCGGCGGTCGGTTCCGAGAGGAATCCCGGCCCGTAACGAGGGAGATACTTCTATGACTGCGATTGCATTGCGAGATCCGACCGCCGAGCTGGCCGAAGTGAACAGGCCGAGGCAGCCGCCACCGGAATCACTTGAGGGAAAGACTGTCGCCCTGCTCGATATCGGCAAGATGCGCGGGGATGAATTCGTCGACCGCCTCGAACAGCTGTTCGCCGAGTCGCAGGTTGTTACCCGGCGTTTCAAGAAACCGACGAATACGCGCACGGCTCCCAGCGAGATCATTCAGGCCATCGTGGCCGAAGCCGATGTCGTCGTCATTGCACTTTCCGACTGCGGCTCCTGTACGTCGTGTTCGACGCATGACCTGAACGACCTGGACAATCTGGGCATCCCCGGTGTCAACGTTCTCACGACAGAGTTCAGGCAGGCGTTTGAGCAGCAGTGTTCGAAGATCGGATTCGATGGCGCATCCGTCTATACGCCACACCCGGTGCTGAACCGCTCGACCGAGCAGATACATTCATTTGCCGACTCGGTGTTCGACGAGATCCTGGCGGCCATCGTTTCGG
>CAZMEA010000410.1:0-2296 GCA_964565135.1 uncultured Woeseiaceae bacterium
CCTCGATATAACGCATCAGCTCCACGGGCTGCTGATTGCCAATGTTATAGATGCGGTACGGCGCGCGGCTCGTTCCAGGGTCCGGCCGCATCGGATCCCAGTCCGGATTGGGCTCAGCAGTGTGGTCCATGGTTCGAATCACACCTTCGACGATGTCCTCGACGAAGGTGAAGTCCCTGCGATGGTTCCCGAAGTTGAAGACATCAATCGGCTTGCCTTCGAGGATATTTTTCGTGAACAGGAATAGCGCCATGTCGGGCCGTCCGTAAGGCCCGTAGACGGTAAAGAAGCGCAGGCCCGTCGTCGGCAGTTCGTACAAGTTCGAGTACGTATGCGCCATCAGCTCGTTTGCCTTTTTGCTCGCGCCGTAAAGCGCGAGCGGATGATCAACGTTTTGATGAATCGAGAACGGCATTGCGGCATTTGCGCCGTAGACTGAACTGGATGACGCATACACGAGATGCTGGATACCGTGGTGGCGGCAGCCCTCGAGCACGTTCATCGTGCCTACGATATTGGAGTCGATATACGAGTGAGGATTCTCGATCGAGTAGCGCACACCGGCCTGTGCAGCGAGATGCACAACCTTGTCGAACTTCTCCGTCTCAAACAACGCCTCCATGCCGCTCCGATCGGCCAGATCGAGTCGCACCATCGAAAAGTTCTCGAACGGCTCCAGCAAGGCCGCGCGCGCATTCTTCAGGCGAACGTCGTAGTAGTCGTTGAAGTTATCGAGGCCGACAACGGTGTCGCCCCGTTCGAGCAGCTGCTTCGCGGTGTAGAAGCCGATAAACCCCGCCGCGCCGGTAACCAGGATCTTCATAGTTTTAATGATACCGCCTCAGAGCCGGTCATCGGATGCCTCTTTTGGTAACAGGTATTTGATGTCATAGATTAGAGCACCGGGCTTTCCGAACGCTCGAATCCCCGACTCGCCCAGGTCACGGAACTGCTTGTGCGAAACGGCGATCACGGCAACATCGTACGCCCCTTTCTCAGGAGCCGTCACGACATCGAGGTCATACTCGTGTTTCGCCTCCCCAGGATCGACCCACGGATCGTGGACATCTACGGCTGCCCCATACGAGCGCAGCTCGTGAACGATATCGATCACCTTTGTGTTGCGTAGATCCGGACAGTTTTCTTTGAAAGTGAGGCCTAACACCAGAACCCGTGCGTCCAGTGGCTGGATGCCTGATGCGATCATGTTTTTGATGATCCGGGAGACGACATACAATGGCATGTTGTCGTTAATGCGGCGCCCCGCAAGAATCATCTGAGGATGGTAGCCGAGCTGCTGCGCCTTGTAAGTGAGATAATACGGGTCGACACCTATGCAGTGCCCACCCACCAGCCCAGGCCTGAACGGCAGGAAATTCCATTTCGTCCCGGCGGCTTCGAGGACTTCCTCGGTGTCAATACCGACACGTTCAAAGATCATCGCCAGCTCGTTAATCAACGCGATGTTCACGTCCCGCTGTGTGTTCTCGATGACTTTCGCTGCTTCAGCCACCTTGATACTAGACGCCTTGTGCGTGCCAGCGGTGATCACAGATCGATACACCTCATCGATATACTCCGCCGCCTCGGGCGTCGATCCGGATGTGACCTTCAATATCCTGGTCACCGTGTGCTCTTTGTCGCCCGGGTTTATGCGCTCCGGGCTGTAACCGACGAAGAAGTCCTCGTTCATCGTCAGGCCGGATCCCTCTTCGACGAACGGAATACAAAACTCCTCGGTCGCACCCGGATAGACGGTGGACTCGTAAACGACGATGTCGCCCGGACAGAGCACGGTCGCCAATGCTTCGCTAGCCAGCTTCAGAGGCCTCAGTACCGGCATCTTGTCGCCTCCGACCGGCGTCGGTACCGTCACGATGTAAAAGTTGCAATCGGCAAGATCAGCGATATTGGTGGAATAGCTGAGATGGCTGACCGCGGCGAGCCCTTCGGCCGTTACTTCAAGCGTCGAATCCTCGCCGCGGCGCAGTTCGTCGATCCGCGCCTGGTTGACGTCGAAGCCGACGGTCGGATAACGCTTGCCGAACTCGACGGCCAGCGGCAGGCCCACGTAGCCGAGGCCGATGACGCCGACTTTCAGATTATTGATATCAAATGCCATTGGTGGAACGCAGCGTTTCGCGACCGTCAGTTTGATAGCACAGAATCATTGCAGATTCCGGGCGGTGCCCCGCAATACCGGGTGTACCCCTCTATTCCGGACCCCTGACGGGCTACGACAGATACCAGAGAGCCGCCAGGCCGGTGATACTCATCGTAATCGTGTACGGCAGCG
>CAZMEA010000411.1:0-2292 GCA_964565135.1 uncultured Woeseiaceae bacterium
AACGCGGCGCGATCGTCATCGTTGAACTCGCCCTTGACGAGCCGTTTGAAGATCGCGGTATTGATGACCTCGCGATCGGCCTCGTCGGGAAAGACAACCTCGAGACCTGCCTGACCGAGGTGCTGCGGGTAGACCGGGCCCGCCATCAGGTAGGCGGTCCCGGTCACGCCGAGCGTGCGGTAGCCATTCTCGACGGCTTCGCGCGCCACCTCGCCGGCAATATGCAACCAGGGTATGGGCGAGGCCTCGGCCGCCTTGTCGAACCCCTGGTGAAAGGTATTGTCCGGGCAGATTGCGAACTCGGCGCCGATGTCCGCGAGCTTGGTTGCCGAGCGTGACATCAGGTAGGCGACGCCGTCCCAGTCATCGCGATCCACGTGACGCATGTACTCACCCAGCGCATAGGTATGCATGCTGACTTCGGGATGATTGTGCTCACCCATCGTCGCTTCAGCTTCCGTGCAGATCGTTCGGTAGCAGAGTGCCGCGCCCTCGGCGCTGCCGCCAACGATGCCGATGTGTTTACTCACGGGGACTACCTCAGCGGCCGCGCGTGCGCTGCGCCGCGGAAAATGGCGTTCATGAAGATAACGTTCAGACCGTCGAGATAGACTCGCACGTTCGGATCCGGCGTGAATGCGACAACACAGCCTCGGCCATGCCTCGGTATGATCGCGAACGCAACCACCGGCAGAATTCCGGCAAGCACCCCGAGCGGCTGCTTTCTTAGTCGTTTCCTATCGCTGCTTCTAGACATCCGGCCCTCGTCACTCAGCGTTTCGGCGGCAGGCTTTCGCCCCAGTTAAGGACACCGTGCTTGGTCAGAATCTCCATGAGCCGATCGAGCGGAATTGCCTCGCGCGTGCCCCGCGAACTGGTCACCGTCGTCGCCTTGAAAATGGCGTTGTAGATCGCCTCTTCCGTCGCTTCCGCGGTCGCTGCGAAGAGCGGCGACATCGCCGAATTGGTCAGGACTTCGATGGCGATGGGCTCCCTGCTTTCACGGGGTTTTCGAACGTTTGGATTTGTCGAGAACGCGATGACGTAATCGCCCGACCCGTTCGATGCATACGACCCGGTACGCCCGAGCCCCATCATGGCGCGAACGCCCAGGCGATCCAGGTTGCGGGCCGTCAGCGGCGCGTCAGTGGCGACGACGATCATGATCGAGCCATCCGCGCTGCCGCCTTCCAGCTCATCGCGATACGGGTAGGTGCCAAGCTCGCGGCCGACCGGCGCACCGTTCATCTCCAGTACGCCGCCGTAATTCGTCTGTACCAGTACGCCGATGGTGTATCCGCCGAGATCGTCCGGCAACACGCGGGAGCTCGTACCGATGCCGCCCTTCCAGCCGAAGGCCTGGGTACCGGTTCCGGCACCGACGCTGCCTTCCTCGACCGGCCCGTCGTTCGCTGCGTCCAGCGCCGCGAATACTTCGTCCCGCTGAATCGGGTCGGCCCACATGTTGTTGACCCGTCCGTCGTTCGTTTCGCCGACGACGGGGTTCACCGTGTGCTCGCCCATACCTGGCTGCTCGTATACCCATTCCTTGAGTGCATTCGCCGCACTCCAGACGCACAACGTGCAGGTCAGCAGGATCGGCGTTTCGATCTCGCCGAATTCGCGGATCTGCGTCTCGCCGATCATCTTGCCGTAGCCGTTGCCGACATGCAGCCACGCAGGAATCGGATGGGTATACAGATTGCCAGGCGCCGGAATGATGGCGGTAACGCCGGTCCGGATGTCGTCGCCTTCGATCTTTGTCGCGTGACCGACCAGCACACCGTCGACATCCGTGATCGCGTTCAGCGGTCCCGTATCGAAGATGCCGACAACCAGTCCCGCCTCGCGTGCTCGCGGTCGTTCCTGGGCAGCCAGATCTGTCCCGACCAGCACCAACAAGACCGCGATTGCCGCAGCCAGCGCTGAGTGTTTCATACGGTTTCTCGCCCTGATCAACGAAGCTGCCTATACTGCCACACTCTCCGGCGGCGCCGGATGCAACACGGAGACCGGCATGCAGCTGGAGCCCATCGACTGGGCCATCGTTCTTGCACTGTTCGCGGTGACCTTGGCGATCGGCGCCTACAGCGCGCGCCGCGCCGGCACGGACGCCACGGAGTTCTTCCTGTCCGGCCGCAACATGCCCTGGTGGTTGCTCGGCATCTCGATGGTCGCGACCACGTTCTCCGCCGACACGCCCAACCTGGTGACCGACATCGTGCGCAAGAACGGCGTCGCGGGTAACTGGGTGTGGTGGGCATTCCTCCTGTCGGGCATGCTCACCGTGTT
>CAZMEA010000412.1:0-2282 GCA_964565135.1 uncultured Woeseiaceae bacterium
CGGACTTGAGCGGCGACATGTAACTCGTGTTCATGTTGATCGTCACGGATACGGAGTCTTGTGACGTGCCGTAGTTTCCGGACAGCGCGCCGGCAATATCGAGCAATGATGCAATAACGCCACCGTGCAAATACCCGACCGTGTTCCGGTGTTCCGGGCGCACCAGCATCTCCAGGCGTACGAAGCCCTCCTGCCAGGCGACCAGTTTGAAGCCGAGAAAGTCGAGATACGTCCCCGAAAACAAATCGGACAGATGCGCCTGTCCCTCGTCGGTCACATCGCTCATGCCGCCAGCCTACCGGCACGCCTAAGTATGGCAAGAAATATGTCTGGCTCAGGCCGCACGCGGTAATTGTCGGTCTGGTCCGAAAAGACAATCGTGCCGCCCGCCGTCGTTACGAACATCGTTGGCATAACCGTATCGGGAGCATAGTCGCCGGGGACGCCCAAAGGCACGCCATTCTTCACGTCTATACCCAGCAACGCCGCTGCGGCGTTGTCGCGATCGACGAGAAAGCGAAAATCCACATTGTGACGTTCGGCCAGCTCCCGGGTCGCGGTATCCGGCTGCGGGCTGATAAGGCAAACCACGATACCGAGTTCCTGCAGCTGCTGATAACGCTCGACTATCTCGTCGATCTGCGCCATGCAAAGCGGGCACCAGTTACCGCGATAAAACAGGAACACGGCCGGTGCACCGAGCAGCTCGCTGGATTTCAAGGTGTTTCCATCGAGATCGATCACCTCGAACTCCGGCAACTTGCCGCCGACGTCGAGGCGCGCGTCCGGGTGTCGCCCGAATCGCGAGTACCAGAACAGGTACAGCAGGAAGAGCACGGTGCAGAACAAGCCAACCAGCCCTGGCGCCGTAGAGGCCGTCGGGTTGACGGCTGAAACAATTGCGCCGGTCACTTCCTGGTAGAGCCCCCACGAGGCCACGAAGTTGCCGTACATGCCCTGCGCGGCCAAAACCAGGCCGACGACCATGATCAACAGGTGCGCCGGTAGATATTCTGATGTGCGCGGCACGGGGCGCCACATGAGCTGAGCAAGGACGGCGGGCAGCACCGCTGCCGTCATGGCCGCCCCCAGCCAACCAGGCCGCTGCTCTGACGCCAGCAGCAGCATCACCAGGCAAAGGAGGAACAGCAACGCGCTAACGGCAACTGCCGGCAGCACGAACAGCGATTTCAGTCTGGCGTCATTTTGCAAGGGTCAGGCCTCCGCGATCCGATGTGGTCATCCGGGGCCTACATATTGCGACGATACTCGCCACCAACCGAGTACAACGCGGCCGAAATCTGCCCCAGGGAGTTGGACTTTACCGTCTCCATGAGTTCCTCGAACAGATTTCCGCGTTCGCGGGCCACGCGTTGCAGCTCCTTTAGCGCCCGCGGACCCTCATCGCTGTGCAGATCCTGGAAGTCCCTGACGGACCGAATCTGGTCGTCCTTCTCCTGATCCGACGACCGAATCAGCTCCATTCCCTCGGCAGTTTCCTCCTCGCCGGCCTTGGGCAGGAACGTGTTCACGCCGATCAGCGGATACGAGCCGTCGTGCTTGCGGCTTTCGTAGTAGAGGCTTTCGTCCTGGATGCGGCCGCGCTGGTACATCCGGTCCATCGCGCCGAGTACGCCGCCGCGCTCGGAGATGCGTTCGAACTCTTCGTACACGGCTTCCTCGACCATGTCAGTCAGCTGATCGATGATGAAGGAGCCCTGCCAGGGATTTTCGTTGTAATTGAGCCCGAGCTCCCTGGCGATGATCAGCTGAATGGCGACCGCACGACGCACCGAGTGTTCGGTCGGCGTCGTGATGGCCTCGTCGAATGCGTTCGTGTGCAGGCTGTTGCAGTTGTCGAACAGGGCGTACATCGCCTGCAGGGTCGTCCGGATGTCGTTGAAGCTGATTTCCTGTGCGTGCAGGCTGCGGCCGGAAGTTTGCACGTGATACTTCAACATCTGGCTGCGCGAGCCGGCACCGTATCGCTCGCGCATTGCGCGCGCCCAGATTCGCCGCGCAACACGACCGATGACAGCGTACTCGGGGTCCATCCCGTTCGAGAAGAAGAAACTGAGATTCGGCGCAAAGTCGTCGATGTTCATTCCGCGCGCGAGGTAGTACTCGACGATGGTGAAGCCGTTCGACAACGTGAAGGCCAGCTGACTGATCGGGTTCGCGCCGGCTTCGGCGATGTGATAACCGCTGATCGATACGCTGTAGTAGTTGCGCACGTTGTTGTCGATGAAGTACTGCTGAACGTCGCCCATCATCTTCATCGC
>CAZMEA010000413.1:0-2273 GCA_964565135.1 uncultured Woeseiaceae bacterium
GGCCCGTTGCACAGGCTCACGAGCGTCACCGAGCCGCTCAATACCTGCCCGCCGAAGCGAACCTCGATGTTTGGCGTCGCGATGCCTTTGTAGAGCAGCTTCATGAACGCCGCCAGGTAGACGAGATCACCGATGCGCCAGCGAATATCTTCGGCGATGTCGGCGACCTGCGCATCGAAGCCGATGCCACAGCCATTGGCGAAGTAGAGATCGTTGCAGCGACCCAGATCGATCGTGATTGCCGGTGCGGCACTGCTCATGCGGTCGGCGAGCAGCGCGGTCGCGTGTTCCCAGTGCAGCGGAATAGAAGATGCCTTTGCGAAGTCGTTGCCGGTGCCTATGGGTATAACGCCGAGTTCAACGCCGTCGCGCACCTGCATGACGCCGTTGATCACCTCGTGGATGCTGCCGTCGCCGCCGGCCACAATCAGCCTGCGATGCCCGTCTTCCATGGCTCCGGCGGCAAGCTCGATCAGATCGCCAGGTGCCCGGCTTGGTACCGGGGTGTTCGCAACACCGTTCTCAGCGAGCAGCGCGCTGACGCCGGCTATGCGCTTCGCCGCTCGACCACGCCCGGCAACGGGGTTGTACAACAGGGGAACCGGCTCTTTGCTGACCACTTCAGGATGACCCTCCGGGCGTGGTGCGTGATGCTACAATGCCGCCCCCTCCCGGCACAAAATACCCCTATGCTCGAACTGGGCCTGAAGTTTCTGATCAGCTACGGTCTCGGTTCCGTTATGGGCGCCATGGTCGCCGGCGCGATTAAAGGCGGCGTCGATATTCGCACGATGGGCAGCGGCAACGCCGGCGGTACCAACGCATTGCGCACGCAGGGCTGGGTCTTCGCCCTCGGTGTGATCATTATCGATATCGGCAAAGGCGCGCTGGGCGCCGGTGTCGTCCCGGGGCTTGCGCTGCCGATTCCGGTCGAGGAAGTGGCGCCGTCACAGGAACTCCTCACATACTCCTGCGCGGCGGCCGCCGTCATCGGTCACGTGTGGCCGATCTGGCATCGCTTCCGTGGTGGTAAAGGTGCGGCGACGCTGATCGGCACGCTCGCAGTAGTCGCCCCGATTGTGCTGGTTCCGATACTGCTCGCCTGGCTCGCACTGGTCATGCTGTTCGGCTACGTTGGCCTCGCAACCATGACCGGCGGTGTTGTCGGCGCATTGTTCGTCGGTGCGACCCGGCTGCCCGATCAGTTCGCGTTGTTTGCCTACTGCGTCTTTTGCGCGGCGTTCATGATCTACACGCATCGCTCCAATATCGAACGTATGCGCGCCGGGACGGAAAACCGGAATACGCGATTAATGATCTTCCGTGGGAGCAGCGCCTGATCGCATGGATCAGCTGGACGCTACAGAGATACGCGCGCGCGTTCCCGACGCGGTCGATAGAATCGATGCACTTACCGACGTTGACTCGACGAACGATTTTCTGAAGGCGCGGCCGTTGCCGGCAGCGAATCGCTGGCACCTGGCCGTTGCGGATACGCAGACCGCCGGCCGCGGGCGCGGCGATAACTCATGGCTGTCGCCACCCGGAGGCGGTCTCTGGATGTCCACGGTGCACACCTTCAGCGAGGTACCGGCTCGCCTGAGTTCGTTCACTCTCGTGGCCGGCGTCGCGGTTGCTGAAGCGCTGGCCGCGTTCGGTCTGCGCTCCGTGCAGCTCAAGTGGCCCAATGATCTGGTTGTCGATGGCTGCAAACTCGGCGGGATACTGGTTGAAGCGTTAAACAACGGCCGGAGCGCGGTCTGCGGGATTGGCATCAACATCGCGGTGCCGAACGTCGACGAGCTGAAATTCAAGAAGGCCTTGCGGCCCACCGATCTCACCAGCGTGCTCGACGAGGTGCCGGACCGAAACCGGCTGGCTGGCGCGATCGTCAGTCGACTGATCGGCGCGGCGGACCGATTCTCCCGCGAAGGCTTTGCACCGTTTGCCGATGCCTGGTCGCAATACGACTGGCTGCGTGGCCGAGAGGTGTATGTCAGCGGCATAAAGCCATCGGTCATGGGCGTCGCGAACGGCATCGGTGAAAACGGCGAACTGATTCTGCGCGATAACGAAACGGACTTTCGAGTTGTCGCCGGCAGCGTGCGGCTCGTCGACAGCAAGGCGGCTCGATGATCGAACGAGCGTTGCTTTTCGATATCGGCAATACCCGGGTGAAATGGGGTGTGCTCGATGACGGGGAGCTTAGCCGAACCGGTTCGATGACCCACGATGCGCTGAAGGAAAAAGGCATCGAATCGCTGACGCGGCGG
>CAZMEA010000414.1:0-2259 GCA_964565135.1 uncultured Woeseiaceae bacterium
GGCGGTATGGCAATGTCCCACCGCTGCGTCGCGGTACCGGCGACGGATGCGATCGTGACCCTGTCCGGTCGCAGAAACACAATCTCATCGCCCGGCGTGCCCTTCACGTCGGCAATGTCATACATCGCGCTGTGTCCGGGGATCTCCATACGCCGATCCGGCCGATCAGGAAAACTGCCGTCTGCGCGCTGCAGAAACACTTGGACTTCACGCTCTTCCGCCGGCGGCATACCGGCAATTGTTGCGGTCATCAAATCGGCACGGCCGTCACCGTTGAAGTCACCGAAGCGCCCCGTTACGACTCGATCGTCGAATGCGATTTCGTGCAAATGAAAAAGCTCGTCATCCGCGCTTGCCGCCTGGACGAGGACGAGCGCGGCGAGGGTGCCAACGATTCTCTTGCGGAGTCCCATGGCCGAATAGTAGCGCAGGTTTGTGGCATACCTGTGAGCGGAGGCAACAGGAGTCGGTTAGCTGTCTGGCGCCGTCATGCGTCGTACGGCAACTCGTCGGGTCTGCGTCCGACGTAATCCGGGTCAGGGGTCACGGCAAACTGAACCGCCGGAATCTCCCTGTCGCCATCGCGCAGCGCCCGGCAGACTCGATGCATTCCGTCCATAAACCGACCGTCCCGGTCCAGAATGATGGGAAAACGTGTATCGACGTCCTCAATCAACTGCATGTGTTCTAGATGAGACCGGCATGTCGGTGAATCTCCCTCGTGCGCGTACCAGTGCGCCTCATCGATTTCGCTGATATCGGCAAGGGGAATGTTCACCACAGGAAAGTCGCGAGACAACTCAATGAGCCGGCGAACATCCCAGGCCAGTAAGCCCCGATCAGACTGTCGAAAAAAGTACTGGGAACGGATCATTGAGGAAACCGGCTTGATTCGTTATCCGGCCGCTTTGGGTTAGGTGCTGTCAGTTTAGCTCAGGTCGAAAGAGCAGCGGGTTACGGCCAACGGCAGACGCTTCTCAAGCCTTAGGAGGGAGGTGCGAGTGCATTGACCAGAAGTTCGACATCTTCTGGCTGATTGTAGAAATGGAATGAGACCCGGAGACGACCGGCCCTCACCGAAGTACTGATGCTTTGCAGTAATGCCTCGTCAGCTGTGGACGGCAGGTCCAGCGCCACGATCGCCGAATCACTGCCCGAAAGCCCCAGCTCACTGCGGAACATGTTTGCCAACTCTACGTTGTGCTCGTGTATGTTTTCGACGCCTAACGTCCTGATGAATTTCAGCGCTGCAGCTGTGCCAACCCACGACAACCAGCTCGGGGACAGGTCGAAGCGTCGGGCATTCTCTGCAAGCCGTAGTGGCGGGCCGTAGACGGAATCCCACGGTGACTCACCTGCATACCACCCGGGATGGATCAAAGCCGGTACATCCATCGATTCTTTGCGCACAGTCATAAAGGCCGTACCGCGAGGACTTGCCAGCCACTTGTAGGCGCCGGTCACGGTCACATCGAAGTCATTAGCATCGAACGGCAGCCACCCCGCCGCCTGGGTGGCATCAACCAGTGTCAGTGCACCGGATCGTTGGGCAGCCCGTGCGATGGCCTTTCCATCGCTCACGTGACCATCAGCAGACTGGACGAGACTGAATGCAACCAGGTCAGTGTCGGATCGAATGCTGGCTTCCAAGTCTTCGAGTGGAACCAGTCTCACGTTGAGATCACTACGTGCCAGAAACGGGAAAAGCACTGAAGTGAACTCTTCCTCTGGACAGACAACCTGCGAATCCGACGGCAATCCGGCTGCCACCATGCCGACCATCGCCGACACCTGGCTGCCCACAGCTACGCACTCTGGCGTGGTCTTCACGAGCGCGGCGAACAGCGCTCTGGCTTCGTTTACGCAGCGATCGTATTCGGGCGCGTTCGCCTTACCTCCCTGCCAGGAGTCGATGGCGGCTCGCAGTTCGTTCACAGCGCTACCGGGCGGTAAGCCCATCGATGCTGTGTTCAGATAACCACGGGCTCCCGGGAAGTCTGTTTTCATGCCCTCAAACATGCGCGACCTGCTCACTGACGGATTCGGGCGTACAGGCGACCAATAACGGCTGAGATGGCTGTTGCGACATCCCTGCGGCGTCGTGCAAGTGTTTCCAGTTACAACAGCGGAATTGACCGTGCTGCGCAGTCACAGGCAGTTGGCTCTGCCGACGATGGACGACTACGCTAGCTGGTCGCCCCTAAGACCAGCCGGCGCACCAGGGATCGGGCCGGTAGTCCTTCGGATCCACAGCTTTGT
>CAZMEA010000415.1:0-2257 GCA_964565135.1 uncultured Woeseiaceae bacterium
GAGGACGTGTATCGAACGCTGGTTGCCGAGGTGAACCGGGCGCTGCCCACCCTGCACCGCTACTTCCGCCTGCGTGCCCGCATGCTCGGCATCGAACAGATGCACTACTACGACATCTATCCCCCGCTCGTGTCTCTCGACAAGACCTTCGACATCGAGACGTCGAAGGAGATCACCCTCGATGCCATGGCCGTGCTCGGCGACGACTGGGTGGAGCGTCAGCGCGAGGCCATGAACAAACGCTGGATGCACGTCTTCCCGCAGCGCGGAAAACGTTCCGGCGCCTACATGAACCCGGGCGCGTACGACGTGCATCCCTATGTGCTATTGAACCACGGCGATGACTATTCGTCGCTGTCGACCCTCGCGCATGAATGGGGTCACGCGATGCATACGCTGTATGCCACCGAGTCGCAGCCGTTTGAAACGGCGAACTACACCATTTTCATCGCAGAGATTCCGTCCACGTCGCTGGAGCTGATTCTGCAGGACCACATGACGGCCAACGCCGAGTCCATTGATGAGCGGATGTTCTACCTCGGATTCGGGCTCGAAAGCATGCGCGGAACGTTCTTCCGCCAGACGATGTTCGCCGAGTTTGAGCTGGCGCTGTACGAGGCGGCCGAACGGGGCGAGGCATTGTCGGGCGAGCGGATCTCGGCCATCTACGGGGAGATCCTGAAGCGCTATCATGGCCACGATGAAGGCGTCGTCGAGATTGACGAGCTGTACACGAACGAGTGGATGTTCGTCCCGCACTTCTACTACAACATGTACGTGTTCCAGTACGCGACCTCGCAAACGGCGGGCACGGCGCTGTACGCCAAAATTCGCGACGAGGGTGAAGCGGGCGTCGAGAATTACAAGAACCTGCTGCGCGCCGGCAGCTCCGACTATCCGTACGACCTGTTGCGGGCTGCGGGCGTAGACCTCGCCAAGCCGGAGCCCTACCGCGAAATCGTGGCGAAGATGAATGCCGTGATGGACGAGATGGAAGCGCTGCTCGCCGAGCGTGAAGGCACCCTCAAGGCCGACGACTAGATCGCAGACGCCAGGCGCGGCTCGCTACTGCACGATGCGGGCCGCGGCCACGGTCGCGGGGCAGGCGCTGCCCTGCACGTACGGACCCAGTCCGGTGTCGATACTGGCAGCCTGACGCGGCGCCAGCACGCCGCCGATCGAACGGCGCACCTGGCGCGGGCGACCGTCAGAACCGGTGAGCGTGATCGCGACGACGACACCCGTGATCGCTACGCCCGCATCGTTTCGAACCGAGACGACCAGGCTGCCGCCCTGGGTCGCGTCACAACGCCGTGAGATGTAGGACGACGGATTTCTGCCGAGGTCCAGACGAACATAGTTCGCTCGCGCGGCATTGGCGACGTCTCCCTGACCGCCACCCGCTTCGCGGTAGTGGGCCATCGCGGTGTTCATGTCACCGCGCTTCTCCGCAATGCTGCCGAGCGTGTAGTGCGCCGGGCCCGTCTTGAGGTAGGTGAGGCTTCGTTCGAGATCGACGACTGCGGCGTCATCGTTACCCAGCGAGTTCTGCGCGAGGCCACGTTGCAAGTGATAGTAGAAGAAGTTTTCGCGTCGGCGCAGTGCGGATGAGTAGTTCGTGATCGCCATCTCGTACTCTTTGTCCATGAGCCGTGCGTCGCCACGCAGCGCGTAGAAGTGCGCCTCGTCGGGGAACAGGCCGATAGCCGTCTCCGCCCGCGCGACGGCGGTCGCTGTGTCCCGTGCGGCCAGGGCTTCCCGGCCTTCGTCATACGCTTCGTACGCAGGCAGGACCTCTCGTGTTCGCGCGAGCGCCGCCTGGTAGCGTTGCCGGCCGTCTTCGCCGCCCGGCGGCAGGTTACCGGCGATGCGGCGGTTCTCGTTGACCCGGACCCGGGAAGGCGGATGCGAGGCGAACAGCCCGGACAGCCAGTCGGTCTGTCGGCCTTCGCTCAGTCGTACGAAGGTCTCCTGCAGGCTGACAGCGCCCTGAGGGTCGTAGCCCGCCGCCGACATGTAACGCATGCCGTACTTGTCCGCTTCGAGTTCGGCGCCGCGGCCGTAGGCAGAACTGATCAGCTGCGCGCCCACGTTGGCGCCGCCGACAATGAGGCCGGCGTAGTCAGAGTCGCTCGCCGCGATCCCCGTCGCAAGGATCAGGCCCTGCAGCAGCACGCCGCGCTCCATCCGCTGTGCGGAATGGCGGGCGGCTGCATGCACGACTTCATGCCCGAGCACGGCGGCAAGCTCGGCCTCG
>CAZMEA010000416.1:0-2243 GCA_964565135.1 uncultured Woeseiaceae bacterium
GAAATCTTGCGGCGGCGATGCAGAAGGTCACGCGACATGAACGGCTCCGGTAAGTGTTGAGTGTCAGGGTGTGTAGGGGTCAATGCCCGCAGCCTCGAGGATCTCTGAGAGTTGTCCGAGCTCTTTCTCGTAGCTGCGCCAGCGCCCGATCGAACTCTTATAGATCTCTCTGCGCACTTGCGTCGCGCTGCCGGTCATCGTCGCCGATGCGCTCTGGTGGAAGTCGAGCATGCCCGGTTGCCAGTCGACGCCGATTTTCTCAGTGAGCAGCCGAGTTGCCGCTTCAGGGTCATGCACCAGGTCTTCGTACGCGATATCGACAATGTAGCCCGGCATGATGCTGCGCCAGTGATCCATCAATTGCCGATAGTTCAGATAATACAGTGCGATCTCCTCGAGACTGTATGACCAGGGGTATGTGTCCTCGAAAAGGAACTTGAAGATTGCGTAACACGCGTCCATCGGGGTGCGTCGCACATGGATTGCAGTTGCGTTTGGCAGCGCACGCCGGATGGCGCCCAGCCAAAGGTGATTTAGCGGGCGTTTGTCGATGAAATGCTGTGTGTGTCCGGTGTGTGAGCGGGTGCGGTCCAGGTAGCGCCGGCCCAGCTCGGCCGGGTCGAGGCGCGTGCTGTTGGCAACGATGTCCGTGGGCGCGTCCGACGTGCCGAGCTTGTGCAGCCCAATCATGAGCTCGGCCTCAAAATGCAATAGTTCACCGGCGGAGAAAATCTCTGAGTGGCTCGCCAGCATTCGCTCCAGCAGTGTCGAACCCGTGCGCGGCAAGCCCAGAACGAACACGGGCTCGCGCGTGTCATCGCCCGACGGTCCACGCTCGATTACCTCGGCCGTGTACTGCGTCTGCAGCGCGCGGATCATGTCCAGATCCTTCTGCAGCGAGGATTGCAGCGTCTGCCGTTTCAGGCTGGCGCCTGCCTGCAGAACCGAAAACGCCCGTTCATATCGACCGACGTCTTCCAGTTCCTTGGCCAGAGCATACGCGGCTCTCGCGGCGCCGATGGGCGTGCGGCAGCCAGCGGTCAGTAATGCCTCGAGTTCGTCAATGTGATTGTCGCCTGCCGTCGCAGTGCGAAGTGCGCTGCGCAGGCCAAGCATTTCATAGTCATGCGGATCCAGCCGGATGGCGGCGTCAGCTGCGGCCAGCCCTTCGTCGGTATGTCCCGTTGCCTGGCAGTTGATGGCAAAGCGGCGTTGCGCCGACGCGCTGTGCGGGTGCCGCTCGGCAGATGCCTTTGCAAGTGGGTAGGCAGCTTCGGGCTGCAGACAGCCGGTGAGAATCGTTACCAGCACCTGGACGTGCTGTTCGTCTGTAATCTCGTCGCGCGAAATCTCGATGGCCAAGTCGCGCGCTTCGGCCAGCCGGCCAAGTGCCAGTAGTGCTCGGCAGCGTAGCAGGCCAATGTCGATACTTCCTGGGTAGGCGTCGGACGCACTCTCTGCGATCTCGAGGGCTCGAGCGTACCTTCCGCGTCGAAACTGCACTTCGCCGGCGAAGACGACGATCTCCGCGGTGCTGTCGAAATCGCGCGCCAGGCGGTCAGCGATTGCCTCGGCGGCAGCGAAATCATCCCGGGCCAGATAGCCATGCCCACGCTTCAGCAACTTACTGACGGCGGCGTCTGTCATTCCGAACTGCACTACTCAAGAACATTTCGCCATATGAGCGCACAAATGTAGCGCAAACACCACAAAAAAGAGCGTTGCATAGGTTGTAATCACTGCGTTGTGTTGCACAAACGCAGAATTTCATAAAGAATCAGGCGCACTATAAGAGTTCTGCAGCGCGATCCGGGGCTTGATCGAGTTGCGAGCGATATACAACACGTTTGCTCAGGGGTCTTAACTATGTCTGCTGCCAATCCCAGGCTTCGTAGTGCGCTCAGACGCGCAATATACGCAAGTGTCACAGTGCCGATTGTTTTCGGCATTCCCGTAGCTGCCTCGCAGCAAGGTGATGAGGTCGAAGAGATTGTAGTCACCGGTTCCCGAATCGCCCGCGACCCAAACCTTGGCGCCGCGGTGCCGGTGCAGTCTGTGTCCGGCGAGGACATCCAGCTCGCCGGTCAGACTGACCTCGGCGAGGTACTGAACGATCTTCCCGCGCTGCTAACGAGTACGTCGAACGTCAACTCCGGTACTGGCGTGTTCGGCTCCGGGTCGGGTGAGACCGCTGGTGCCGCGGAGGTTGGCGAAACCATTCTCCAGCTTCGCGGCCTCGGCAT
>CAZMEA010000417.1:0-2243 GCA_964565135.1 uncultured Woeseiaceae bacterium
AGCCAGGAGAACTGCATGGCGCTGAGACTCGAAGACAAAAAGACTTTTGTCGCTGAGGTGAATGCTGTTGCTGAGGATTCTGTGACCGCCGTTGCGGCGGAATACAGAGGCCTGACTGTTGCGGAAATGACGGAGTTGCGGTCGGAAGCCCGTAACGCCGGGGTGTACCTGCGCGTTGTCAAAAACACGCTGGCTCGCCGCGCCGTCGAGGGAACCGACTTTGAGTGCATGCAGGAAACGCTCAAGGGTCCCCTTCTGCTCGCATTTGCTAAAGACGATCCCGGTGCTGCTGCCAGGGTAATCAAGGATTTCTCCAAAGAGCATGACGCTCTGAAGGCGGTGTCGCTGTCGACCGGCGGGAAATTGCTCCCGGCGTCTGAACTGAATGCGTTGGCGGATCTGCCGACCCTCGATCAGGCGCGTGCAATGTTGCTCGGTGTGATGATGGCGCCGGCCAGCAAGCTGGCCAGAACCTTGGCGGAGCCTGCCGCGATGCTCGCACGGACGATGTCCGCGCGTGGCTCGCAGGAAGCTTCGTAATCCGGTAGCGGACGTAACAGAAAACTTCAAGATTCAGGAATTAACGAAAGAGGATTACTGACATGGCATTGTCAAACGAAGATCTGCTCAAAGAACTGAGCGCAAAGCCCATCATGGAAGTCGTCGAGCTCGTCAAGATGCTCGAGGAAGAGTGGGGCGTATCTGCTGCAGCTCCGGTTGCTGTTGCTGCCGCCGGCGCCGCTGGTGGTGAAGCAGCTGCCGCTGCCGAAGAGAAGGACGAGTTCGACGTCGTGCTGAAGAGCTTTGGCGGCAACAAGGTTGCCGTGATCAAGGCTGTTCGCGGCATCACCGGTCTCGGCCTGAAGGAAGCCAAAGACGCTGTCGAGGGTGCACCGTCGACGATCAAGGAAGGCGCGTCCAAGGACGAGGCAGAAGACTTCAAGAAGCAGCTGGAAGAAGCTGGCGCCGAAGTCGAGCTCAAGTAATCGACTGGCGTGCTACCAGCTCGCAAGTATGACAAGCAGGCCGGGAGGGCGAGCTTCCCGGTCTGCTTTCTTGCGTGCTGTCGCCGGGTAGTCCCCGGCTTGCAATGCTCGCACATGGATCCGCGGTAACGGGCGCTTCGGCGCTGCCAACCGTTTATCGCTGCTAACTGAGGGTTATCTCGAATGGCGTATTCATTCACTGAGAAAAAGCGTATCCGCAAGAATTTCGGCAAGCGTCCGACGATTCTCGATGTGCCGTATCTGCTGTCGATTCAGCTCGACTCCTACGAGAAGTTTCTGCAGGTCGGGCCGGACAGCGAGAAAGAAGACAATCGCGAGGAGATCGGTCTCCACGCGGCGTTCAAGTCGGTGTTTCCGATCGTCAGCTATTCGGGTAATGCAGCCCTCGAGTATGTGAGCTATCGCCTCGGCGATCCGGTATTCGACGTCAAGGAATGCCAGATGCGCGGACTGACGTATGCGGCGCCGATTCGCGTGAAAGTGCGCCTCGTGATCTACGACAAGGAGGCGAGTGGCACGCCTAAGCCTGTCAAGGATATCCGTGAGCAGGAGGTCTACCTCGGCGAAATGCCGCTGATGACCGATCACGGCACGTTCGTCATCAACGGTACCGAGCGCGTCATTGTGTCGCAGCTGCACCGTTCGCCGGGCGTGTTCTTCGATCACGACAAGGGCAAGACCCATTCGTCGGGCAAGCTCCTGTTCTCTGCCCGCATCATCCCGTACCGCGGTTCCTGGCTCGACTTCGAGTTCGATCCGAAGGACAGCGTGTTCGCGCGTATCGACCGCCGCCGCAAGCTGCCGGTCACGATCATCATGCGTGCGCTGGGTATGACCAACGAAGAGATGCTGGACATCTTCTTCGACACCAACGAGTTCTTCCTGTCCGACAAGGACATCAAGATGGGCCTCGTGCCGGAGCGCCTGCGCGGCGAGACGGCGATTTTCGACATCAAACTCGGCCGCAAGGTCATCGTCGAAGAAGGTCGCCGCATCACGGCGAAGCACGTACGCGACATGGAGAAGTCCACGGTCGACAAGCTGGTCGTGCCGGAGGAGTACCTGATCGGCAAGGTGCTGGCGCATGACGTCGTCGACACCGAAACCGGCGAACTGATCGCTGCGGCGAACGACGAGCTGACCGAAGAGCTGGTTGCTGCGCTGATCGAGAAAGGCGTCGAGCACATTCGCACGCTGTATGTGAACGACCTGGATCGTGGCCCGTACATTTCCAAT
>CAZMEA010000418.1:0-2242 GCA_964565135.1 uncultured Woeseiaceae bacterium
GAACTCAAACGCCGCAACGTCGTTCGCGTTGCCATCGGCTATCTCGCCGGCGCGTGGCTGCTGATCCAGATTCTCGAGACCCTGCTGCCGATATTTGGTCTTCCCGAGACGAGCGCTCGGATCATCGTCATCCTGCTGGCTATCGGCTTTGTGCCAGCGCTCGTCATCTCCTGGTACTTCGAGATTACGCCGGAAGGCCTTGTTCGCGATGCGGACGCACCTAAGCCGAAGGCCCGCGACGGGCGCACGTTCGATCGTGTAGTGGCAGGCGTCCTGACCATCGCCGTCGTCTACTTCGCCGTAGACAAGTTTGTGCTGGACCCGGCGCGCGACGCCGAGCTGCTCGAGGCAGCGAAGCAGGACGCCGCGGGCTCGCTGCCTGCAGACCTGTCTATCGCAGTATTGCCCTTCGCTGATCTGTCACCCACGGGCGACCAGCAGTATTTTTCCGACGGCATCTCGGAAGAGATGATCAACCTGCTTGCCGGCATACAGGAGCTGCGGGTCACGTCACGCTCGTCGGCATTCCAGTTTCGCGGCGATGTTGACCTGAGGGAAGTTTCGAAAAAGCTGCGCGTGGCACACGTACTCGAAGGTTCCGTGCGCATGGCGGGCGACAGAATTCGAATTACGGCGCAGTTGATCGACGCCCGCACCGACACGCATCTCTGGTCTCAGAATTTCGATCGAACGCTCGAAGATGTCTTCGCAATCCAGGACGAGATCGCGTCCGAGGTCGTGGATAATCTGAAGGTTCGTCTGCTGGAGCCGGTCCGCTCAGACGACGTCACTACGGACGAGGTTCATAGACTCTACCTGCAGGCACTGCATATCTGGAACAACGGCGTTGCGACGAGCTATGCGGTCGCCGAGGAAATGGTCACAGAGGCTTTACGCAAGGATCCGGGATACGTCCCCGCTTGGACGCTGCTTGCCCGCATCTACTACGTGCAGGGGAATCGGGATCTCCGGCCCGACGGCGAGGATACGTGGGCGTTAGTAAAGGCAACTGTCGATCGCGCTCGCTCAATCGACCCGGACCATCCATTCGTGCTCAGCTGGCTGGCCTTTATTGCCAATGATCAGGACCGCGACTATCAGACATCGATCGAGTACACCCGACGAGCACTCGCGAAGATGCCATCGGACGAGACCTTACTCAGAACCTTTGCAAATCTTGCGCGGAACATCGGCCGCACGGAGGCCGCGCTGCCTATTTACGACATGCTGCTCGCACGTGCACCGCTCTGCATGCGCTGTTACGACAGTGCGTTTATCGCCTATATCGAATCGGGCAACTTTAAGCGGGTGATCGCCGAAGCCGCCCTGGCTCGATCCCTGGGGCTCGACTCGAACTACATTCGCAAGCAGGCGGCCTCTGCCCACCTGTACCTGGGAAACCCGGAGGCGGCGCTGGACGAACTGGCCGGCATCGACGACATCTATCCCGGCAATGTGCAGAAGCTGCACGGGCAAGCCATGGCCTATTACAGCCTCGGACGAATCGACGAGGCACGCGCTGCGTTCGACGCAGCGGAAGACGGTATCAATCCGTGCCAGGAAGCCCAGATCGCCGCGTGGATTGGCGATGTCGACGACGCGTTCAGTCGCCTGACGGACTACGACGCGACCAGGTGCGGGCTGCAATCCGATCCGGCGCTGAGAAACATGCACGACGATCCGCGCTGGCCTGCACTCATTGAAGCCAACCGCATTCCGGGCAGTGAGGAACTCGATTTCAGCCTGGACTTCATCGCCGACTCGGGCCGCCCCTAACCGCAACACACGTCCGGCCCTGCCTGGCGCAGTGCCAGGTCGGTGCATCACCTACGCAACCTCCACGATTATCGAAGAGATCTGCCGTTGCTAGAGTCGTGTAATCGGGCGCCGGAGGCGTCGTGACGAAGGCGGGAACCATGCGAGACATCGGCATTGGCAGGGTTATGACGACGAACCCTGCAGCGCTCGAGTCCGGCGCAACCATCGAGCAGGCGCTGTCACTGTTCGAGTCAGAGGACCTCCATCATTTACCTGTCGTTGACGACGGCAAGCTGGCCGGCCTGATCTCGTCCGCCGATCTGATGAAGTGCTACCTGCTTGACGGCGGTGCTGACGCGGCAAAGTCGGCGTCCGTTCGCGCCATCATGGTGAAGAACCCGGTCAGGCTCGTATCCTCGGCAACCCTGCGTGATGCGGCACTCATACTTTCGGCCGGCGGGTTTCACGCACTGCCTGTCGTCGA
>CAZMEA010000419.1:0-2221 GCA_964565135.1 uncultured Woeseiaceae bacterium
TACATCGTGCAGTCCATTGCGGCACTGCCGCCTCTCCCGGCGGCGGCCGAACAAATTCTCACGCAGTTTGGTGACGAGTTCATTGATGCTGCGAAGGTGGCGCACGTCGTCGAGCGGGATCCAGGCATCTGTGCGAAGCTGCTCGGGCTGGCGAATTCTGCTTTCTTCAACCTGGCGGATCCGGTGACCGACCTGGAGCAGGTCATATCGCGTGTGCTGGGCGTGGATACGGTCCGGTCACTCGTATTCGCAATGGCGTTGCGAACGTCGTTCGATTATCACAAGTGCCCCGCTTTTGACGCACAACGCTTCTGGCTGGACTCACTGTGCGTTGCCGAAGGCTGCAAGAAGCTGGCGAAGGCTGACGAGTCTTTGTCGGAGCCCGCCCGCAACCTTGCCTATCCCGCCGGCCTCTGCCATAACCTCGGCCTGCTGGCGCTCGCCCACATTCAACCGACGCGACTGAACGCGGTTCTGGCGCAGCGCGACGCAGAGCCGGGCGAGAAACGCCTGGCGCCAAGCCTGCAGGACGAGTTCTCGACGGATCACAGGTTCGCAACTGTTGAGCTGGCCCGGCAGTGGTCGTTGCCGGAGCCCATGCTGCAGACCTACGTGGCGCGCATCCAGGATCACAGCACGACGCGGCTCGATCGCCTCGCCGCGATCGTGGATGCCTGTGTGTCAGCCATCGGCAACGTGAATGGCCCGGAGGAGGCGCGCGAGGATCTGGATTCGACCGCCAATCGAATTGGCCTGACCGCGGAGCAGCTTGCGGAAATGGCCGAGCCCGGCGAGCGTCAGCGAGAACGCCTGAACGCGCTCGCGGCATCGATGAACGGCTAGAAAGGGGCGGATGAGCGTCCTGTTCTGGACGATCAATCTCATATTCGAGACGTTTGGTTATAGATGATCCGGTTCGTCGGCCCTACAGTGACTCCCATTGCATTGATAAGCCGGAGCCTCCGGCGGGAGAATCTGAATGAGCAATCAGGAAAGCCAGGCCGTCACCGTGACGGATCGGGAATTCGACGCAACCGTTCTGAATGCCGAGGTACCGGTGCTCGTCGACTTCTGGGCAGAGTGGTGCGGTCCGTGTCGTATGCTGGGCCCAACGGTCGAGTCGCTCGCGGATGACTACGCAGGCCGCGTGAAGGTCGCCAAGCTCAACATCGACGACAATCCGGAAGCGGCCGCGCGCTACGGCGTCCGCAGTATCCCGACGCTAATACTGTTCAAGAATGGCAAGCCCAGCGAGACCACCGTCGGCCTGCGCCCCAAAGCGCAGCTGGCGGAGCTGATCGATCGAAACATCGTTTGACCAATCCGCCTGCCGAGCGGTCGGTCGCATCAAGCCTGTCCTACCTCGCGCCGCGGACGACCTTGCACCTGCAAGGTCGTCCGTGATGGCGTATCTTCGCGAAGTCTGAATACAACAGCGGTTATACGAGGCTAATGGAAGTACTGAGCGACATCCTGCGTTCGATGCACGTAAAGGGTAGCGTCTATTTCTGTGATCGCCTCGAAGCACCCTGGGCACTCGATTTCAACGAGACCAGCGCCGCGAGCTTTCATATGGTTCGGCGTGGTGAGTGCTGGGTCAGCGCCGGGGACACCCTGGAGCAAATGGGGCCGGGCGATCTCGTCTTCATCGAACCGGGTCGCGACCATCGGCTGACCAGTCATGCGCCCGGGCAGGAACCGACGAAAGGCGCCTGCACGGTGCTCCTGTGCGGCTATTGTGACTTCCGCGAAGACCTTCACACGCCACTGGCGGAGGTCTTTCCGGACCTCACCATCGTCCGCGATGAAGAGATACACAAGCATCCCTGGCTACGGGCCACGCTGGATCAGCTAAGCGCAGAATTTACCTCCCAGCAGCCCGGTGCCGAACTGGTCATCGACAAACTGACCGAGATCGTTGTCGTCGAGCTCATCCGCATCAACTTCGGACGAGCAGCCGACTCTCCGTTTGTACGGGCTTTGTCGGACAAGCAGATTTCGAAAGCACTGCACTTTCTGCACGATGAACTCGGGTCTGCCTGGACGCTGGAGAGTCTGGCCGGAAAGATCGGCATGTCACGTGCTGCGTTTGCAAAGCGCTTCAAGGAACTCGTCGGTCAGCCAATGTTCGAGTACCTGACTTCGCTCCGTATGCAGCGAGCTCGTGAGCTTCTGAAGGAAACGCGCCTGCCACTGTACGAAGTCGCGTCGAGAGTCGGTT
>CAZMEA010000420.1:0-2212 GCA_964565135.1 uncultured Woeseiaceae bacterium
CGTCGAAATGAGAACTCCCAACGCGTCGGTCACGAACGCGGTTCTTTGATGCGTTAAGGGTAGCGGTCTGCGCCGGCGAAAAAGAGGGCGATAGGTGGCTGTCGAGGCCGTCTTAACATCAGTTTTTCGGGGCACTTGCACTTTGCGCGACCTGAGCGAGCCTGATGACATGCAATCCATCCATGTCAGCCATATCGCGGTCGCACCCGCAAATTATTCGGTAGCGGTCACGCTCCAATTCGCTGAAGGCCAAGTGACCGAACTTCACTTTCGGGTTCGGACACCGCTCGACGTCGAGGACTGCGCCGCCGTGGCCGAACTCACCGTTCTGCATCACTGCTTGTGCGAAACCCACGTGTTTGGTGTCTCACGCAGCGGCCGCGGCCTGCGCATTGTGGTCTCCGTGGGCGTCATTAAGAAACTCTTTCAGCAACGATCCGCCAAAGCCCACTTGTTACCGTACGCTCAGTTTTTGATCGTACGGTTTGCCGATGCGACCGTCCGGGTGGAGAAATCACAACACGCGGCGGGTGATGTGCCGCCTGAGATTCAACTCGAGGCCGGCGCGGGTTGCCTCGAGCAATGGCCCACCTGTGCGGGTGAGTTGGTGCTCACGCGACACGCCATCGAACGCTACGCTCAAAAAGTGCAGCGCCTCAGCCTGGATCAATCGTGGCACCGACTCTTGAACGTGCTGACGCAAGGGCGCGGTACGCCACTGGGCGCAGACCAACGCAACGGTGAGCGATGGCGATTTACGAAACGCAATCATCCTCCGCTCACGATCGTCGTGGCGCGAGATGCCTTAGCCAGCAAAGTGGTGACGGTCTATCCTTAAATTGGGTCTCGCGTGGTTTCATTGACGGCGTCGCGGACGCACGTCTTAGTTCGTCTACGGCGCCAACACCAGGGGGGGTGAGATGCTCAATCGATTGTGGCACGCACCGTGCGTTGCCCTGCTGCTATCCATCGTATGGGCTCACCCCGCGTCCGGCTTATATGGAGATGCGGTCGCGCTGACGGCTGACCATCCGCAGATCGGCATGTTGGTGTCTTACCGAGCGGGATCCCCTTACGAAATACAAGACACCCAATGCACGGCGACGCTAATCGGTCCTGACTTGGCGGTGACCGCGGCGCACTGTGTGTTCAAGATTGTGTCCCCGTACCATCCTGCGATTTGGCTGCCGAAGATCGGGCTCATCCAGGTCGCTGCCGTAAATCACGGCGACTACGCCGACGGCCAGGCGAAACCACCAAAGCCCACCTATGCAGACCTTTCACTGCTACGTCTCAACGCTGCCGTTAGTATCCCGCCGATGGCGCTCGAGCTTGACAAGCTAACGCCCGGGCAACGGATACGCGTCGTTGCCCACGGCCCGCCCTATGATTTTAGAAAACAAAGTGGTGACGTCGTCCTGAGTCGGTGCAAAACGCTGTCAGACGCCTTTCTCTGCTGGCAATCCAACGACGCGAATACCGTGTCGACCTGCGATGGCGATTCAGGGGGCGCACTCCTCGTACCCCACGGTAGCGATTGGCGACTCGCCGGATTGGTCACTTATTCCAGCCTCGGCGCCGCGTGCCCGGAAGGTTTTGAGACCCAGCCGGTCGAGTATTGGAATACACGTCTGGGGGCGTTTAAGCGGTTCTTTGACGACCTCAAACCGCGATCAGAAGCGATAGAGTGGGAGGAAATGAAACCGGACACGCACGTGGGTAGTTATGCGTTCATCATCGATCCGTCCCTCTATTCGCGCCTACGCGTCTTCGCGCACCTACCTGGAAAAGAGATACGCATTCTGACTGCCGGATCCAACTGCAACACGGCTTTTGAGGGCTACATGGCCCAATGTGAGTACACCCCGAGCGACAACAAACCGTTCGGCTTTGTCGTTATGGAGCGCCATCGGGATATCGAGGTGACCGCGCCCTGGACCATGCTCGCCATCCGGAAAACCCCACCTACGGATTAAGCATGCTCGCAGCAACCGCCGGGGCGAACCCCGACGACGGCTGCGTAATCCACACTACTGGACGGCGTGGCGATCCTGAGACAACTTGCGCAACAGGCCCGCAAGGAGTTCATCACCCGCACCCGGCCACGGCTCCTGAAAACCGTGATCAGTCACATTGGGCACCTCGCCGTAGACCTGGCGAAACAAATCCAAGGCCACCATCATGGCCTCTGTGGTGAGCGGTGCCTTCAAAC
>CAZMEA010000421.1:0-2212 GCA_964565135.1 uncultured Woeseiaceae bacterium
TGTCAGATGAAGGAAGGTCAGCGACTGGCCTGACTCCGGCGGAAGCCAAGGAGTTTCATCAGTACTACATGATGGGCACCTACGCTTTCACTGCTTTGACCCTTGTGGCACACATCCTGATTTGGATGTGGCGTCCGTGGTTCTAGCAGCGGATCCAGACTTAGTACGACGACCAATAGAGGAGTATTAACCATGTGGAGAATGTGGTTACTCATCGACCCTAGAAGGGCGATCATAGCGACTGCGCTGTTCGTAGTTCTGGTGGTTTCGACGAACCATTTCATCCAGTTGAGCACGCCGCGTTACGGCAGCTGGCTGAATGAAGGCGCGCCGGGAGCATCAGCAGCAGTCATGCAAGAAAAACGCGACGTTCTCGTCGCGAACAGGCAGTAATGCCGCATTAGTTTGTTTCGTCGGCCCCGAGCTGCCTGATCAACAGCGACGGGTCGGCGGAACAGACTTTGTATCGGTTGCCCGATAAAGAGCCCGAAAGGGCATCAACCAATAACAACGGGCAACGTACGAGTCACTTAGGTGGCTCTCGACAAAGAGTGTTACATCATGTCAATGCTGAGCTTTGAAAAGAAATACCGGGTGCGAGGCGGCACGTTGATCGGTGGCGACCTGTTCGACTTTTGGGTCGGCCCGTTCTACGTTGGCTTCTTCGGTTTCACGACGGCTTTCTTCGCCATACTCGGTACCGTGATGATCTTCTGGGGTGCGCTACTCGGTGGTACATGGAATCCATGGACCATCAATATCGCGCCACCTGATTTGAGTTATGGTCTCGCGCTGGCGCCTCTACAAGAAGGCGGTCTCTGGCAAATAATCACGATCTGTGCGATCGGTGCGTTCTCGTCGTGGGCATTGCGGCAAGCGGAAATCAGCCGCAAGCTGGGAATGACCTATCACGTGCCCATCGCCTTCAGTTTCGCCATTCTCGCGTACGTGTCGCTGCAGGTGATTCGTCCGGTGCTGATGGGTGCGTGGGGACACGCATTCCCGTACGGCATCATGAGCCATCTGGACTGGGTGTCGAACATCGGCTACCAGTACCTGCACTTCCATTACAACCCTGCCCATATCATCGCAGCATCGTTGTTCTTTGGAACCACGCTGGCCCTTGCGATGCACGGCGGCGCCATTCTGTCTGCAACCAACCCGAAGCCGGGCGAGACAGTCCGAACGGCGGAGCACGAGAACAGCTACTTCCGTGACACGATCATGTATTCGGTCGGTTCATTAGGTATTCACCGCTTGGGATTCTTCCTCGCGTTGAGTGCCGTGTTCTGGGCCGCTGTCTGCATCATCATTAGCGGACCGTTCTGGACCCGAGGTTGGCCAGAGTGGTACAGCTGGTGGCTTGACCTGCCGTTCTGGAACGGAGGAGGTATGTAATGGCGACCTATCAGAATTTCTTTAACCGAATCCAGGTTCACGGCGATCCCGATCCGGGTGTGCCGCTGCCGAAGGGCATTTGGGACCGGGTCGTCAAGCCGAAAATCAACTACTTCTTCGGAAAGTTTGGTGAGGCGCAAGTTGGCCCCACGTATCTCGGTACGATGGGACTCGCCTCGCTGATTTTTGGCATCGTCGCCTTCGAGATCATCGGTTTCAATATGTGGGCGTCGGTCGGCTGGGATCCCGTACAGTTTGTGCGCCAGTTACCGTGGCTTGCTCTGGAACCGCCGGGTCCGGAATGGGGTTTGCGATTCCCGCCGCTGAACGAGGGCGGCTGGTTCTTGCTGACAGGCTTTTTCTTCCTTTTGTCGGTGCTGCTCTGGTGGGCGCGTATGTATATACGGGCACGAGCGCTCGGCATGGGTACGCACGTTGCCTGGGCCTTCGCTTCTGCGATCTGGCTGATGCTGGTTCTTGGTCTGTTCCGCCCGCTGCTGATGGGCAGCTGGAATGAGGCGGTGCCTTACGGCATGTTCCCGCACCTCGACTGGACCACGGCGTTCTCGTTGCGGTACGGCAACCTGATGTACAACCCGTTCCATATGTTGTCCATCACGTTCCTGTACGGCTCGGTTCTGCTGTTCGCGATGCACGCCGCAACTATCCTGGCCACCGGTCGGTACGGGGCGCATCGAGAGATTGAGCAGATCACCGATCGCGGTACGGCGGCAGAACGTGGCGCGCTGTTCTGGCGCTGGACGATGGGCTTCAACGCGACGATCGAGTCAATTCACCGATGGGCCTGGTGGTT
>CAZMEA010000422.1:0-2210 GCA_964565135.1 uncultured Woeseiaceae bacterium
ATTCCCTGGTGTCGGATCTCGAGGTCAGTGCGGAGATCGTGAAGAGCGAGGATGTGCTGGCTCAGCAGACCTTGTTTGAGTAATCTCGGTCGCTGAACGCCGCCCGATCGTCGGCGACGGGGGAAAACAATGAAAAAACTCGCGCTGCACTGGCAGATTCTCATCGCAATCGGCGCGGCGGTCGTCGTCGGCTACTTTGTCAATCGTGCCGTGGCCGGCGGCGCAGAGGATCCCTCGTTCCTCGGCGTCAGCTTCATCGGAATCTTCCATTACATCGGTCAGCTGTTTCTCAACGCGCTGAAGATGATCATCGTTCCGCTGATCTTCTCGTCGATCGTGATCGGCGTTGCAGGTATCGGCTCGGGCGGCAACATCGGCGCCCTTGGCGGACGCACCCTCGGTTTCTATGTCGTTACGACGCTCCTTGCCACGCTGGTCGGCCTGATCCTGATCAACGCCGTGGGGCCGGGCTACCAGGACGGCCAGCCCGTTGGCGATATGCTGGCACTCGACGCTTCCGCCGATGAGCTCGTCGGCCTGGCGGAAGACCGCGGGCCAGGCGACATCGCCGACGTGTTCTTCGATATGGTACCGCCCAATATCATTCAGGCGGCGGCCAACGGCCAGATGCTGGGCATCATCTTCTTTGCTCTGCTGTTCGGCTACTTCATGACGCACCTCGACAACGAGTACGCCGAACCACAGTTCCGCTTCTGGGACTCCGTCTTTCACGTGATGATGAAAATGACGGAGTGGATCATGAAGTTCGCACCGATCGGCGTGTTCGGCCTCGTCGCCAAGGTGGTGGCGGAGGCCGGTTTTGGCGGCGTGCGCCCGCTTGCCGTATTCGCGTTCACCGTCATTGCGGCGCTGCTCGTCCATATTCTGGTCATACTTCCGCTGCTGCTGCGCTTTGTCGGTCGCGTGAAGCCTTACGCCATGTTCCCGGCTATGGCGCCGGCGATGCTGACGGCGTTTTCAACCGCGTCATCGTCTGCAACCCTGCCGGTCACTATGGACTGCGTGGAGGAGAACGTCGGCGTTTCGAACAAGGTGTCGAGTTTCGTACTGCCGCTCGGCGCAACCGTCAACATGAACGGCACGGCCTTGTACGAATGTGCGGCCGCGGTGTTTCTTGCGCAGGCCTATGGGCTGGAGCTCAGCTTCGGCGTGCAGTTCTCCATCGTGTTCATCGCCTTGTTGACGTCCGTCGGCGTCGCGGGTGTGCCGTCGGCGTCGCTCGTTGCGATTGCCATCATTCTTGGCGCGGTCGGGCTGCCTATGGAGGCCATCGGCGTGCTGCTGGTCTTCGACCGCGTGCTGGACATGGCTCGAACGAGCGTCAATATCTTCGGCGATTCCTGCTGTGCGACGATCGTGGCGCGCCTGACGGGCGAGAAGACGAACATCGACATCGATGATGCAGGGGCGGGCGCACGCCACCCGGCCTGAGTCCGAAGACAGATCGCAAACAGAGTCTTGCCGAGACGCCGGTAAGGCCTAGGCGTCGTCGTCGAAGACCATACCCATGATGTTCACTCCGGCGTCGACGAAGGTCGTTTCGCCGGTGATCCCGCTCGCCAGGTCCGAACACAAGAAGGCCGCGGTGTTTCCGACTTCCTCGATCGTCACGGTACGTCGCAGAGGTGCGGCTTTCTCGGCGTAGCCGAGCATCTTGCGAAAACCGCCAATGCCGGCTGCGGCGAGCGTCTTGATGGCGCCAGCCGAAATCGCATTGACGCGGATCCCCTTCGGGCCGAGATCGGCCGCCAGGAAGCGCACGCAGGATTCCAGGCTCGCCTTTGCCAGTCCCATCACGTTGTAGTTGGGAACCACCTTCGTAGCTGCGTCATAGGTGAGGGTCAACACGGCCGCGTTGCGTCCCTCCATCATCGGCACGGCGGCCTTGGTAAGTGCTGCGAGGCTGTAAGCGGAGATGTCGTGGGAAATCGCAAAGCCATCCCGCGTGATCGATTCGACGAAACCGCCGGCGAGCTGTTCGCGCGGTGCAAAGCCGACTGAATGGACGAGAATGTCGAGCCCGTCCCAGGCATCGCCGAGCTTTGCGAACACCGCGTCGATTTCGGCGTCGGAGGTGACATCGCAGGGATACAGCCGGTTCGTATCCTGGCCGAGACGTTCGGCCAGCTTGGCCACGCGACTGTGGAGCTTGTCGTTCTGGTACGTGAAGGCCAGTTCGGCACCCTCCC
>CAZMEA010000423.1:0-2207 GCA_964565135.1 uncultured Woeseiaceae bacterium
TTGCCGCCGTGCACGCCGGCCCCTGGACCGAGGTCGACGACGTGGTCGGCGGACAATATTGCCTCCTCGTCGTGTTCGACGACGATGACCGTATTACCAATGTCACGCAGGTGCGTCAGGGTTCCGAGCAGTCGTGTGTTGTCACGCTGGTGCAAACCGATCGAAGGTTCATCAAGAATGTACATCACGCCAACGAGGCCGGAGCCGATCTGGCTCGCCAGACGGATGCGTTGCGCTTCGCCCCCGGAGAGCGTGTCCGCGCTGCGGCTTAGCGACAGATAGTCGAGACCGACGTCACTCAGAAATCCAAGTCTCGCGCCGATTTCCTTCACGATTTTGTCTGCAATCGTGGCGCGCCAGCCCTCCAGCGTCAGGTTTTCGAAGAAAGCGCGGGCATCCCCGACGGACATCGACGTGATTTCAGGGAGCGCCCGGTCGGTAATGAAAACGTTGCGCGCCGCGCGATTGAGACGCGTGCCTTCGCAGTCGGGGCACGGCTGGCTGTTCAGGAACCGCGACAGCTCCTCGCGAACCGCGTTCGACTCCGTTTCGCGATAGCGACGTTCGAGGTTCGGAATGACACCCTCGAATCGATGCTTCTGCCGAACCTGCATGCCGCGCGAGTTTGCATAGAAGAACTCGATTTTCTCCTTGCCGCTGCCGTACAAAACGATCTTCTGCAGTTTCTCGTCGAGTTCGTTGAAGGGTGTCTCGATGTCGAAATCGTAATGATCCGCCAGGCTCTGGATCATCTGGAAGTAGTACGTTGTTTTTCGGTCCCAACCGCGAATCGCCCCGCCGGCCAGGGAAAGTTCGGCATTGACGACGACCCGCTCCGGGTCGAAGAACTGCTTCACGCCGAGGCCGTCGCAGCTCTGACACGCGCCGGTCGGGTTGTTGAAGGAAAACAGTCGCGGTTCGAGCTCGGTCAGCGCGTAGCCGCAGATGTTGCAGGCAAAGCGATCCGAGAACAGGATCTCGGCGTCCTCGCCGTCCATGTAAGCGATCTTCGCGACCCCGTCGGCCAGGCGCAGCGCCGTCTCGAAAGATTCCGCGAGGCGCTGCTTCATGTCCGCCTTGACTTTGAATCGATCGACGACGGCCTCGATCGTGTGTTTCCGCCGGAGGTCCAGCTTCGGTGGGTCGTCGAGTTCGTAAACCTCCCCGTTGATCCGCGCCCGAATGAAGCCCTGTGCCTGCAGATCAGCCATCAGTTGCACGTGTTCGCCCTTGCGATCAGATACGACCGGCGCCAGCAGGAGCAATTTCGTACCTTCGGGAATCGCCAGAACCTGGTCCACCATCTGCGAGACGGTCTGCGCCTCCAGCGGCGCGCCGTGATCCGGGCAGCGCGGCGTGCCGGCGCGGGCGTAGAGCAGGCGCAGGTAATCGTAAATTTCGGTCACCGTGCCCACAGTCGAGCGTGGATTGTGCGAGGTGGATTTCTGCTCGATCGAGATTGCCGGCGACAGGCCGTCGATATGGTCTACGTCCGGCTTTTCCATCATGGACAAGAACTGGCGCGCATACGCAGACAGCGACTCGACGTACCGCCGTTGCCCCTCAGCGTAGATCGTGTCAAAGGCGAGCGACGACTTGCCAGACCCGGAAAGCCCCGTCAAAACAATGAGCTTGTCGCGAGGCAGGCTCATATTCAGGTCTTTCAGGTTGTGCGTCCGTGCACCGCGGATGTCGATCGACTTCATTGCAATCCTGTGGGGAGATCGGGGGACCAACCTGCTAATATACGCCGCCGCGCTCGGGCGGCGCAAAACAAGCTCGCGAGCACAAAGATGGAGCCGGTTCAGGCCAGATCAAGAGCCGGCAGATCGAGCATCGTTCGCCGACACTTGAAGATCCGGTGCATCGCCAGGCTGGAGAAACGGGCGAACAGCGAATGACAGAATCCCCAGAAAAGCAACTCGTCTCGATGGAGCCGCGCGAGCGGCGGACGGTCGGCATCGTCGCGCTGGTAGGCATGTTCCGGATGTTTGGCCTGTTCGCGCTTTTGCCCGTGCTATCCATCTACGCGGCCGAACTGGAGGGCGCTACGCCGTTGTTGATCGGTCTCGCCGTGGGCGCTTATGGCCTGACACAGGCTGCACTGCAAATCCCCCTGGGCGCGTTGTCCGACCGAATCGGCCGCGTGCCGATCATTCTCACCGGCCTCATTCTCTTCGCGCTCGGCAGTCTGATCGCCGCCACTG
>CAZMEA010000424.1:0-2197 GCA_964565135.1 uncultured Woeseiaceae bacterium
ACCAAGCTTCGCGGCGTAGTAGTAGCGCAGGCAGCTGGGATCCAGATTGTCACGATAAGTACGTGCGTTGATGAACGTACCCCGGGACTTGGACATCTTCTTGCCATTGACGGTGAGAAAGCCATGCGCAAAAACGCTGGTTGGTTTGCGCATGCCGGCGCCTTCGAGCACCGCAGGCCAGAACAGCGTGTGGAAGTAGACGATGTCCTTGCCGATGAAGTGGTACACCTCGTGTTCGCTGCCCTCGCGCCAATAAGCGTCGAAGTCCGGTTCGCCTCGTTTCCTGCAGAGGTTCAGGAAGCTGGCGAGGTAGCCGACGGGCGCGTCCAGCCATACATAGAAGTATTTGTCTTCGGTGTCCGGAATGCGGAACCCGAAGTACGGCGCGTCGCGTGAGATATCCCAGTCCTGAAGTCCGGCTTCGAACCATTCATTGAGCTTGCTGGTGATATTCGGGTGCAGATTCGCGTCGTTCATCCACTGCTGAAGACGATCGCCGAAATCGCTCAGGCGGAAGAAGTAATGTTCTGAATCCCGCAGCACCGGAGCGGTGCCGGACAGCACCGATACCGGATCGATCAGGTCGCTCGGGTTGTAGGTCGAGCCGCAGACTTCGCAGGCGTCGCCGTACTGGTCCTCGCTCTTGCAGACCGGGCAGGTGCCTTTGACGAACCGATCGGGGAGGAACATGTTCTCCGTTTCATCATAGGCCTGCTGAATCGTTTCCGTGTAGATGTGGTCGTTGTCGCGCAGCGCACGATACATCTGCGTAACCAGTTCCTCGTTTTCTGGCGAGTGCGTGCTGTGAAAGTTGTCGAAGGCGACACCAAAGGATTCCAGGTCGGCAAGCTGCTCTGCTGCGACTCGCTCGACCAGCGCCTCAGGCGCCACGCCTTCCTGCCGGGCCTTGATCATGATTGGCGTGCCGTGGGCATCCGCAGCGCATACGTAGGTGCAGTTGTGCCCCCGGAGCTTCTGGAATCGAGCCCAAATGTCGGACTGAATGTATTCCACGAGGTGACCCATGTGAATCGAGCCATTCGCGTAGGGCAGCGCACTGCTGACCATGATGTTTCGTTTTTCGGATGTCATGCGTCGATCGATAGCAGGAATCGAGGCAGCGCGGACGCGACCTGTCTTGGGTCGCCGATTATGCCGGAGGCCACGCCCCCGATACAGGGGCTCAGCTCAGCAGCGATCAGTCGAGATTGGCGTAGGGATCCGGTTCGGAGCCTTCGCGCAGCTCCTTGAACTTGGCCTTGTTGTTGGCCTGCAGGTAGGCGTTGTCGCCACTGATCTGGCCTTTTTCGAAAAGCTCCATCAGCGCCATATCCATGGTCTGCATGCCGGTCGCCGCACCGGCCTGCATCGACGTCTCGAGCTGGTCCAACTTGCCCTGCCGGATCAGGTTTGCGACGGCGGACGTGTTCACCAGAACCTCCAGAGCAGCCACTCGCCCGGGTTTACCCTTGGTCGGCAGCAGCTGCTGGGAGATGACACCGCGAAGGGACGTCGACAACATCGTTCGGATATGGCTCTGCTTGTCTGCCGGAAACGAGTTGACGATGCGATCCACGGTCTGCGCAGCGCCATTCGTATGCAACGTGCCCATGACCAGGATGCCCATCTCCGCGGCGGTGATCGCCGTGCTCATCGTCTCCAGATCGCGAAGCTCACCCACCAGAATCACGTCTGGGTCTTCGCGGAGGGCAGAGTGCAGCGCATCGGCAAAGCTGGCGCTGTGCAGACCGACTTCACGCTGACTGATCAGGCAGCTCTGGCGCTCGTGGACAAACTCGATTGGGTCCTCGATGGTCAGAATGTGGCCCTTCATGCGCTTGTTGATCGCGTCGATCATTGCCGCGAGCGTCGTGGACTTGCCCGATCCGGTTTTGCCGGTCACCAGGATCATGCCCTGCGACTGCTTGCAAAAGTTGTCCACGACCCCGGGCATGTTCAGTTCATCGAGTGTGAGAGCCTGCGACGGGATTGCCCGGAAAACTGCGCCGATGCCGTTGAGGTGACGCATGACGTTGACCCGAAATCTCGAAACGCCCGGGATGGAGTACGCGAAATCGACGGCGTCGTTCGATTCGAAATCTCGCTGCATCGTGCCTGACATGATTTCGTACAAGGCGGTGGAGACCTCGTCGATGCTCAGCGGATTGTTGTTCATGGTCTGCAGGTCGCCGTGAAT
>CAZMEA010000425.1:0-2193 GCA_964565135.1 uncultured Woeseiaceae bacterium
AAAGCCCGCTCGCCCATCGCTGAATGGTATGAGAAGTACCGGTCTGTGCCTGGCTTTCCGGCAGCTCTGGTTTCGCACGTGGCCGCAGAGGCCACATCCGATGGTGCCAGCTGGCTATTGAAGACCTGGCTGGAGGCGGGCGGTGCACTCGAAGCGGAACTCGTTTCTCCGCTCCTCGCTGCCGCGGGCGGCAGCAATCGCTGGGCTACCCGGCTGCACACTTTGCAATTGCTGCCGCGTCTGACGCTCGATGCCTCTCACCGATCCCTTCTGGAACCCTGGGTTCGGGACAGTCTTCAAGCCGACAACACATTCGTTCGCGCCTGGGCACTCGATGCATTTTGGGAGCTCGCGCGAGTCTGCCCGGATCTCCGCGAGGAAGCCGGCCTGCGTGTCGACGACGCAGAAGTCGCTGAGGCGCCTTCGGTCCAAGCCAGGATTCGCGCGATTCGCAAACGACCGTTCTGACGGCTTTTTCGGCCGGGGTTCCACTTTGTCGTATCAGCCCATGCGTTTCCGCGCAGAGCCTGCTAAACTTTCCGACCATAAATATAAATAAATACTTATATATTAATGAGAGAGGCATCCCCGATCCCTGCGGACGCGCTGGTGCGCTACTGCAAAGCGCTGGCCGATCCGCAACGCCTGCGTATCCTGGCGCTGTGCCGTGCCGGCGAAATCAGTGTGGGCGAGCTCGTGGACGTGCTCGGTCAAAGCCAGCCGCGCGTCTCCCAGCAGCTGAAGGTCCTCTGCGATGCGGAGCTTCTGCAGCGATTTCGCGATGGGCGACGCATTTACTACCGTTTGCCCGACCGGCAGTCGGCGGGTCAACGGCAGCTTCTGCGTCTGATTCCGGAGAGCGATGCCCGGTTCGGCGCCGATGCGGTCAGGTTGCGAGAGCTGCGTGGTGACAGTGTGGCGGTTGAATCGAGCGACACCCCGGCACAGCGCTCGATTGCACGCGCCCTGATCGATCTGACGGTCGCGGCACCTCTGGGGGACCTCCTGGACATCGGCTGTGGTCGGGGGCGCTTGCTCAAGCTGCTGGCCAGCCGCGCCAATCGCGCTGTCGGCGTCGATCTCGATGCCCGAGCGCGGCGCGACGCGCGCGCCGAACTGATGCTTGCCGGGCTACCGAATTGCAGTTTGCGTCATGGCGATATGTACCGTCTCGATTTCGCAGACGACAGCTTCGACACCATCATTCTGGATGACGTCCTGGCGACCGCTGATGAACCGCGTCGGGCGCTCGCTGAAGCACGTCGAGTCCTAAAGCAAAACGGCAGACTGCTGATCCTCTCGCGAATCGACAGCGACGAAGGCAGCCTGGCCGGTGCAGCGCTGCCCGACTGGAGTGCCGAAGCGGGGTTGCGTATGAGCCCGCCGCGCCGGCTGCCAGCCGATGACCCTCAGTGGTTGATGAGTGTCCTGACCCTTACCGACAGCCAGCCAGCGGCTGCCTGAATTCAAAAGAGCTAACCCAATGACGACCGACAAACACGTGCCGACCGTTTCGTTCGAGTTTTTCCCACCGAACACCGAGGCTATGGAAAAGACGCTGTGGGCATCGATACAGCGACTCGAGCAGTTGCAGCCCAACTTTGTCTCGGTGACTTATGGTGCGGACGGCTCGACTCGCGAGCGCACGCACGCGGCCGTCCGCCGCATTCTCGACGAGACGGGACTGCCGCCGGCCGCGCATCTCACGTGCGTCGGAGCGAGCCGCGAGGAGATTGACGAGATTGCTCGTGATTACTGGAGCATGGGTGTCCGTCACATCGTTGCGCTGCGAGGCGATACGCCCGAGGGCGCTGGCGGTGAGTATCAGCCGGATCCGGGCGGCTATGCTTATGCGAACGACCTGGTGGCGGGCTTACGCAACGTTGCGGACTTCGAGATTTCGGTCGGCGCCTATCCCGAGACCCACCCGGACGCACCTGACGCTGACTTCGACCTCGACCGCCTGAAGCGTAAGCTGGACGCTGGCGCGACTCGTGCGATCACGCAGTTCTTTTTTGACGCGGATGTCTTTCTTCGCTTCCGGGATCGGTGCGTCGCTGCCGGCATCGACTCGACGATCGTGCCCGGAATCTTGCCGATCACCCGGTTTCCCCAGCTTGCGCGATTCGCGGCTCGCTGCGGGGCTTCTGTCCCTGAATGGTTGCATGAGCGCTTTGCCGGACTCGATGACGA
>CAZMEA010000426.1:0-2191 GCA_964565135.1 uncultured Woeseiaceae bacterium
GAACTGACGAACGTCTCGGTGCCAACGAAGGTATTGCCGGGCAGCACCGTGTCCGCGCAGGTCGCGCTGCGACACGACGGTGCCGCGACCACGCAGCTCAAGGTCTACGACAACGACCAGATTCTCGCGTCCATTCCGGTCACGCTCGCCGACGGCGCGAGCAGCTCGACCATAACGGTCGATTTCGAGCTTGCGGACGCCGGCCCCCATGAACTCGAGTTTTCCGTGGACGGGGTCGCCGGCGAACTGGAGTCCGGCAACAACCGGCGGACAGCGCTGGTAGACGTCATCGACGACAGCTATCGCGTGCTGTATTTCGAAGGCGAACCGCGCTGGGAATACAAGTTCATGCGGCGCGCGCTCGGCGACGATGACGACCTTCGCCTCGAGTCGCTGCTGCGTGTCAGCCCGAACAAATTTTATCGCCAGGGCATCGAGTCCGCGGAGCAGCTGGCCGACGGTTTCCCGACAGACCGTGAGGAACTCTTTGCTTACGACGCGCTGATCATCGGCAGCGTGGAGGCGGCGACGCTGACGCCTGAACAACAGGCGATGATTCGTGACTTCGTCAGCGAACGCGGCGGCAATCTGCTGATGCTCGGCGGTCTGCACGGTCTTGGCAACGGCGGCTGGGCGCAGTCAGCCGTTGCGGATGCGCTGCCCACCCGGCTGCCGCCGATCTCGGCGGAATCGTTCAAGCGCGTGCAGGCGCCGGTCGCCCTGACGCCGCAGGGCAGCGACGTTGCCATGCTGCGCCTCGCAACCGACGACGCCGAGAACCAGCGACTTTGGCAGGATCTGCCGGCGGTGGCGGACTATCAGTTACTCGGCGAGCTGAAACCGGCTGCCGTGCCGCTACTCAACGTCGATACGGAGCTGGGCGCAACGCCGCTCCTGGTCACGCAAGCATTCGGTCGTGGTCGGACCTACGTGCTCGCGACCGGCGGCACCTGGCGCTGGCAGATGAGTCTGCCGGTCGAGGACCAGCGACACGAAATTTTCTGGCGCCAGTTGCTGCGCAGCCTCGTCTCCGAAGCGCCGTCCTCAACCTCGCTCTCAGTGGCGCCGACGCGCGATGGCACGGGCGTCGATCTCAGGGCCGAGTTTCGCGACGACGAGTTCAACCCGGTCAACGACGTACAGGTATCAGCGGTGCTGGCGTCGGACGACGGTGAAAGCTGGAACGTCGCCCTGCAACCGTCGGCCACCGAGTCCGGCGTGTACGTCGGCCATGTCGATCCGGCGCGATCGGGCACGTTCTTCGCAGAAGCGGTTGCCGCTCGCGGGGATGACCCGGTAGCGACCGCGCGGGCCAGCGTTGCGTTCGAATCCGGTCAGTCCGAGCGCTTCGGCATTCGAGCGAATCCGGCGCTGCTCGCGCGGCTGTCTGATGCGACCGGCGGCAGCGTCCTTGCGGCGGACAATCTTCAGCAGTTGAGTGACATCCTGCGCTTCTCGACGGCGGGCATTACGGAGACAGAGCTGCGACCGATCTGGGACATGCCGGCGATCTTCCTGCTGCTGTTCCTGCTCAAGGCCGGCGAGTGGCTGCTGAGACGTCGAGGCGGAACGATATGAGGCGTGCTCTTGCCACCGTGTTGATCGCGCTGCCGCTGACGGCGTTCGCCGAATCGGCCGTCGTCATCGTCCAGGGCCTGGGCGGCAACGACACCTACCAGTCGGCCTTCACGGAGCAGGTCACCGCCATCGAGGCGGCCGTCGAAACCCTGCAATCGCCGCCTGCGGTCCGGGTGTTTCGCGGCGAGGAAGCAAACCGCGCCGCCGTGCTCGAGTATCTCGCGACACTGGCTGATTCAATGAGCTCGCGCGATCAGCTGCACGTCTACCTGGTCGGTCACGGCTCCTTCGACGATGAGGAATACAAGTTCAATATTGCCGGTCCTGACCTGACCGATCAGGATCTGCTGTCCGCGTTCGACGCGATCCCGAGCGGCAACCAGATCGTCGTCAACACGAGCAGCGCGAGCGGCGCCGCCGCCGACGTTTGGCAGGCCGAGTCTCGTGTCGTCATCACGGCAACGCGCAGCGGGGTCGAACGACATGCGACTCGATTCGGCGAGTACTTTGCAGGTGCACTGAGCGACCCGGCGGCCGACGTCGACAAGAACGAGATCGTCACCGCGCAGGAAGCGTTCAACTTCGCGGACCGGATGGTCGCAGAGTCCTTCGA
>CAZMEA010000427.1:0-2190 GCA_964565135.1 uncultured Woeseiaceae bacterium
CCGGTTTACGGCTGACGAGCGCCAGCCAGGTACCTGAGTTCGATGGATGCACTGCCCGTTCTGCAATCATGAGGAAACCAAGGTAATCGACTCACGCCTCGCGGGTGAGGGGCGACAAATACGTCGTCGTCGTCAGTGCGTCGATTGTCGGGAGCGTTTCACGACGTTCGAAAGTGCAGAACTGGTTATGCCCCGCGTTATCAAGTCCGACAACCGGCGCGAACCGTTCGACGAAAACAAGATGCGAGACAGCATGCGGCGGGCGCTGGAGAAGCGACCCGTCGCTACTGACGATTTCGAACAGTCGATCGGCAATCTGCTGCATCGGCTGCGGACCCTTGGTGAGCGGGAGATCCCGGCCCGGCTGATTGGTGACCTTGTCATGGAGGCGCTGCGCGAACTGGACGACGTTGCGTACGTTCGCTTTGCGTCCGTGTATCGAAGCTTCCAGGACGTCACCGAATTCGAGGAGGAGATCCAGAAACTGCAGAAGATCTCCGCGGCGGACGCAGCCCGGGACCAGATGTCGCTGCTCCCGGACGCCTTCGAGAAGAAATAACCCGAGCCCGACGGCGCAAGCGCGCCTCCTTCAGATGTCAGAATTCAGCGCAACCGATTGCAGGTACATGGCCGACGCCATCCGTCTGGCATGGCGGGGGCGTTACGGCGCACACCCGAACCCGCGGGTCGGCTGTGTGATCGTCAGCGACGGCGAGATCGTCGGTCGCGGGTTTCACCGTCGCGTCGGGGAGGCGCACGCCGAGGTCAACGCACTCGCGGAGGCAGGGGAGCGCGCACGGGACGCAGATGCATTCGTCACCCTGGAGCCGTGCAATCACCAGGGTCGGACCGGGCCCTGTGTCGATGCGCTGCTGGCCGCCGGTGTTCGCCGGGTGGTTGCGGCCATGGCAGATCCGTTTCCGGAAGTGGCGGGTAAAGGGCTCGAGCGGCTTGCCGCGAACGGTGTCGATGTCTCCGTCGGCCTGCTGGAAGCCGAGGCAAGGCGCATCAATGAGGGCTATCTGTCGCGCCTCGAACGAGGCCGACCGTTTGTGCGCCTGAAAATGGCAGCCAGTCTGGACGGCGCAACGGCCATGCACAGCGGTGAAAGCCAGTGGATCACCGGGCCCTCGGCGCGACGCGACGTCCAGCGGCTTCGGGCAGCGTCCGGCGCCGTGATGACGGGGATCGGCACCGTTATGGACGACGATCCGTCGCTGACCGTGCGCGAACTGGATGTCCCGGCGCAGCCGCTGCGCGTGGTGCTGGACTCGAATCTGCGAATGCCCGGCACTGCGCGACTCTTCGACACGGACGGGGCGATCCTGGTTTGCTGTGCCAGCGATTCTGCTGCTGCGCCACTCATCGCGGCCGGAGCCGATGTTCTCGTCGCTGAAGCGGACGACGGCCGGGTCGATGTCAACGCGGTGCTTGCGGAACTCGCCGCTCGTGGCGTGAACGATGTGCTCGTGGAGTCGGGACCCACGCTGGCGGGACACCTGCTGGCCTCCGGTCAGGTCGACGAGGTTGTTATTTATCAGGCGCCCCATATCATGGGGAGCGAAACCCATCCAATGTTCGCCACCGCCGCGTGGCAAACGCTCGACGACAGACTGGGACTCGAGGTTACCGACGTCCGGCAAATCGGTACCGACACGCGCATTACGGCGCGTCCCGCATAACGTCAGCAGGAACCCATCACCATGTTTACCGGAATCATCAAGGCCGTTGGTCAAATCAGCGACATCGCACCGCGAGGTGGAGATCTGCGTCTGACGGTGCGAGCTGACGGACTGCCATGGCAGGAGTTCGAAGTCGGCGAGAGTATCGCCGTCAACGGCGTTTGCCTGACGGCCGTTCACCTGCACGATGACGGCTTCGATACCGACGTGTCCCGGGAGACCATGAATGTGACCGCGCTCGGCGACATCCAAACCGGCAGCGCAGTGAATCTGGAACCTTCGTTGGCCCTTGGCGAACGCCTTGGCGGCCACCTGGTTAGTGGTCATGTCGACTGCGTCGGCACGGTTGTCGCGCGGGAGCCCGACGCGCGCTCGCTGCGGTTCGATCTCGAGTTGCCGGCAGAATATGCGCGCTACGTTGCTCGGAAGGGGTCTGTCTGTATCGATGGGACAAGCCTTACCATCAACGCAGTAGCGGATAACCGCTTCAGCGTGAATATCATTCCGC
>CAZMEA010000428.1:0-2182 GCA_964565135.1 uncultured Woeseiaceae bacterium
CTTTCAGTCCCATGTCGTTGTCACGGTGCAGGGGCGGCTGGAACAGCGGGCCGATCTCGTAGTCAGCCAGGGTGTCGATCATTCGCTGACGCAGCTCTGGCGTGAAGTCGATCAGATCGTCCTCGGTCAGACCCTGGATATCGAAAGGCGCCGGTTTGGTCGGAAACGGCTGCGTTTCTGACAACTTCTCCCCGGGAATCTTCGACGCCGGCACGGGTCGCTCTTCAATCGGCCAGATCGGCTCGCCGGTCTCACGATTGAAGGTGTACGCGAAAGACTGCTTCGTAACCTGCACCACGATCGGAACGGTCTCGCCGTTCTGCTGGACGTCCAGGAGGACCGGCGCTGTCGGCGTGTCGTAGTTCCAGATGTCATGGTGGACCAGCTGGTAGTGCCAGGCTCGTTCACCGGTGTTCACGTCGAGCGCAATCAGGCTGGTGCTGAAAAGGTTATCGCCGGGACGGAAGCCGCCGTAGAAATCGACGGTCGCGCCGTTCGTCGGAATGTAGACCAGGCCTCGCTCCTGATCGGCTGATAGCGGCGCCCACGACGATATGTCGCCCGTCCATTTCCAGGCGTCGTTCTCCCAGGTCTCATGGCCAAATTCGCCGGGACCCGGCAGCACGTTGAATTTCCACAGGAACTCGCCGGTCTTCTTGTCGTACCCGAGTATGTCGCCCGGCACGTTTTCGATTCGCGACTGGTTGTAGCCCTGTTCAGCCGAATTGCCGACGACGATGACGTCGCCTACGACGATCGGTGGGGATGATGACGTGATGTAGCCTTTTTCCAGCGCAATGCCGTCATAGGGGTCGTATTCGTGACCGAGGTCGGCGAGCAGATCAACGACGCCGGTTTCGGGGAAGCCTTCGACGGGGACCTGGCCGCCGAAGCCTTCGAGTGGCTCGCCGGTTGCCGCATCGAGAGCGGTCAGGAAGAACGCCGGGGAGATGATGTAGATGACGCCCTTGCCGTCGACTTCGCTGTACGCGACGCCCTTGCCGTAGTCCTTGCGCATCGAATATTCGTAGCGATAGGTATTCGGCTCCCGGTACGACCAGATCGTCTCGCCGCTTCCGGCGTCGATGGCAACGACGTGCCGACGCGGGCCGGCGACAGTGTACAGCACACCGTCGACGTAGCTCGGCGTGGAGCGGCCGCTGGCGGCATTGAAGCTCGCACCGTCCCAAACCCAGGCTTCTTCGAGATCACCGAAGTTATCCGCATCGATGAGATCGGCCGGCGAATATCGCGTGTGGTGCGAATCGCCGCCGAGGTAGTGCCACTCGCCGTTAGCCGTGCCCGGGCTCTGCTGCGCGCCTGCAAGGATCGGCAGGCCGGTCAGGAATACCCCGATTGAGGCTGCGGCCGCGAGGCGCGCGGCGGTCGAATTCGTGGTAGCTGTTTGCATTGTTTTCCCCCCGCAAATCGAGCCGGAAGGATAACGCATGGGTGACTGGCGAAGAAACACGTTCGCCAGCGGACGGTACTGCTAACTGCTTGAATACCCGATGATCATTCCCTGCGATTGCAGGGAACGAGACGCTCAGGCAGCGACGGGCCCGTGCAGCAGCGCATCCCGGGTTCGTTCGACGACCAGATCGACTTCAGCCGAGGTCATCGTGAACGTCGGCGTGTAACGCAACGACCGGACGCCGCCGTGAATGACGCCCAGGCCCTGCTTGCGCAGATACTCCTCGGTGCTGCCGCCGCCATAACACTTGTAACGCTCGTGAAGTTCGCAGCTCAGCAGCAAACCCGTGCCTTGCACCTTCGTGATGGCGCCGTCGAGTTCGTCCGCAAGGCGAGTCAGCTTTTCGACCAGTTCGTTGCCGCGGTCGACGATGTTTTTGCGAAGCTCGGGGGTAAGCTGCGACATCACGGCTACCGCAACGTCGAGCGCTCGCGGGTTGCTGGTCATCGTGTTGCCATAAATGCCCGTGCGATACAGCTCGGCGGCTCGTTCCGTCATCGCAAGCACAGACAGCGGGTATTGGCCGGCGTTCAGCGCCTTCGAATAGGTCTCGAGATCCGGCGCTGGCAAATCCTGGAAGCCGGGATAGTCGACAATCGACAGCACACCGTGTGCTCGCAAACCAGCCTGGATGGAATCAACCAGCAGCAATGAACCGTGCTCCAGGGTCAGTTCCCGGGCGCGCGCATAGAACTCCGGCGTTATCGC
>CAZMEA010000429.1:0-2178 GCA_964565135.1 uncultured Woeseiaceae bacterium
TACAACGTCAAGATTCCGCTGACTTACACCAAGATTCTTGCGAAGAACTGGCGGGCGTTTGCGGATCTCGGTGTGTCGTTCGTGTTCTACACGAACGAGTTTTACAAACAGGTGGAGCTCGACTACCCGGTGTCACTTGGCAACTACGAATTCGGCTCGTCGCCCGACGAGCCGATGGTGCTGCACATGTGTCACGTGCCGTACTTCCAGGATATCAAGGGGCCGGATCAGTGGCGGGCCGGCAGGCGACACCTTCTGACGACGCCGTACGCCACGTTCGAGCACCACGTCAAAGACCAGCTCGACCAGGCACTGGGGGGTGTCGGTTTTGACGCCGAGCGAGACATTGAGGCGATTACCGTCAATCGCTGGGCGCACGGGTACAGCTACAGCCCGGGACTTCTGTGGGAGCCGGACTGGCCGGACGAAGCGTCCAAGCCCTGGGTCGTCGGTCGCCAGCGGTACGGACGAATCGCCATTGCCAACTCCGATGCAGGCGCTCGCGCCGATACCAACTCGGCCATCACGCACGGGCATCGGGCCGTTCAGGACCTGAAGGAGGTCTGATAACCGCTGCGGTTCGGCGCTGACACTGCGCCGGAGACTGTCAGGAGGCAGCGAGCTCCGCGAGCTGTTCGGCCTGGTACTCGTCGACCAGCGGTTGCACGACCTGGTCCACGTCGCCTTCGAGGATCTCGTCCAGCTTGTAGAGCGTGAGGTTGATCCGGTGGTCCGTGACGCGGCCCTGCGGATAGTTGTACGTACGGATACGCTCCGATCGGTCACCCGACCCGACCTGCAGGCGCCGTTGTTCGGCCTGTTCTGACTGGCGCGCGCTGACCTCGGCATCCAGCAGTCGAGCCTGCAGCAGCGACATCGCGCGGGCCCGGTTCTTGTGCTGCGATCGCTCGTCCTGGCACTCGACGACAATGCCGCTCGGCAAGTGCGTTATACGAACGGCCGAGTCGGTCTTGTTGACGTGCTGACCGCCGGCACCGGAGGCGCGATATGTATCGATGCGCAGATCCGAATCCTTGATGTCGACTTCCTCGACTTCGTCCGGTTCGGGAAGCACGGCCACCGTGCAGGCGGACGTATGGATGCGGCCCTGTGACTCGGTTGCCGGGACGCGCTGGACCCGGTGCGCACCGGATTCGAACTTCAGCCTGGCGTAGATGCCGTTCCCCGTGACGCGGCTGACGATTTCCTTGAACCCCCCGTGTTCGCCCTCGCGCGCATTTACGATCTCGATATTCCAGCCCTGGCGCTCCGCATAGCGGCTGTACATGCGGAACAGATCGCCAGCGAAGATGGCCGCTTCATCGCCGCCAGTTCCGGCCCGAACCTCAAGGTAGATGTTGCTGTCGTCGTACGGATCCGGCGGGATCAGGGATTTTTGCAGGTCTACGAGGATCGTTTCCCGCTTCTCCTGCAGGCCCTGCAGCTCTTCCTGACCCATCTCGCGGATCGATTCGTCGTCGTCCTGCAGCATCTCCTCGGCAGCGGCGATGTCCGCGACGATCGTGTCGTATTGTTCGAAGAGTCTGATGACAGGTTCCAGCCGCGAGTATTCGCGGGACAGATCCCGAAACTGGGATTGGTCCCCAATGACGTCAGGGTCAGCGAGCAGGCCCGCGAGTTCCTCGAAGCGGTCACGGGACTGTTCGAGACGATGGCGTATTGTGTCCTTCACGGCTTACTCGTCGGTTTTGTCGAGGCCGAATAACTGCCGTGCGTGTTGCACGAATTCGTTGTCCGCCTCTTCGCCGGCTGCACGAAGTCGTACGCTGGGCTGGTGCAGTACTTTTTTCATCAGCGCGGAGGTGACGTATTCGAGCACTTCGTCCGAGTCCGCGCCCTTGCGTAATCGCCGTCTGCCCTGCACGAGTACCTCCTCGCGCAGGTTGTCGCAGTGATCGCGCAGCGCCGAGATAACCGGCGCGACCTGTCGGCTGCGTTCGATATCCAGGTAGCGCCGCGTTTCATCGGCGAGAATCCGGTTGGCGTCCAGGGCAGCTGCTTCGCGCGAGCTCTGGCCTTCCAGAATGACCTGATCGAGATCGTCGACGGAATAGAGGTAAACGTCCGGCAGCTCCGATATCGCCTTGTCCAGATCTCTCGGGACCGCGATGTCGACGGCGAACACCGGCTTGCGCTTGCGAGCCTTGATCGCCTTTT
>CAZMEA010000430.1:0-2169 GCA_964565135.1 uncultured Woeseiaceae bacterium
AACTGTCGCATCGCCAGCGCTTGCGGATTCTCGAAAACAACGGCACGGGCCTTGATGACGTCCCCCTGTCCCCGCTCTTTCGGCAGGCTCTTCATGAGTGTCAGTTTACTCTGACATCAAACATTGTCAATTAATTTGGACATCTTATTTTGTCACCTTCGCGGTAATGACAGAGGCGATCAGGGGAATCCGTGTCCGCCGTCGCTGGATCTGGTCAAAACCGGCCTCCTCGAGGAAGGCTTTAAGCTCGTCAAAGCGCCGCGGGCGGCCGCTGCCCATCGCCAGCAGATAGACGTTGAAGTAGGCGTCGATCAGGGGTCCGGGACCCCGGGATGCGGCGATCGGCTCGCCAATCAACAGGGTTCCGCCCTGCGCCAGCGCCTTTCGTGCATTCCCGAGCAGCTGGCGTACGACGTCATCGTCGTGATCGTGGAGAATTCTGATAAAACTGACGACGTCGAATCCGCCTGGAAGCTCCCCACTGACGGCGTTTACGCCCACGACATCGATGCGCGATCCGACGGCCTGCGCCGCCAGACGTTGCCTCGCAATTTCGACGACGGGCGGCAGATCAGCCACGGTAACTTCGAGGGATGGCCAGCGCTCTGCAGCCGCCTGCGCAAAGACGCCAGAGCCGCCACCGATGTCCATCAGGCGTCGACAACCGTCCAGGGACCAGGCGTCAAGCACCTGCTCCGCAACCATCGTCTGCGACCGAGCCATGAGTTCCGTGTAGGTCGACACACCGTCCTGCTCGAGCCCGACTTCATCTCGGTCACCGGCGTATGACCACAGACCCTTCATATAGTCCGCTTCGACGTCACCGCGAAACAGCGCAACCGGATCGACGAGATCCCTGTAGAACAGGGCGTGGTGCTCGAAGATCGCCTTCATTCCGTCGCTGTCAACGACGCTGGCGCCAAGAATCCCCAACCCGAAACTGTCGTTGGGCCGAACATCGAGCAATCGCAGAGCGGCCGCTGCGCGCAGCAGATGCAACAAACGTTCTTCAGGGACCGACGTCTTCGCTGCAATATCGGCAACCGACATCGCGCCCTCTTTCAGGAGATCGAAGACTCCGAGACTGACGCAACTTGCCAGCACCTGGGAATGAATGAAGCCACCTGCCATACGAAACAGGTCATAGGCGTTTTGCCGTGCAACGCTCTGAAAAATCGGCGTTTTCTCGGCGAATCTGCGAAAGGACTCGCTTCGCAGAAGGCGATTCCGGAGATCGAAGAAAAAGGAGCCTGCCATGCAGCCCTGATACCGCTATGTGTCGGAACCGCTTCCTCAGGCCGCGGCGCGATTCTTCAGGGCGAGCTCCATGAATCGGCCGGCTTCCTGGTGAATCAGGCGACGGAGCCCTTCTTCGCCAGGACAGGACGGCACAGACGCCATCGCGTCCTCGATCATGTTCCTGAGATACTCGCTGGCACCGTTGGCACCCAACTCGGCGACGGCGTTCGGGCGATTCAGCTCAGCGTCCTGACCGACGGGCTTGCCAATCACATCCGGATCACCAAAGCGATCGAGAAGATCATCGGCGATCTGATACGCGCGTCCGATCGTCTCGCCCAGCACGCCCCAGGCTTCGTGATCTGCGCCGGCCGCAGCCGCGCCTGCCATTGTGGCGGCAGCGAACAGAACACCGGTTTTCGCGCGCTGATACTCACCCGTCGATACCTGGTTGACAGGGTCTTCGCATTCCCATGCCTGACCCGCAACGATACCGTTCGGCGCTCCCACGCCGTTGCTGACGATGTTGAGCAGGCGCCCCACCCGCTCGGGCGCGCGATGAGCAACACTGCCGAGAGTCTGATAGGCGAGCAGAATCAACGCATCGCCGCACAGCAATGCAAGCGGCTCGCCAAACGCGATATGCACAGACGGCTTGCCGCGACGCATTTCCGCATCATCGAAACACGGCATATCGTCGTGAACCAGCGACGCGCAGTGCAGGAATTCAATACTCGACAACGCCGCGTCAACGATTTCAGTATCGTCAATTCCGTGTGCGTGGGCCACGGCCAGGCACAGACGCGGACGTATTCGATGACCGCCTGGAAAAACGGCATAGTTCATCGATTCGAGAAGCTTTGGCGGGCACATCGGACCCGACGCATTGTGCATGAAGTTGTGCAGCGCAGACTTGATGCGAAGATTCGG
>CAZMEA010000431.1:0-2158 GCA_964565135.1 uncultured Woeseiaceae bacterium
CTACTGACATACCGGTCGCAATATCGACCGAAAACTGCAGGGCCTTCTTGAAGTCCATCGGCTTGTTATCGGGAATCTCGCCACTGAGCGTGTGCGACGGGAAGTACTCCATCGAAATCGCGTAGCAGCCCTGCAGATGAAGAAAATCGTAGATCCGAATAACGTTGCGGTGCGTGATTTTGCGCGAGTAACGCAGCTCGTGCACGAACCGTTTCATCATCTCCTCGTCCGAGGAGACGTTCGGGTTAAGGAATTTCAGGATCAGGTTTTCTTCGACGACCTGGTCCTGCATCAAGAGAACAGTACCAAAGGCGCCCTTACCGATCTTCTCGATAAACTTGTAGCGCCCGTCGACGATGTCGCCGGGCTCGAGCGTGGAAATGTCCAGAGCGGCGGGGGCTTCCGGGGCGGTCGGCACTTCGGGTACGGGCGCGGTTGCTTCTTCAGTTGGGGGCTCGAGCATTTCGCTCTTTGTGGCCGCCATAATGCTCGCGATGTCCTGGTCGTCGAGCAGCAGGGTCCGCGTGCCACCGGCGTCGGCCAGTTTTTCTGCGCGGCGATTCTCTTCCATGACCGACAGCGAAAACTTCGCGTCGATTTCCTTGATGGCCTTGTCGGCGATATTGATGACCGTCGGATCGTCCTTTTGCTTGATCTTGCTGAGGACGGCGCGAATGGTCTCGGCATGCTTCTCGTCGGCGAGATGCGAAATGGTCTTGATTGCCTCGAGCTGCACAGAGCGTTCCGGATTCGTCAGCAGCGGAATCAGCTTGCTCAGCACGCTCTTGTCGCCGAGCTTGGCCAGCGCGCGGACGACAACGGTGTCCGTCTTTGCATTATTGCCCAGCATACCGACGAGCTTTGGCACCGCCTTTGTGTTGCCGATTTCCGCCAGCGCGTCGACAGCGCGTTCCCGGACCCACCAGTCCGAGTCGTCCGTCGCCTTCATCAGGTGATCGACCGCGGCGTCGCTCTTGGTCGCATTCAGTATCTCGATCGCCGTCCGACGAATGTCTTCGTCCTTGTCGTTGATCAGACGCAGCACTGAATTGACCACGCGCGGCCCGCCGATCTCGGCCAGGGCGTCGCCAGCGCGACTTCGTACCCACCAGTCGTCATCCTTGATCGCGGCAAGCAAATCCTTGACTGAGTCCTCGTCACCGATCTCGTTCAGCACCTCGACGGCGGCTCGCCGGGTGTATTCGGACTCGTCCTTCAGCGCATTGACCAGAAACTTGATGGTATCCGGATGATTGATCCTGACAATGACGTCAACGGCCTTGGCCTGCACGTCGAGGTCCGGGTCGTGCAGCAGGTGCGCGACCTTCGATATGTCGACGTCCGCATCGCGGGTGGCGAGCGCCTTTAGTGCGGCGCCGCGCACCATTTTGTTGTTGTCGCGCAGCTGGTTCTCGAGGGCGCTGTTGATTTCGCGACCTTTGAACTTCGTCAGCAGCTGGATCAGGTGCATGCGGACAACCGGGTCCTTGCCGCTCATGCGATTGATCAGATCAGGCACCATGTCCGAGGTGATCACGTCCTCGATAATCTTGAACAGCGCCGCTTTCTCCTTCGGTTCCAGCTCGTAGGCACGGCGCATGAGCTCGTGCACGCTCAGCTGCTTCTTGTGCACCTTGAGCACTTCGATCAGCGCACCCTTGGCAACCTCGGGATCGTCAAAGAAGTCGAGCAGGCCGTTGGGATCGTAGTTGTTGCTGCTGGACAGCGCCCATGCCGTGCCGGAGATCACACGCTCCGCGCCGTCGGCCAGCCCGTCCTTGTAGTGCGGCAGTGTCTTGTCACTGACGGTGCTGGCCAGAATGTCGACGAACGCCATCGTATGGGACTTGTCACTCATCGCCAGCGCGTCGACGATCTTGGGGATGACCTTGGGACCCAGCTTCTTCAGGCGGTCCATGGTCTTCTGCGCCGCTGGCGAGTTGATGTCCGGTTCTGACACCAGTTGGTTGATCAGCTGATCTGCGCGAAAGCCGGCTAGCATGACGGCCACCCCGCGGCAGACGGCGCAAGTGAGAAATGGACCGGGCTCATGACGACAACCGCGTCTGGTACGTGACGGTTACCCGGGTTACGACTCTGGGATTCTTTTTCGATGAAGCCGTCAATTCCGTGTCTGCTCTGGCGGATTCCGGTCCGC
>CAZMEA010000432.1:0-2157 GCA_964565135.1 uncultured Woeseiaceae bacterium
ACGGCTGGCGGCGAGAGCGCCTACCACGCGATCGATCCGGACAACAACGACATCATCTACGGCGGCAACTACAAGGGTTACCTCTTCCGCTTCAACCATGGGAACAATCAGCGCCGGGGCATCAACGTCTGGCCGCTGAACCCGGCCGGCTCCGGCGTCGAGGTGATGAAGTACCGCTTCAACTGGAACTTCCCGACCTTCTTTTCGCAGCATGATTCGGACCTGCTGTACGCGTTTTCGCACCGCGTGCACACCTCGAAAGACGAGGGCGAGAACTGGGACACGATCAGCCCGGATCTCACCCGCGCGATCCCCGAGACGCTCGTTTCCTCGGGCGGACCAATCACGCAGGACAACTCCGGCGTCGAGTACTACGGCACGATTCTCACGGCGGCCGAAAGCCCGTATCGCGACGGCGAACTCTGGACAGGTTCGGACGATGGCCTGATACACGTGACGCGAGATGGCGGCAGATCCTGGGATGACGTAACACCGCCGGGCGCACCCGAGCGACTGATGTGGAATTCGATCGACATCCATCCGACCGAGCGCGGTGGCGCGTACGTTGCTGGCACGATGTACAAGGCCGGCGACTTCGAACCGTATCTCTACAAGACCACAAACTACGGCCGCAGCTGGACGAAGATCACGAACGGCATCGAGGCTCCGGACTTCACGCGGGTTCTGCGCGCCGATCCGATGCGCCCCGGCCTGCTGTACGCCGGCACGGAATACGGCATGTACATCTCGTTCGATGACGGTCGTAACTGGGAGCCGTTCCAGCTGAACCTGCCCGAGGTCTCTATCACCGATCTGCAGGTTCGCGACCTCAACCTGATCGTGGCCACGCAGGGGCGCGGCTTTTACATCATCGATGATTTGACGCCGCTGCATCAGCTCGATGCGTCGGTCGCGAATACCGATGTGCACCTGTTCAAGCCGAAGCCCAGTTACCGAATGCGGCAAAGCGGTCGCGGCGAGCGCGATCCGCTCCTGGAGGGTGAGAACCATCCGAACGGTGTGATGCTCTACTTCAATATCGACGGCGCGCCCGACGAAGACAACGTTGCGAGCCTCGAGATCCTCGAGTCCGATGGCACGCTGATCAAACGATTTGCGACCGACGCTGAAGACGAAGGCGAGATGCTGAACGCCGGGGAGGGCGCCAATCTCTTCGTCTGGGATATGCGTTATCCGGATGCGACGGCCTTCGAAGGCCTCATCCTGTACTCCTCCAACGTGAAGGGCCCGGTCGCGGTTCCGGGCGAGTATCGCGCGCGGCTGACGTTTGGCGGCGAGAGCGTGGAGCAGGAGTTCGAGATCATGAAGGATCCGCGCGTGACCAGTTCGCAGCGTGATCTCGAGGCGCAGTTCGACTTCCTCATCAAGGTGCGCGACAAGCTCTCCGAGGCAAACCAGGCGGTTATCGACATTCGCAAGATGTATGCGGATCTCGACTATCTTGAAGCCAAGCTGGAAGACAATCCGAACGCGGAGCCGATCATCGAGGCCATTGCGTCGTTGCGTGAAGAAGCGTCCATCATTGAGAACAACATTCACGAAACACGGAATGAAGCTCGTCAGGACCCGCTCAACTTCGGTCTGAAGCTCAACAACCGCCTGGCGTACCTGGGCACCCACGAGGCGCACGGTGACTTCCGGCCGACGAGCCAGGGCGAAGCCTATCGCCAGGAAGTCTCCGCGCAGATCGACGCGGAGATCGAAGCGCTGAACGTACTCATCGACGAGCGCGTGCCTGAGATCAACCTGATGATGGGTCTCGAGGAGATCCAGATGCTGGGTGCGCCGTAATTCGGCACGAAGGGCGGTCTCGGAACCCAAGGCAGAAAGGGTCCCGTCACAGGCCGGGGCACAGCTAAACCCCACCAAAAAAATACACCCTCCATCCCTGAGTTAACCACTCAGGGGTGAGAGGGTTATCTTCTCCTTGTTGAGAAAATTGGGGTCGAACCGCGATTCCTGGAATTACTGCGGTCCGACCCACATTGTTGATGGTGGGATGTTTCTATCCCGGTCTCCCGGGTTTGTCTCCGTCATCGTTGGCTGGCAGACGACACCTTGCCAGCAGGCTCACTCCGGCAGCGCCGTTCCCAGGATCAGGCGGTTGCCGAGCGCCTCGATATCAGGGCGCGTGTT
>CAZMEA010000433.1:0-2155 GCA_964565135.1 uncultured Woeseiaceae bacterium
AGATGGCGCCACGCCTCGGCGGCCTGGTCGAGTTCTACCGGAGCCCCGCACGCACGCTGTGGACGCCGACCGGCACGAACGTACCCGACTACCCGAAACTCGCGCAGCTCTGGTGGGCGAATGTCGCCAACGCGGTCAGCGGCGAAGTCTCGGCCCAGGAAGCAATGGACAGCCTTGCGGCGCAGCAGGATCGCGTACTCGAGCGCCTGGCCCAGCACGGCGTGCAGGGCGAGTGCGGTCCGCTGCTGAACGAGCCCCGCGACGCCGACTACTGGCTGGCACAACCGGGCTCGCCGAAACAGAAACTCGAAAACGAGAAGCCGCCCGGGGAAACGGTGCCATACGACGAACTGATCCAGGTCTGGCAGTCGCAGTAGAGCCCGCGTTTAGAAGGCTTACCCGGCGACCAGTGAGTTTCCGGAAACGGCGTCGAAGACATTCAGGCGCGACACGTCGATGACAGCGCTCAGGCTGTCGCCAATGCGCGGCAACGGCTCGATTCGCCCACGCGAGATCACTTGGGCCTCGGCGTCACCGCCTATGCGTCCGTGCACGATGACCTCGTTACCCGTCGGCTCCATCAGGTCGACCTCGACGCTTACCGACGATCCCGCAGCGCCTTCATCGCCGTGCAGGGCGATATCCTCCGGTCGAATCCCGAGCTTCACGTCGTCGCCGTCACTGACTGCAAATCTGCGCCCGGTATCCGTATCGATATCGATGACCTGGTCCCCGCCAGCGAGCTTCACGGCAAAGCCGTCACCACCGTTCTTCCGGACGGTGCCGGCCAGCATGTTCATGGCCGGGCTTCCGATGAAGGTGGCGACAAAATCGTTCTTCGGATGACGATAGATATCCAGGGGCGCATCGACCTGGACGACATCGCCTCCCTGCAGCACGACGATGCGATCGGCCATCGTCATCGCTTCTACCTGGTCGTGAGTCACGTAGATCATCGTCTTGCCGAGCCGTTTGTGCAGCCGAGCAATCTCTGTTCGCATCTGCGCCCGTAAGCTTGCATCCAGGTTAGACAGGGGCTCGTCGAACAGGAACACGTCGGCATCCCGTACGATTGCCCGACCCACGGCAACGCGCTGCCGCTGGCCGCCGGAAAGCTCCTTTGGCTTCCGATCGAGCATCTCCTCGAGACCGAGAATCTCGGCGGCGAAGTCGACACGTTCGTCAATGACGGCGGCAGACATCTTCGCCTGGCGCAGTGCAAAGCTCATGTTGTTCCTGACGGACATGTGCGGATACAACGCATAGTTCTGGAAGACCATCGCGATGTTGCGTTCTCGTGGTGAGACGTCGTTGACGACACGATCACCGATGCGAATAACGCCGCCCGTCACCTCCTCGAGGCCCGCGATCATCCGCAGCAGCGTGCTCTTTCCGCAGCCCGACGGACCAACGAGCGTCGCAAATTCGCCGTCTTCAATCGACAACGATGCGTCGCTGATCGCTACGTGGCCATTCGGATAAACCTTGCGGATATTTTCTAGTGAGACGCCCGCCATGAGGCCTCCTCCCGGTTACTCTTTGCCACCGCTGGTGGCCGCGTTCTGCACGAACAGACGCTGGAAAACGATGAATATGATCAACATGGGCAGTGACAGCAGCACCGAGCCGGCCATCAGCATCGTCCACTCAACCTTGAACTCGAAGCGGAACATCGCCATGCCGAGCGGCAGGGTGTACATGTCCGGCGTAGTCGTGACGATGACCGGCCAAAGGAAGTCATTCCATGCGCCCTGGAAGGTGTAGATCGACAGCGCCACAAGCGCGGGTTTCGACACCGGCAGAATGATCTTCCAGAAAGTCTCGAACCGGCTGCAGCCATCGATCCTTGCCGCCTCCTCGAGCTCCGGCGGCAGCGTTTCGAAGAACTGCTTCATCAGGAACACGCCGAACACCTGCACGATGCCCGGCAGTATCAGCCCCTGATAGGTATTGATCATGTCGAAGTGGTTCAGCAGCATGAACTTCGGAACCAGCGTGACGTGACCCGGCACCATCAGTGTTGCCAGGAAACAGTAGAACAGGAACGTTCGGCCCGGAAAGCGGAGCCGCGCGAACGCGTAGCCAGCCAAAGATGCGAGAAACACGTTGCAGACGGTGACGCTAAGCACGACGACCGTACTGTTGAACAGCCAGC
>CAZMEA010000434.1:0-2153 GCA_964565135.1 uncultured Woeseiaceae bacterium
AGTCGCAGGTTCATCGATCCGCTAGAATAAGCGGGTGGCATCCAAAAAGCACCGGCCGACAAACCGGGGCACAAAAAAATCGGGGGATCAGACTATGCGAACTCTTCTGGCCGGCGTTGTGTCGGCGTGTCTTTTGGCTGCGTTGGGCGAGTCGGTCGCACAGTCGGCCGATGCGTTGAGTGCAGACTCGAACAATGAGGAGATCATGCTGCATATGCTCGAGGTTGCGGGCGGCCAGGGAAAGACGGATCAGTTGCAGAAGCACCTGCCGGAGCTGGATCGGGAACGTGCCTACGAGATACAGCGCATGCGACTCGATCACAGCAAGGCAACGGCTGATCACGTCGGCTGGAAACTGGCGTGGACTCGAATGGGCGAGCCGGGACAGACAATGGATCCCGTGGTCGGGCACTACATGAGCGATCGGGTTTTTGCGGAAGGCGAGCCCGTGTCGACGCGCTACTTTTCCGGCGGGGTATCGAATGCCGAGCCGGAGATTGTGTTCTATCTGAAGGAGGATCTTCCCGGGCCTGTCGTTACCCGCGAGGAACTGATTGCTGCAATCGACTCGGTTGGCGTTGGCATGGAGTTCGTTAACTGGCGGACGGCCGAGCCCGGCACCCGGGAGCACGCCATTGTCGATAACGGTATCGCCGTGGGAGTCATTCTCGGTGCAGAGCGATACCCCCTCGAGTCCGTCGATTTCACCCAGGAGATCGGCCGAGTGGAGGTCGACGGCAAGGGCTCGAACGAGGGGCCAGCGACCGTATTGATGGGTGAGGGCCCGATCGAAGCGATGCTCTGGGCCGCGAACGAATTGCCCAAGTGGGGCATGCATTTGAAGGCGGGCGAGTTCGTCTTCTCCGGCACGGTCTGCGTGCCTCTGCCCGTCAGCGCCGGTGACAGCGCGAGTGTCAGCTTCACGAATCTCGGCAGCGTGTCCGCCACCTTTACGGAATAGCGCCGGCGCATGGGGACGTTGATCTCGGCGGAGAACGACTTCGCTATCTGGGCGGTGTTACTCGGCATAGCGGCCTTCGGTTTCTGGTGCGAGCGGTACCCGTTCGGCAAAAAGTATTCGGGCGTAATGTTGCTCATCACGCTCGCCATCGTGCTGTCGAATCTGCGCGTCATTCCGTCCCAGGCACCCGCCTACGATTCGGTCTGGCAATACCTCGTGCCTGTCGCAATTCCACTGCTGCTGTTCCAGGCTGACATGCGGCAGATATTCAGTGAGGCAGGCAAGACGCTCATCGCGTTCGTCATTGGATCGGCAACCGTCGTGGCGGGGGTTTTCGTCGCGGTTGCACTCATTGATCTCGGTGCTGACGAAACCAAGCTCGCAGGCATTTTCACGGGCACCTACATCGGTGGCTCCCTGAATTTCGCGGCGGTCGCATCGGTGACGGAGTTCCGCGACGAATCGCTGCTCTCCGCAGCGTTCGCCGCGGATAACATCATCACCAACCTGCATCTGCTCGTGATCATTGCGCTGCCTGGCGTGGCGGGGATCGTAAGACTGTTTCCGTCGCACCGGAATGCCGCTGACGCGATTCCCGAGGCTGCGAACGATGAACCCGTGCATCGGCTTGTTGACCTCGACGTGGCGGGTCTCCTGTTTTCTTTTGCACTTGCATTCGCGCTTGCTGCCCTCGGCAACTGGATTGGCGGCCTGATCGAGCGGCCGCAGTATGCGATTCTCGTGACGACCCTGTTGGCGTTGGGCGTCGCTACGTTCGGCGGCAAGTCCATTACAACGGCTTTGACCGGTAGCTACATGGCGGGCACTGCACTGTTATTCGTGTTTCTTGGAACAATCGGCGCAAGCGCCGACGTGTGGCGCCTTGTCGAGACCGCGCCAATCCTGTTCCTGTTCGCCCTGGTCGTCGTCAGCATCCACTTTGTGGCTTTGCTGGTCGTAGGGCGGGTGTTTCGTCTCGACATCGCGGAGATCTGTATCGCCTCGGCTGTGTGCATAGGCGGTCCGGCGTCGGGTCCGGCGATAGCGTCTGCGAAAGGTTGGCGGGACCTCGTCATACCGGGCGTGCTGGCCGGCTCATTCGGCTACGCCATTGGCAGCTTCATTGGCGTCAGCGTTTGGGAGTTTCTGCGCTAGGCGTCGTCCGGCGCGTGGCCCACGGTCACGCGCGACA
>CAZMEA010000435.1:0-2151 GCA_964565135.1 uncultured Woeseiaceae bacterium
TGATTATCGCCGTCAAGGAGCGTCCATCGATCGAGGACTTTACGATCGAGGGCAACAAGGACATCAAGACGGAAGATCTGATGGAGTCGTTGCGCGGCGTAGGACTGGCGCGCGGCCGGACCTTCGACCGGTCGGTGCTCGATAACGTTGCCTCGTTCATGCGCGAGCAGTACTACGATCGCGGCAAATACGGTGTTGTGATCGATACTGACGTTACGGATCGACCCAACAATACGGTGCGAATCAACATTGACGTCAAGGAAGGTGACCGCGCTCGTATCCGACAGGTGAATATCATCGGCAACGATTCGTTCACCGATGAGCAGGTTCGCGCGGACTTCGAACTGGATACGGCAAACTGGTTGTCCTGGTTCCGACAGGATGATCGGTACGCGAAGGAATCGTTGAGCGGCGATCTCGAGAAGCTGCGTTCTTATTACATGGATCGCGGGTTTGCAGATTTTCGTGTCGAGTCGACGCAGGTTGCGATTTCTCCCAATCGTGAGGACATCTACGTCACGATTAATGTCCACGAGGGCGAGCGCTACACGATATCCGACATCAAGCTGGTTGGTGAGATGGTTATACCTGAGGGGCAACTGCGCTCACTGGTCCTGGCCAAGCCCGGCGACGTTTTCAACCTGCAGATGCTTACCAGCACATCCGAATTGATGTCATTCCGTCTTGGCGAGCAGGGCTACGCAAACGCAAACATCGAACCGGTTCCTGAACTCGACTACGAGAACCGGGAAGTCGCCGTAACGTTCTTTATCGATCCACAGAGCCGTGTCTACGTGCGTCGAATCAATTTCAATGGCATCGACCAGATTGACGACGAAGTGTTACGCCGTGAGCTGCGGCAGGCCGAGGGTGGCTACCTGTCGAACAGGCTTGTTGATCGATCGAGGGTTCGACTGCAGCGTTTGCCCTACGTAGAGGCTGTGGAAGTCGACAATACGCCGGTTCCCGGAAGTCCCGATCTCGTTGATGTGGACTTCGATCTGACCTATCGCATGCCCGGAGAGTTCAGCGGCGGTATCGGGTACTCGGAAGCACAGCGCCTGATCCTCAATGGCAGTATCGTGCACACCAATTTCCTCGGGACCGGCAATCGCGTTGCTCTGCAGGCAAACTCCGGACGCTTCTCGACGCTGTACAGTCTTTCACACACGGATCCCTATCGGACAATCAACGGCGTGGCTCGTACCGTGTCGGTGAATTACCGGGATATCACCCAGTTCACGTCGGCAACGTCGGACTTCTCGACGACGTCCTACGGTGGCTCAGTCAACTACGCTTATCCGGTCACTGAATTCCAGAGCCTGAGCTTCGGATTGACCTACCAGCGCTCGGAACTGCTGTCGTCGACGAACGCGACTCTGCAGTCTCAGGAGTGGGTGTCGAACAACGGCGATACCTTCGTTGAGAACATCCCCAGCGGTGGTCAGTTCATTGGCACCGAATTCGACACCTTTGAGCTCGTTGCCGGCTGGTCGTACGACAGCCGCAACCGGGCGCTGTTCGCCGACCGGGGTAGCCGACATTCGCTGTTCGCGACCGCGACCGTCCCCGGGAGTGACGTCGAGTTCTGGACAGCGCGCTACAATTTTACGAAATACCAACGCCTCTTTGGGCGCTGGACCATGCGACTGAACGCGGACCTGGGCTACGGTGAGGCCCTGAACGACACGACCGCGCTACCGCCCTACAAGCACTTCTTTGGCGGCGGTCCGCAGTCGATTCGCGGATATCGCGAGTCCTGGCTTGGCCCTCGGGACAGCTTCGGCCGGCCGTACGGCGGCAACGTGTTGGTTGCTGCGCAGGCAGAGCTTATAATCCCGCTGCCTGACAAGTTCGCCAGCCAGGCCAGAGCCAGTATCTTTTACGATATCGGCAACGTGTTTAACTCTGGCGAGGTGTCGTTCACGGATAAACTGGGCAGCCCGGTATCGTACGAGCCGGATTTCGACGAGCTGAAGACCTCCGTGGGCATCGCAGTACAATGGCTGGCGCCACTCGGACTCTTCAGGTTCAGCTACGCATTACCGCTGAACGAATTCAAGGGTAACGACAGATTTTTCGAGGACGAAATTGAGGAATTTCAGTTCTCGATCGGACAAGCATTTTAGGGACTGGATAGTGATATGACTT
>CAZMEA010000436.1:0-2147 GCA_964565135.1 uncultured Woeseiaceae bacterium
ACCGTCCGCGATAAAGGGATCCAGTGCGGTCCCGGTACCGGTCATGGGCACGCTCTGTCCCGTATCACTACGGCTCAAACTGTAGGATGCTCCGTCGAAGGTGAGGAGATAGTCGGTATCCTCAAGCGATGCGACATCGGCAACTGTTGCGGTAGCGACCCCGCTGCCAGCATTACTGTTCGATACTCGCGTATCGACGGGTGCGACGTTGAAGAATGCCTGCCCGGCATTGCCGTTCAGATCGACACCGTTGCCGTGCAGTTCATTCACCGACAAAGCCAGTCCCAGCGCCGTCTGCCCAAGGAGGCTTCGCGCTGAATCCAGAATCTGGCTGCGGAAATCGAGAAGTCCGCCCACTTCGCCGCCGATGGTGCCGTCGGCCAGCGGCACATCACCGCCAGGCGCCCGATACACAACGCGGAAGCGCGTTGGATCGAACGGATCTGGCGTCGTCGCAAGCTGTTCGGCACGATTGTTCAGTACCAGCGACTGGCCGGAGCCAACGAAGACGCTGATCGCACCGTCGTCCTGGACGACGGTCGATATGTCGATTTTTTCCGCCAGCTGCCGCAGCAGCTGATCACGCTCGTCGAGCAGACCGTTCGCCGGCTGACTGGTGCGATTCTGGGCCAGGACAATCTCGTCATTGAGACGTGCGATTGAACTCGCAAGGCGATTCACCTCGCCCACCGACTCCTTGAGTCGCGCATCCACTTCGCCGCCGAGAGCATCGAGCCTGCCATCTATGCTGCTGAGTCCGGTCACCAGGTTCTGCGCCTCGCCGATCAGTGCCTGGCGTGCGGCGATCGACGAAGGTTCGTTGCTGACATCCTGCACAGCGTCATAGAAACCCTGCAAGCGTGGGCTCAGCCCCGTGACCGGATCGGCAAGAAGACCGTCAACCCGGGTGGCCAACGAATCCATAATGTCCAGTCTTGCCTGTCCGGACACGGTGTTTTGTAGCTGCAACGCGAGAAACTGATCGTAGGCGCGACGAATGGTGGTGACCTGCACACCATTACCAACGTAGCCGAACGGCGTTGTCTGTCCGGGCAGTTCATCGAACTCTGCGATCTGACGCGAATAGCCGGGCGTATTGGCGTTCGCGATGTTGTTCGCCGAGTTATCGAGTCCGCGCTTGAACGTGTTCAGCGCCGATATTCCTGTCGAAAGCAAATCAGCCATGGTTATCAGCCCTGAGCATCACGGCGCCGTCGTCAGCGCTGCCGTCGTTGACGTCGTTCTCGCGATCCTTTCCGGAAGCACGGCGAGCGCATCTCGCAATGTCTGGCTCCGCATCACGCGTTTGATTTTGGTGGCGTACTCCGGGTCGGTGGCGTACCCGGCTTCCTGCAGGCGTCGCGGAAACTCGTCGCCACTGGCGTTGGTAACGTCGCTGTACCGCGGACGGGATTCAAGCACGCGCGCATAGTCATCGAAGGCCTGACTGACATCGGAATAGGCGCGGAAGCGGTCTCGAACCTGGTGCGGCATGCCGTTCTCAAATTCGAGAGTGCGCTTATTAACGCTGCCACCTTCCCAGTCAGATCCAGCCTTTACGCCGAAGAGATTGAAACTGTTCGTGCCGTCCTCGGCACGAATGACGCGCGCACCCCAACCTGTCTCCAACGCAGCCTGCGCGACCAGCGCTTCAGGCGGCACGCCGAGACGGCGAGCTGTACGGCGAGCCTCAGGCCAGATATCGCGAACGAAATCGCGTGGCGACTCCCAGGACACATCGTCCACCTCCGTCGCTGGTGCAGATTTGGTCTCTGGCGTAGCCGCGACCTGCGACGGGGTCGTCGATGTCTCCGCTGTCTCCGGCGGCAACGAAGTCGATCTCGACGTCAACGAAGCTGATCTCGGCGGCAGCGGCAGTCCATCGGCTGGAATGCCGGAACCCGCCGTGGCCGGCTCTGCAACAGTCAGCTGCCTGACCAGCGCATCCGCTATGCCGAAGCCCTGGTGCGAGGCGAGCTCACTGGCGAGCTGCTGATCGAACATCTCCGTGTAGGTCTTGTGCTCATTGCTGCTGCCGAGAATCGGATCGCCGAGACTCGCTTCACGCATTTCCTTCAGCAGGGTCTGGACGAACAGCGCCTCGAACTGGGTCGCGACTTCACGCAGCACGGCTTCGCTGTTCGAAT
>CAZMEA010000437.1:0-2144 GCA_964565135.1 uncultured Woeseiaceae bacterium
CGGGACGAACAGGACTGGTGCCGTTCATCACGGCGGGCTATCCGAGTCCGGACGCGTTCGCGAATACGCTGATCGAGGTCAGCAAGGTTGGCGACGTCGTCGAGATCGGTGTTCCGTTTTCGGATCCGATGGCCGACGGCATGACGATTCAGCGATCGAGCCATTCGGCGATCGAGCAGGGCGTGTCGCTCGCGTGGATTTTCGACCAGCTCGAATCCATTAAGGACAAGGTCGAGGCACCGCTCGTACTGATGTCCTACATGAATCCACTGCTCGCATTCGGCTATGAAGCGCTGGCAAGCCGCGCCGCTGAGATCGGCGTCTGTGGCTTCATCGTGCCGGATCTGCCGCTGGAGGAGTCCGACGAGCTTCGCGCCGTACTGGAAGCCAATGGGCTCGGCGTCATTCAGCTGGTAACGCCGGCAACACCGCCGGACCGGCTGGAGCGCCTTGCGCAGGCGTCACGCGGATTCCTGTATGCCGTCACCATAAAAGGGGTGACCGGGGGCGATACCGGCTTGCCGCCGGACCTGACGGGTTATCTCGATCGCGTCAGCGAGCTCTCACCGCTGCCGGTTTGCGCCGGTTTCGGCATTCGCTCCGCGGAGGACGTGAGCAACGTGGGCGGGCATGCGACCGGCGCGATTGTCGGCTCGGCGCTCGTCGAAGTGCTCGAGCGTGGCGAAGACCCGGCGGCGTTCCTGGAGTCGTTGTCAGCGTAAGGCCTGCATGAAGAAAGTCACCGCTTGCGACTCGATCGTAACGATCAACCACTATCGCAACCTGCTCGAAAGCGAGGGCATACCCACGCTGCTCAAGAACGAACATCTTGGCAGCATCGTCGGTGAGATGCCGTTCCAGGAAGTGTGGCCCGAGCTCTGGGTTCGCAACGACATGGACTACGACCGGGCCGTCCAGCTGATCGATGCCGATACCATTCTGGCGGAAAGCCCCGGCAGCAACTGGACGTGTCAGAGTTGTGGTGAGAACAACGAGCCGCAGTTCGGCGCGTGCTGGCAGTGCGGCGAGGCGCCTGCCGCCTGAATCCGGTCAGGGCATCCCGCGTTGTAACAGACGCGTGCCGGCAATCTCACTGCGGAGCACCGCGGGAATGGCGTCCGCTTTCATCGGGCGGGAGATCAAAAAACCCTGTGCCAGATCGCACTGGCAGTTTTTCAGAAACTCGAGCTGCGAAACCGTTTCGACGCCGTCGGCGGCAACTTCGATGTCGAGGCCGCGCGCCATGGCGATGGCCGCGCGGACAATGCGTTGATGACTGTCGTTGCTTTCCACATCCTGGATCAGCGTCTGGTCGAGAACGAAGCTGTCGATCACTCCGGTATCCAGTGCGTTCAGCGAGACCTCGGTGGTGCCGAAGCGATCCAGCGATATTCGCAGACCAAGCTTGCGCAGCCCCTGCAGCGTCTCGAGTTCGTGCGAGCGCTGACGGACAATCACGCCGTCGCCGATTTCGAATTCGATACAGCCAGGGTCGAGCATCGTGTCGGTCAGTGCCTGCCGCACCGCATCGACCAGTCGACCGGCGCGCAGTTGCTGTGCCGACAGCTTGATGGCCAGCGACAGGTCCGGTAGCTCGAACTGGTGTTGCCAGGCGGCGAGCTGCCGAAACGCCGTTTCGATAATCCACTCGCCGGCCGAATGAATCAGTCCGCTGGACTCGAGAATGCCGAGGAATCTGGCTGGCGGCAGCAGCCCGAAGCGCGGATGCTGCCAACGCAGCAGGGCTTCCAGGCCGATCAGCCGGCCGTTGCCGACATCGATGCGCGGCTGGTAGTGCAGTACGAACTCTTTCCGGACCAGTGCGTGGCGCAGTCCAACCTCGAGTTCCTCACGCTGCTCCATCTTCCGATTGAGCGCGGCCGAGTAATACTGGAAGCGTCCGCCGCCCCGTTGCTTCGCTTGCTGCATGGCCAGCTCGGCCGCCTTGAGCATGCGTTCTGCGGTCTCCCCGGATTCCGGATAGATAGCGATGCCGATGCTCGGCGTCGCATAGACCTCGCTGCCCATCAGGTCGTACTTCTCAGACAGGAATAACACAATCTTCTGTGCGACTGCCGCGGCTGCGTTCGCGTCAGGAATGTCTTCCAGACAAACGACGAATTCGTCGCCGCCCCAACGTCCGC
>CAZMEA010000438.1:0-2109 GCA_964565135.1 uncultured Woeseiaceae bacterium
GAAAACGAATCCGGAGTGACGTTCAGGATGCCCATCACCGCAGGCGATGACAGGTCGAGGCGGGTTCTGGTGCTGACCAACTGCATTCAGGTGTCCCTCAAACGACAAAGCGGCAGCCTGTTAAGACTGCCGCTTTGAATGACCTCAGGTCGCTGCCGCAAATCCGGCAGACGAGATCAGTGTTCGCCGACCGGCCCGCCGATCGTGCCACCCTCTGAGCCCTTCTCGCGATCGGTGTCACTGCCGCTCGGCGGGTTCGGACGTCCCGAATCTTCCCAACCTTCTGGCGGGCGCGGATCGCGGCCTTCCATGATGTCGATCACCTGCTCGCGGTCGATCGTCTCGTACTTCATCAGAGCTTCGGCCATAACATCTAGCTTCTTCCGATGCTCGTGCAGGATCTCCTTTGCCCTGTCGTAGTTACGATCGATGATCTTGCGAACTTCCTCATCGATGGTGTGCACAGTGACGTCGGACACCTGCTTGTGCTGGGTCACGGAACGACCGAGGAAGACCTCACCGTCGTCCTCGCTGTAGGTCAGCGGACCGAGTTTTTCGGACAGGCCCCACTTCGTGACCATGTTGCGCGCAATGTCCGTTGCACGCTCGATATCGTTCGACGCCCCGGTTGTAATGCCGTCCGGCCCAAGGGTCATCTCCTCGGCGATTCGACCGCCAAAGAGCGACGAAATCTGGCTTTCCAACTTCTCCTTGGAGATGCTGTACTTATCCTCTTCCGGCAGATACATCGTGACGCCCAGTGCCCGGCCGCGAGGGATAATCGTGACCTTGTGCACCGGATCATGGTCGGGCACGAGGTAGCCGACGATGGCATGACCGGACTCGTGATACGCGGTGTTGAGCTTTTCTTTCTCGCTCATCACCATCGAGCGCCGCTCGCCACCCATCATGATTTTGTCCTTGGCCTTCTCGAACTCGTCCATGCCCACGACGCGCCTGTTTCCGCGCGCTGCGAACAAGGCAGCTTCGTTCACGAGGTTCGCGAGGTCGGCGCCGGAAAACCCGGGGGTGCCGCGCGCGATGATTGACGGCTCGACATTGTCATCGAGCGGTACCTTGCGCATGTGCACTTTCAGAATCTGTTCTCGGCCGCGAATATCCGGCAGCGGTACGACGACCTGACGGTCGAAGCGTCCGGGACGCAGCAGCGCCGGATCCAGCACGTCCGGCCGGTTGGTTGCAGCGATCACAATGATGCCTTCGCTGCCTTCAAAACCGTCCATCTCCACCAGCATCTGGTTCAGCGTCTGTTCGCGTTCGTCATGACCGCCGCCCAGCCCGGCACCACGATGGCGACCGACGGCGTCCAGCTCGTCGATAAAGATGATGCACGGCGCCTGCTTTTTGGCCTGGTCGAACATGTCGCGAACACGTGACGCGCCGACACCAACAAACATCTCGACAAAGTCGGAGCCGGAAATCGTGAAAAACGGGACTTTGGCCTCGCCGGCAATTGCCTTGGCAAGAAGCGTCTTACCGGTACCCGGAGGACCAACCATCAGGACACCTTTCGGAATCTTTCCGCCAAGGCGCTGGAATTTGCTGGGGTCGCGCAGAAAGTCCACCACTTCCTCTACTTCCTGCTTTGCCTCTTCGACTCCGGCAACGTCGGCGAAGGTCACACCGACCTGGTCCTCGCCAAGAAGCCGCGCCTTGCTCTTGCCGAAGGACATGGCCCCGCGCCCGGAACCGCCACCCTGCATCTGACGCATGAAGTAAATCCAGACACCAATGAGCAGCAGAATCGGGAATGAACTGATCAGCAGCTGCCCGATAAGGCTCTGCGACTCGGGCTCTTCGGCGGTGAACCTGACATTGTTCTCTTCGAGCAGTCCGATCAGCGTGTTGTTGTCGGTTTCCGGGCTGATCGTGTAGTTCGCCAGCGGTGTCCGCTGGCCGAAATCGATGCGCTCACCCTTGAAGACGACGCGCTCGACCTGCCCGGAACGCACTTGTCGGAGAAACTCCGAGTAATCGGCTCTCTCTGGCGGCGGACCGCTGACGCCACTCAGGCCCTGCACGACTGACAGCAAGACCACGATGATGACGATGAAAACCAGAATGTTCTTTGTGAGATCGTTCACTATG
>CAZMEA010000439.1:0-2105 GCA_964565135.1 uncultured Woeseiaceae bacterium
CATCCCAAGGAAGACCGGCTGTACGCAGAGCTGAAGTCGGTGCGCCCGGACCTGTCGCGGGGCTTCGACCGCATCGCGGACGATCACCGCAGAATCGCCGAGGAAGGGCTGGAACTGCGCGGCGACCTGGAATCCATCACCTCCGGTTCGTTTGTCCGCAGAAAGAAAGTCGTCTCGGACGCACTGCGTTATGTTAACAATCTGCGCAGTCACATGCAGTGGGAAGAACTCGACCTCTTCAGCCGCTGCGAAACGATGGCGCGCGACGGGCACACGATTTACGTCGAGGACATCTACATCGACCGTGTGGATCCGGTGTTCGGTCGCCAGACCGAGGCGCGCTTCAACAAGCTCGTCAACGGCATCCAGGCGACCCTGGCCGCGTCACACGCCTGAGTAACTAGAAGTACCAGCCGAGCTGCGCGAACACGCCAGCGCTGCGTGACAGGTATTGCCCGGGGATGCCGGCGTCGATACCGCCGAACTCGCTCCCGTCCGCACCCAGCGAAACGTTGAGCGCTCCGAGAAAGGTCAGGTTGTCACCAAGACTGTACTGCGCGAGCACCTGCAGCAACGCACTCGGGTCATCGAGGTTGGCGAACAGGTTGGGCGTTACCAGCAACAGCGGGGTCAGTTCGATGGTGACGCCGGCGCCGAGGTAGTTGCGCCCGAGCGTAAAGGTTTCACCACGCGCGAGCCGCTCGGTCAGCTCCGGCCGTGCCGCCAGCGCCACCGGTCCATAGTTTCCGTCGCCGATCCCCCAGCCGTTGTAGAAGTACTCGATCGCGCCGTTCATGTTCATGCCGCGCCAGGTCCATGAGTAGCTCAGATTGATCAGTGCCTCAACCTCAATACTCTCCGCTTCGGCAAGGACCAGATCAGCGCGCAGGACGGCGCCGCCGATGCTGCGATTACCCCCGATGCCCAGCGTGGCCCGATCACGATTGTTTGCGACCAGCAGGTCGTATTCGCTCTCGCCGACGATGCCGTGGTACTTGATGGCGGCGGTGCCTTCGTCCGCGTCGATATCGCTTGTCAGGGGATCGCGGCGCACGACCCACGCGAACTGCACGTCATCGCCGTTGGGACGCAGATACTGTGCGTACAGCATGTCATCACCGGTCTTGTATTCGGTGTCGACGGCTGCCGGATCGAACGGATTTACGATGTCGAACGGCGAGAAGAAGAGCCCGCCGCCCCAGCTCAGCGCCTGCCTGCCGAAACGCACGACCGTGTTGGTGGATGCATAGCTCAGTGACAGCCTGTCGAGCCGGTGCAGGATGCTGACGTCGTTGCGGTCCCGAACGACGTGCGTGAGATCGAACCAGCGTCGTGCGTCGTCCAGAACGCCAATGGTCGCCGGCCCCTGTGCGAGCCCGAGTTCTCTTGCCAGACGCACCCGGTCACCGGCCAGCGCGAACGCCTGATAATCGGCATCGACGGACCAGCGTCCCTGCCTTGCCGTGAACTTCAGGCGAAAGTCCAGTTCACCGCCCGTGGCGGTATCGCCGACGACCTGGCGAAACACACTGTTGTCCGGAAACGCGTCGAAAAGTCCGCGTGCCTTTGCGTGGCCTGAGAGATCGCTGGTGGCCTCCTGTGCGCCTGCGGCTGTCGCACACAGCCCCAGAAGCGCCAAGAGTGCTCTACGCCGGACGTTGCTCAATGTCATCGACGATCCGGCCGTCCAGCATCTTGATGAGACGCTTCGCGAATGCCATCACACGCTTGTCGTGCGTTGCGATCACGAAGGTAGTGCTGTGCCGTTCGTTAAGGTGTACGAACAGCTCCATCAGGTCCTCCGCCGTCTTTGAATCCAGGTTGGCCGTCGGCTCATCGGCGAGCACCAGCGCGGGGCCCGAAACGATCGCTCGGGCGACCGCGACACGCTGTTGCTGGCCGCCGGACATCTGCGCGGGGCGCCGGTCTTCCAGGCCTTCCAGACCGACTTCGCGCAGTATGTCGCGCGCCAGCTCCGTGCGCGTCGACCTGTCGACGCCCTGAATCTGCATGACGAATTCGACGTTCTCCAGGGCCGTGAGCACCGGCACCAGATTGTAGGCCTGAAAGACAAACCCGATGTTGCGCAGGCGAAGATCGGCCAG
>CAZMEA010000440.1:0-2099 GCA_964565135.1 uncultured Woeseiaceae bacterium
ATCAGCGTCTGGTCGAGAACGAAGCTGTCGATCACTCCGGTATCCAGTGCGTTCACCGAGGTCTCGCTGAACGCACTCGATCACTCCGGTATCCAGTGCGTTCAGCGAGACCTCGGTGGTGCCGAAGCGATCCAGCGATATTCGCAGACCAAGCTTGCGCAGCCCCTGCAGCGTCTCGAGTTCGTGCGAGCGCTGACGGACAATCACGCCGTCGCCGATTTCGAATTCGATACAGCCAGGGTCGAGCATCGTGTCGGTCAGTGCCTGCCGCACCGCATCGACCAGTCGACCGGCGCGCAGTTGCTGTGCCGACAGCTTGATGGCCAGCGACAGGTCCGGTAGCTCGAACTGGTGTTGCCAGGCGGCGAGCTGCCGAAACGCCGTTTCGATAATCCACTCGCCGGCCGAATGAATCAGTCCGCTGGACTCGAGAATGCCGAGGAATCTGGCTGGCGGCAGCAGCCCGAAGCGCGGATGCTGCCAACGCAGCAGGGCTTCCAGGCCGATCAGCCGGCCGTTGCCGACATCGATGCGCGGCTGGTAGTGCAGTACGAACTCTTTTCGGACCAGTGCGTGTCGCAGACCGACCTCGAGTTCCTCGCGTTGCTCCATCTTCCGGTTGAGCGCGGCCGAGTAGTACTGGAAGCGTCCGCCGCCCCGTTGTTGTGCCTGCTGCATGGCCAGCTCGGCCGCTTTGAGCATGCGTTCTGCGGTCTCGCCGGATTCCGGGTAGATCGCAATGCCAATGCTCGGCGTGGCATAGACCTCGCTGCCCATCAGGTCGTACTTTTCTGACAGGAACAGCACAATCTTTTGTGCGACTGCGGCAGCTGCGTTGGCGTCAGGAATGTCTTCCAGACAAACGACGAATTCGTCGCCGCCCCAACGTCCGCTGAAATCGCCGACCCGCAGATGGCGCGCAAACCGCAGACCGATCTCCCGGAGCAACGCGTCGCCGGTGTCGTGTCCAAGCGTTTCGTTGATCGAACGGAAGTTGTCGATGTCGACCATCAATACCGCGAGTGGCGATTCCGAACGCTGTGCCCGGCCGACAGCTTTCCCAAGCTGATGCAGAAACAGTCGTCGGTTCGGCAGTCGAGTGAGTTCGTCGTACTGGGCCTGCTTTTCGAGCTCGACCTTGCGATGCATCAGATCGGTAACGTCACGGAACGTGACGACGCCGCCCAGGCGGTTGCCGTCGGCGTCATACAGACCCTGGCCGTTCAGATTCAGAAGAATGTCGTTCTGGCCTGCAACCCGATACGTGGCGATGAGACTGTTGTACTTCTCGCCGCGTCCGGCTTTCGCCAGCGGCAGTTCGCGTGACGTGACCGCGGTGGCGCCGTCCGGCCCGAGGGCGCCGAACCTTGCCGACCAGGCGGTGTCCGGTAGTTCGCGCGGCGACATGCCGATGATCGACCGCCCTGCCGGATTGATATCCAGCACCTTGCCTAGTGCGTCGACGACGATCACGCCGTCGTTGATGCTGTTCAGAATTGACAGCACCGTGTTGTCCGCTTCGGACAAACGCGCCATCAATGCAAACCGGTCAATCGAGTGCTGGATTACGGCCGTGATGTGCTCGACGTCTGCGTCGTCGACGCAAAGGTAGCCTTGCGCCCCTGCGCGACTGGCGGCGATGCCGCGGTGCTCGCGATCATGGGTGGTCAGCGCGACGAGCGCGTAGGAACTGTGGGCTTGCATGAAACCGGCCAGCGACTGACCGGAACGGACGATGCCGGGTCCCGCTTCGAACAGCACGACGTCGACCGGGCCGATGTCGTGTTCCGGCACATGCATGGACTCCGATTGGCGGAAGCGTTCGCAGGCGGGAGATTGTTTCAGCTGTTCGATGAACTCGGGCGCAAACTCGTTGCGGCCGAGATACAAGATGGAATGCCCCGCCATACGATCCGTGCTGTCTCCGTTCAGAAGCCATCGTCAGGACCCGGTCCGCGACAGCTCGATCCCGGCCTGTTCTTTTCCGCGTCCAGAAACACGCCCGCCGGTCTCGCAAATCATAACAGAAACACGTAAAAACGCTGGCACCATGCCGAAAATTGGTGATTTTTCGATCAATCGGTCCAAACCAAACCGGC
>CAZMEA010000441.1:0-2098 GCA_964565135.1 uncultured Woeseiaceae bacterium
ATGAACGGCAACCTGTGTCGTTGCATGGCCTACACGCGAATCCGCAAGGCGATCAAGTCGGCCGCCGCAAAGGGAGGTGCGTGATCATGCATTCCCTCAAATCGAACATGAACGGCGTCACCCGACGCAGTTTCCTTGCAGGCACGGTCAGCACCGGTCTTGTTATGGGCGTGGGCACAGTCCTCCCGGGCTGCAGCCGCGAACGGGCCGTAGAGGAAATCGCGGCGACGGGTGGCGCAGAGTCTTTCGCGCCGACGATCTGGTTCGAGCTGGATACGGCCGGTGACGTACTCATCAACATCACCCGCGCGGAGATGGGCCAGCACGTCGGTACTGCCCTTGCGCGAATCATTGCGGACGAACTCGGTGCCGCGTGGGATCAGGTCACGATCAAGCACGTCGACACCGACCCGAAATGGGGCTACATGGTGACCGGCGGTTCGTGGTCGGTGACGACGAGTTTTAATCAGCTGTCGCAGGCTGGCGCTGCGGGTCGCACGGTTCTCATTGATGCCGCAGCCGCCTTGATGGGCGTCGATCGGTCCGACTGCACGGCCGCCAACGGCCGGGTCTCGGCAGGCGATCAGAGCATGTCCTACGGCGACATCGTCGCGCGCGGCGACGTCAGCCGGACATTCACCGAAGAAGAGCTCGCCGCCATGCCCATCAAGACGGCAGCGCAGCGCGACCTTATCGGTAAGGAAGCGGCGGCGCTGGACGTGCCCGACAAGTCTCGCGGAGAGGCGCGCTATGGCCTCGATATCGAGCTGCCCGGCATGGTCTATGCGCATCCGATGCTGCCACCAACGCGGTACGGCAGTGTGATCACGTCGATCGATGACAGCGCCGCTCGCGACATACCCGGTTATCGACAGACGCTGCAAATTGCCGATCCTACCGACACGGTACAGGGCTGGGCGGTCGTTATTGCGGACACGTTCCCGGCGGCGATGAAGGCGGCAAAAGCCGTTTCCGTCGAGTGGGATGCCGGCCCGACCGCCGGGGTCAGTGAAGACGACATCTTCGCGGCGGGCACGGAGCTCGTTGAGGACAAGGCTGCAGGCTCGCTGTTCGTTGATGACGGCGATGTGCCGGCAGCGTTCGAGGCTGCGTCGGAGACGATGACGTCGACCTATCGCACCGGATCTGTCCTGCATTTCACGCTGGAACCACAGAACGCACTCGTCGAGTTTGTCGATGGCAAGTGCCATATCCATTCCGGCAACCAGTGGCAGTCGCTGATACTTCCGCTTCTTTCCCAGGCACTGGACATGCCCGAGAACGACATCGTCATCCACCAGTACTATCTCGGTGGTGGCTTCGGCCGACGGCTCTTCGGCGACACGATGGTTCCCGCAGCACTCGCCGCCCGTGAACTGGGCGTGCCCGTGAAGCTGATCTTCCAGCGCGAGGAAGACAGTCGCTTCGACTGTGTGCGCTCACCGTCCGTCTGCAAACTGGATGCTGCGTTCGACGCCGATGGCAATCTAACGGGTGTCGAGCACGCGGCAGCCGCGGGCTGGCCGACACTCGCGATGGCGCCGGGCTTTCTGGGCGACGGCGCGAACGGCTCGGGCAAGTTCGATGGCTTCTCGATCAACGGCGCTGACACCTGGTACACGTTTCCGGCGCATCGCGTCCGCGCGATCAATAATGAACTCGCACAAAACACCTTCCTGCCCGGTTGGCTACGTGCAGTTGGTCCCGGCTGGATCAGCTGGGGCGTCGAATCATTCATGGACGAGCTTGCCGAGAAGCTTGGCGAAGACCCGATCGAGTTTCGACTTTCGCGACTGGACGGCGCCGGCAAGCAGGCCGGTAGCGCGCCCACGTCGGTGGGCGGCGCAACCCGTCTCGCAGGTGTACTGCGGGACGTGCGGGATCGTTCCGGCTGGGGACGCGAACTGCCCGCCAACGAGGGCATGGGCGTCGCCGTGTCGCACGGTCAGGAGCGCGCGTTGCCGACGTGGACGGCCTGCGTCGCACACGTCGCCGTCGATCCGGACAGTCGCGCCATTTCTGTGAAGAAGATCTGGCAGACCCTCGACTGTGGCACGGTCGTGCATCCGGACGGGGCTATGGCGCAGGCGGAGGGCGC
>CAZMEA010000442.1:0-2064 GCA_964565135.1 uncultured Woeseiaceae bacterium
AGCGGGCAGCGATCAAGCCGGCGCGACTGGTCCCCTTGCTGAAGACGGGTACGTTTGTTGCGAGTCCTGAAGTGCATACTGGCGACTGCCCTGCACAGATTGAATTCCAGGGAACGTTGACAGCCAACCGGTCGGGGACGGTCAAGTATCGATACACGAAATTCGACGGCACACAATCTCCCGAGTACAGCTTGAAGTTCGACAAGGCAGGCACGAAGAAGACGCGCCCGTGGCGGACGACGTACAAGAAACCCAACGCTGCGACGACGCTGAGCTCAGGAGCCGGATCCAACCAGATTGAAGACTTTCAGGGCTGGTATCGCCTGGACGTGCTGTCGCCCAAGCCGACCGGACAAATCGCTGCGCACTATCGCGTGATGTGCGGTGCCGACGACGTTCCGGACAACGTGGCGATTCAGGCGGTGCCGGTAAAACTGTCGGTTGAAGCGGAACGCGCAGAGGTTCAGCAGCTGCAGGCAGTACCGGTGCAGCGCAAGGCAGTGCCGCAACGCCGCAAGCCGCAATAACGTTCCGGCAAGCGGTGGCGCGCAGGTCTGCTGACCGGGCTCAGTTGTCGCGCTCATCTCCGGCCCCGGGTCTCCCCAGGGCCGTCGCTACGGAAGCAGGCATTTCTGTCGATCCCCGGATTTCGGAGGCCTCGGAAATCCCGTTCCGGCAACGTGCATCCGCATGCTCACATCCGCTTCGTCGCTGGCCGAAAAATGTCACAGTGCATCCTGGCGAGGGCGAGCACCCGGAACACGCATGACTACGTTCACTGTTAATCACGAGTCCGTCGATATCGCCGTGCAGTCCGACGAACGGGGGATTCAGGCGATGCGCGTTTCGATCGCGAGTGCGTTTGTTGGCGCCCTGCGGTCCGAATTACAACTGCAGGCTACTTCTGCTGCCCGGACATCACGTGCATGGCGAAACCGGTGCCGGCTTCGGTGAATGTGTTAAACACGGTGTCGGCGCCGGCCTCGAGCAGAGCGGCTTCCTGGTCGGGATAGCGTGCCGTTGCCGCAATGCGTCCCGCAAAACCTGATGCCCGGACCTGTTCGACCACGTCCAGGGTCGAGTTTGCTCTCGGTAGCGCTATCAGCACTGTTTGCACGACGTGCGACTCCTGGATTCGGTCCCAGAAATCCGCGTCACTCGGGTCACCCAGGATGACGTTACGGTCTGCCTCCGCCTGTGCAACGACGACCACCGGGTCGATATCGACGCCCACGACGCTTCCCGGCCGCTCACGCGAAATCGCGTCGTACGCGCCGGCGCCGACGCCACCCAAACCGACAATCAACGTTTCGGCATCGCCAATGTGAATGATCCCGTCTTCTGGTATCGGCTCCGTACGCTGCAGTCGTCGCCACAGATCGCGATAGCGCAGATACAGATGTGACGATTGCGTGCCGATCAGCGCCGACACCGCGAACGACAGAGACAGCGCCATGGCGAGGACGATCAGCCATTGCGCATCAAGCATGTCGTTGCGCACGCCGAGTGCCGCGACGATCAATCCAAACTCGCTGAAGTTGGCGAGATTCAGCGATGCCAGAAGGGCCGTTCGCGCGCGCAGGCGTCCGGCCGTCATCAGAGCAAAGTAAAGGGCCGACTTGACGACGATCAGGGGCGTGAGCAACAGCCCGATCAGCAGCACGGACGTGGTCGGTTGACCGACCTGGCCTATCGATAAAAAGAAGCCGAGCAGGAACAGGTCTTTGAAGCCGAACATCGTCTTCGCGAGTTCGTCGGCACGGGGGGTGCCCGCAATCATGATGCCGGCAGCAAGTGCACCCAGATCACCCTTCAAGCCGACCAGCTCGAACAGTTCCGCGCCCCCGAGTGCCAGAACGAAGCCGTACAGGACCAGCAGCTCGCCGTGGCCCACCGAGCGGAGCATACGCTGCAGAAGCGGCCGCATGGGAATGAGCAGAAGCAGCAGCAGTGCCAGCGGCGACGGCAGTTTTCCGTCCGCCAGCGCCAGGAAAACAACGGCGGCGAGATCCTGAATGACGAGGATGCTGATGGCGATGCGTCCGTGCAGCGAGGAGACCTGGC
>CAZMEA010000443.1:0-2064 GCA_964565135.1 uncultured Woeseiaceae bacterium
AAGCGATCGTCGTCCTGGATGTCGACAAGAACCGCTTCTGTGACGCAAACGACAAAGCCTGCGAACTGTTCAACCTGTCGCGCAAGCGGCTCCTGACCATTGGTCCGAAGGCCGTCAGCCCGACGACCCAGCCGGACGGCCGCCCGTCGTTCGGCGTCAAACGCGGCTACGTCGAGCGAGCCATGAGTGGCGAGCATCCCACCTTCGAGTGGACGCACTGTGACGCTAACGGCCGGGACTTCCCGTGCGAGGTGCGTTTCAGCCCGCTGCCCGCTCGTGGGCGGCGGCTAATCCGCGTCAGCATTACCGACATCTCGCACCGCAAAGCGAACGATGAGTTCGGTTACGCGCAAAACAAGATTCTCGAGATGATTGCGGCAGGCGAGCCGATCGAACGCATACTGCGTGCCGCGTGTCGCGCAGCCGAGCGCGCTGGCCCCGACCTACGCGCCGCCATCATGCTCGTGGACACAAAGGGTCGTCGGCTCTGTGTCGAAGCGGCTCCTGGCCTGCCCGATGATTTTCGCCTGCAGCTCGACTTCGTACCCATCGGAGCAGACAGCCTGACTTGCGGCGTCGTTGCGCACAGCGGTCAGGAAAAAATTGCCACCGACCTGCGAACGGTACCGGCCTGGAGCAGGCTGCTGCGGGATGCCGAGCGTTGTGGCATTCGCGGTGCATGGTCATTTCCGGTTCGCGGCACGCGAAAGGCGGTGGCCGCAACGCTCGATGTCTATGTCAGTTCTGCGCGACAACCGGACACCGATGAGCTCGATCGCCTGACCAAGATCGCGCACCTGACCGGCATCGCAATTCGCCGCCAGCACGACGAACGGAAGCTGATGAGCAGCGAGATGCGCTACCGCGGTTTGTTCGAAAATGTGGTGGACGGTGTTTACATCGCATCGCGCGACGGCGACATCATCACCGTGAACCCGGCCCTGGTCGCGATGCTCGGTTACGACAGTGCAGAGGAACTCAAGGCCTCAGGGCGAACGACCCGCTTGTACGTCAATCCGATCGATCGTGAGCGCGTCATTGCCCGTCTCGAAGCGGAAGGAACCGTCCGCAACTTCGAGTATCGACTTCGTCGTAAAAGTGGCGAGGAAATTGTTGTCCTCGAAAACTCGCGCGCGATCTACGACGACGACGGTCGAATGGTTGCCCATGAGGGTACGGTCACCGACATCACCGACAGAAAGCGGGCGGAGACCAGGATCTTTGAGGAAAAAGAGCGCGCGCAGGTCACCCTCCAGTCGATCGGCGACGGCGTTATTACGACGGATGCGGACGGCAACATCGATTACCTGAACCCCGTTGCCGAGGACCTTACGGGGTGGGACAAGCGCAGCGTTCGCGGGCGGTCCATCGACGAGATCATGACGATCATCAACGAGCACACGCGTTCGACGGTCGAGAATCCATTACGTCGCTGCCTCAACGAGGGCAGGGTAATCACCCTCGCCGAGAACTCATTGCTGATCAGTCGGGACGGCACCGAGATTCCGATTCAGGATTCGGCAGCGCCGATTCGCGACCGCATCGGCAATGTGGTCGGCGGCGTCATGGTGTTCCATGACATCAGCAAGGAGACGCGCTTGTTCCGGCAGCTCTCCTACCAGGCGGCGCACGATGCGACGACCGGTTTGATCAATCGCCGCGAATTCGAAAATCAGCTGGTTGCGGCCCTGCAGCGCTGCGTAGACGATCCCGAATCGCAACACGCGGTGCTATACATCGACCTGGATCAGTTCAAGGTGGTCAACGACACGTTTGGCCACACCGCCGGCGATGAGCTTCTCCGCAAAGTGACCGGCATCATTCAGGGCAACGTTCGCTCGACCGATATCGTTGCGCGGCTCGGCGGCGATGAGTTCGGTATTCTGCTCGAGCGATGCGACCGCGATCGCGCTATGGAGGTTGCGGAGGCAATACGACTGGCCATCGAGGCGTATCGGTTCGATTGGCAGGAAGCTTCGGTAAACGCGCGGTGTTCGATCGGTGTCGTGATGGTCAACAGCGAGAGTTCGAGCGTTGCGAGCATCATGAGCTATGCCGATGTCG
>CAZMEA010000444.1:0-2063 GCA_964565135.1 uncultured Woeseiaceae bacterium
TTGATGCCACGAGGCTCGCTTGGCTGACCCGCTACCATCGCGTACGCGGGAACGTCCCGATTGGTACCGGAGTAGGCACCAAGAAAGCTATGCGCACCGATCCGGCAGAACTGCTGCGCCCCGGCGAAGCCTGCAAGTATCGCCCAGTCACCGACTTTCACATGACCAGCCAGCGTCGCATTGTTGGAAAAGATGGTGTGGCTGCCAACATGACAATCATGCGCAATGTGCACGTAGGCCATGATCCAGTTGTCGTTGCCAACGCTGGTAACGCCACCATCCTGGACCGTGCCGCGGCTGACGGTACATCCCTCGCGAAACGTGTTGCCATCGCCGATGACGAGGCTGGTCGCCTCGCCGGCGTACTTCTTGTCCTGCGGCTCGTCGCCGATGGATGAGAACTGATAGATATGATTGTCTTTTCCAATCGTCGTCGGCCCGCGGATGACAACGTGACTCTCGATCTTCGTACCCGCGCCGATCGTCACACCGTCTTCGATAATCGAATACGGCCCCACGGACACGTCGTCCGCCAGGTCAGCGCCATCGGCAATGATTGCGGTGGGATGAATCAACGATCGCCTCCGCCAGGCGCCGTCATGATCTGTGCCGTCGCAACCTTGCGACCATCCACAGACGCCGTGCCCTCGAAGCGCCACATGCCTTTCAGCACTCGGTCGACACGCATGTCGAGAACTAACTGATCACCCGGATAAACCGGGCGCCTGAACCGCGCTTTGTCCACACCAACAAGGTAGTACAGCGGCTGTGGATCAAGATCCGGCAGCGACTGGTGTGCGAGGACGCCGCCCGCCTGCGCCATCGCTTCGATGACCAGAACACCGGGCATCACGGGGCCACCGGGGAAATGACCCTGGAAGAAGGGTTCGTTGACCGTCACGTTCTTCAGTGCAGAAATAGACTCGCCGGGCGTCACTGACAGGATGCGGTCGATAAGCAGGAACGGATACCGGTGCGGCAAAATGCGCAAGATATCCAGTTCATTGAGAACACCGGTCGTGTCGTTCATATCGATCAGCTTTCCTTTCGGAGCATGGACTCAATTGCCTGCAATCGCTCGGACAGCTTGTCCAGCCGCCGGAAACGCGCTACTCGGCGCTTCCAGTCTCGATCGGCTTCTGCCGGAAATGCCCCCGAGTAAATGCCTGGCGACGTAATGTCTTTTGTAATGACCGCCTGGCCGGTGATCACCACGTTGTCGCAAATACTGATGTGACCGACAAACCCGACGTGGCCCGCGATGATGCAGCGGCTTCCAATCGTCGTACTGCCACTTACACCTGTACCGGAAGCGATAACTGTGTGCGCACCAATGCGGCAGTTATGGGCGATCTGAATCTGATTGTCGAGCTTCACGCCGTCCTCGATGATCGTATCGTCGATCGCGCCGCGGTCGACCGACGTGCATGCGCCGATCTCGACATCGTTACCAATTCGCACGCCGCCGACCTGCGGAACCTTCAACCACGCTCCATCTGCCATCTTGTGGCCGAATCCGTCTGCGCCAACCACAACGCCACCGTGCAGAATGGCTCTGTCACCGATCGTGACATCGTCTATGAGGGAAACGTTGGCGCTGATATGACAGTCGTCGCCGACCGTGCAGTTTCTGCCGACGACAGAACCGGGCCCAAGGTAGCTTCGCGCACCCACCGAGGCACCTGCTTCTACGACGACCTGCGGCGCGATGTGCGCCGTCGGATCAACGGTCGCAGACGCGTCGACGACCGCACTGGCATGAATATCGGGAGGATAGCTCGGTCGCGGATACAGGACCGTCGCGACCCTGGCGAACAATACGTAAGGATCGTTCGCGATCAGCGACGCGACCGGATTGTCGTCAACGACGCCCGGAGAAAGGATGACCGCGCTGGCGGCAGTCGTGGCGAGTTGGGACCGGTACGCAGGATTGGCGAGGAAGCTTATTGCACCCTCGCCCGCATTGCTCAGCGTGGCGACTCGAGAAATTTCGGTATCGGGATCGCCAACCAGTTCGCAACCGAACCGGGCAGCGAGACTACCAAGGCTGACAGCCAATGGAG
>CAZMEA010000445.1:0-2060 GCA_964565135.1 uncultured Woeseiaceae bacterium
GATCTGACCGTGCAAGCTGACGGCTGCCACGTTGACGCTGAGGGCTCGCAGGGCCTCGACGAGTCGCAGTACGGCGGCGCGAACGACGACGACGACTCCGGCATCCTCGACTACGTTGTGGTCAAGCACACCGGCGCAACCGTGGGTAACGGCGACGAGCTGAACGGTATCTCCTTCGGCGGCGTCGGCCGCGGCACGCAGGTCAGCAACCTCCAGGTTTACTCGACGTTCGACGACGGCATCGAGATGTTCGGCGGTGCGTTCGACATCGACAATCTCGTCGCGGTCTACGTTCGCGACGATTCGATCGACCTCGACGAAGGCTGGCACGGTACGATCACCAACGCGCTGGTCATTCAGTCCGAGTCGATCGGTAACCACTGCATCGAAGCTGATGGTATCGGCAGCTACAACGACCAGGTTGCTGCCAACAACACCTACAACATCATGCGTGACAACCTGAACACCCAGGTCACGATCAACAATCTGACCTGCATCATCTCACCAACGCCGACCCAGGGTGACTTCGATCCGGGCGCAGGCTGGCGCTTCCGTGAAGGTATCTACTTCAACGTCAACGACAGCATGGTCATCACGTCGTTCGCCGCGAACGAGCAGGCCAGCCTGAACAACAACTACTGCCTGCGTGTCGACAACACCGAGACGCGTGACGGTATCGACGGCAATGCTGGTGAAGGCATCGTAGCCGGAACGTCCAACCTGAACTCCGTTATCTACGCGTGTCAGGAAACGTTCCGCGATACCTACGAATCAACGTTCGCTGCTGCCGAGGGTAACGTCGCAGCGACGATTCCGAACGACACGGCGGTCAGCGCAACGGCGGTCAACGATCCCGACCTTCAGCTGCTCGAGGGCACGGTGCCGGTCTTCTCTATCGACTTCGCGACCTCCCTGGTTGACGGTGCCGCTCCTGCTGCAACGGCAACACCCACCTCCGGTACGTTCCTCGGAGCATTGAGCCTCGGCGGTATGGACTGGACGCAGCCCTGGGCCTACGGCATTGACCCGAACAACCGTGGTCAGGCCCTCTGGTTCGAGACGCTTTAATCGCGAACCTCGCGGTATGACGACAGGGCGCCGTTTCGGGAACTCCTTGGAGCGGCGCCCTTACCTGCCTCATGCGATTCGCTGAATCGCGGCTGGAAAAATACAGGCACCAAAATGACTACAGTCAAAACAATGAGAAAACCGCTCGCGCTCGCGATGGCGTCAGTGCTCATGTCCTGGCAGGCCGGTGCGCTGGCACAGGATCAGGAGGTCGACGAAGACGGTGTTCCGACGGGCCCGATCGAAGAGGTCGTATCCGTCGGGCGAGCGATCAGCGCAACGCAGGAGCTGATCAATGAGCGCCTGACCGATGCCAACGTGGTCGATACCCTGGGTGCAGAAACAATGGCACGGCTCGGTGACTCGACGGTCGGCGCAGTACTGCGTCGCCTTCCCGGCCTGACCCTGGTCAACGACCAGTTCGTCTACATCCGCGGGCTGGGTGAACGCTACTCAGCCAGCTTGCTGAACAGCGCGGTAATCCCGTCTCCGGACCTCACCCGAAACGTCATTCCACTCGATATCTTCCCGACGTCTATCGTCGAGTCGCTGCGTGTGCAGAAAGCGTGGGCGCCCAACCTGCCGGCCAACTTTGCCGGCGGCAACGTCGATATTCGTACGCGCAGTATTCCTGACGGTTTCCTGTTCCAGGCGGAGCTTGGCACGGGCTACAACGACATCAACTCTGACGACGGCCTGACCTATCCGGGCGGCGGCGACGACAGCCTTGGCACCGATGACGGAACACGAGCGCTGCCGAACTCCTTCCTGAACGAGGTCAATCGTCTTCAGGGCCGCATCGGCGTACAGGACATTCTGGTAACTCTGCAACGGCAGGACCCGTCTGCGACCCTCGCCGATGCACAGCAGGCTAACCGTGAGCTGGCCACCCAGCTTAACCGTGGTTCTGTTGTTCGCGCGAAAGACGTTCCGCTCGACTACAACGCCAAGCTCAGCATTGGTAACAACTGGCTGATCGGTAACGACTGGGA
>CAZMEA010000446.1:0-2039 GCA_964565135.1 uncultured Woeseiaceae bacterium
GGTCCCCCTGATAATGTGCGCCCTTTTCCAAGCCCACTGGTCGATTCAGGAGAGAATCCCGTGACGAAATTGCTCCCTTTGCTTGCTGTATTACCCCTTGCCGCATGTGGCGGCGGTGAGCCCGCCTCCGAGGCGCCGGCGACCGCGCCCGCTGCGGCTGCCCCTGAAGCAGCTGCACCCGTCGAGACTGCGCCGGAACCGGCCGGCATCGATGCGGTTCTCGCTGCTCAGCCCGAAGCTGTGCAGGCTCGCTATGTCTACCGGAAGCCGGCCGAGACGATGGCGTTCTTCGGCATCGAGCCGGGCATGACCGTGGTCGAGGCGCTGCCGGGCGGCGGCTGGTATTCGAAGATTCTGCTGCCCTACCTGGGTGAGTCAGGCCACCTCATCGGCGCCGACTATCCGTACCAGCTCTGGGTCGTGAATCCCAATACATCGGATCAGCGTCGTGAAGAGAAAAAGACCTGGGTTGCCGACTGGACGGCGCAGGCAGAAGGCTGGCGCGCGCCTGGAGATGCATCCATATCGGCGTTCCAGATGGCGGAAATGCCGGAGTCCATGAACGGTACGGCCGACGCCGTGCTGTTCGTTCGTGCCCTGCACAACCTGGCTCGCTGGGAGTCTGCCGGAGGCACGCTGACCTCCGCGCTGCAGGATGCCTATAACGTCCTGAAGCCGGGTGGCGTCGTCGGTGTTATTCAGCATGAGGCTCGTCCCGACATGCCTGATGACTGGGCCGATGGCAGCAACGGTTACCTGAAACGCGATTTCGTCATCGCCCAGATGGAGTCGGTTGGATTCGAGCTTGTCGACTCGACCGATATCCACGCGAACGACAAGGACCAGCCGACGGTTGACGACATTGTCTGGCGCCTACCGCCGGGCCTCAGCGGCAGCCAGGACGATCCGGAACGGCGCGAAGCCATGCTGGCTATCGGCGAATCCAACCGGATGACGCTCAAGTTCCGTAAGCCGGCAGCCTGATTGACGAGTGATCGGCGTTGATATGACGCGTGCTCCCGCAACGCCCGTCGAACGGGCGTTGCGGTGGGCAGCCGTCAGGTCGGTCGCTTTGCTGGCCGCTCTGGCCGCAACGACACTGCACGCCCAGGAACGCGCCGATCTCCTCGACATGGCGCGGCCGATTGCGGCCGGGACGTCATTGTGGCTTGAGGAACTGACCACGCTGGAGATCCGCGACAGGATCGCAGCGGGTAGCACCACCGTCATCATTCCTACCGGCGGCATCGAGCAAAACGGTCCTTACCTGGCCATCGGCAAGCACAATCTCATTCTCAAAGGCCTGTGTCCGGCCATCGCACAGCGACTCGGCAACGCGTTGTGCGCACCCATCGTCAAGTTTGTCCCGGAGGGCGACATCGATCCACCGACGGGACCAATGCGCTATCCCGGCTCCATTAGCGTGCGGGACGACACATACGTGGATCTGCTGGACGACATCGCCAGCAGTTTGCGTCAGGCCGGTTTCGTGGACATCGTTCTGATCGGCGACAACGGCGGCAATCAGCGCGGCATGCAGACCGTGGCCGAGCGACTGAATGAACGTTGGTCGGAAGAACCAACACGCGCTCACTTCATTCGTGCTTTCTACAGCCCCGGGTGGGAGGAGACGGAGCGCTACACCGACCAGGAGCTGGGCGTGGCCGAAGCCGATCACGATGGCTATCACGATGACATATGGGTAACAGCCATGATGGCGGTTACCGACCCCGAACAGATACGTTTTCGGGAGCGCGTTGATGCCGGACTGGCGAGTATCAACGGCGTAGACCTCGAGCCACTTGAAGCGACCGTGGAACTCGGACAGAAGATGATCGACTTCCGCGCGCAGTTCACCGCCGAGGCCGTGCGGGAGTCGCTTCGCCGCTGAATCGCCGTAGTCCGTCTGTTTCACCCTGCGCGCTCGGCAATCCGGTCGGCCGCCGCTGCGCTAGAATGCCGATGGGCCCGCCGTGGCCTGCCAATCAACGATTCACAACAAGGCTCGTTCAATGACAGATTCACCGTACTGGCTGCGT
>CAZMEA010000447.1:0-2039 GCA_964565135.1 uncultured Woeseiaceae bacterium
CGTGTTTTCCGACGTTTTCGGCGTCCCACGTCCGAACCGAATTCGCGCCCGCTGCGGCCAACGCTTCCAGCGAATAATCGCCCCCCGCGCCGCGTATGAAGTAGGGCTCGCCGCCACGAAGAAGCTGCCAACCCTGTTCTGTTTTCGTCAGCTCAACGGGAATTGCCTGAGCCACAACCAGGTCGCTCAATAGCAAAGACCCTGCGATCAGCAGGGTCTTTATGGATTGCAATGCCCGGCCGATGGCCACTACTGGATGACGGACACAAAGCCGTCGTTGAAGAGAGGTGGACTTGCGGGAGAATACGTGAAACCCCATTCGAGCAGCAGCGACTGGACCAGGATAGGATCGCCGGGAACCAGTCGTCGGAAGCCGGTCGCATCCGTGCGGTAGAGCGCATCGGCGGTCAGTTCGTTCAGGCCGACCGGGAACGGCACGGGTTCGCCGTCAGGGCTCGCGGCCGGGCAACACGTAAACACGGTGACTGATCCAAAATAGTTATCCAGCACAGAACGGTAGGCCTTGAGAGCCTGCGCACGAATCAGCTCGTCCTGCTCGAGAACGTTGCTGTTTGCGTCGAACAACTCATGCAGTGCCAGGGCCGTATAGTACTGATTCTCGCCGCTGGGCCTGCGGGCCAGAGCCGTTGCCCAGAAATAGAATCGAGCCTTCGCACCCTGGGGACCCGGCGGTATCGAGTTGAACAGTTCGAACTTGTTTTCGAGTTCCGGAAAGTTCTCATCAAACTCGACGATCGTTGTTGTCGCAAACGGGTTCTCCGGATCCTCAAGAACGCAGGTCTCCTGGTTGATACCCACGTCTTCACAGTACAGGTTCAGTACCACGTCCGTCGGCAGGATAATCGAGTTGATAATCTCGCCGTCGTTTTCGTCACGCTCCTCGCTGGTACCTTCGCATCCGGTCAGGAAGATAGCGACACTCATGCACGCGGCCAGAAGCCACTTGGTGAAAGCCGGATGAGCGCGTTGTTCGTTCAAAATACTCATAGTCATTAACCTTTGGCTGGCGTACTTCGCCTAGAAGTTGTAGGTGAAGTAGGCAAGAACCAGGAACGTGTAGTCGTTTCTGCCGTCCTGGAACTCAACATCAGGCGAATTCTCGTCGCTCGTTCGGTAGGTGGTGCGGATGCCTACACGGGTCGCCAGCTGTTCCTGCAGCGGGTTCGACACAGCGCCGAAACCCTGTCCCAGCCAGATCGAATAGTCGAGCTGATACTGTTCCGGGAACGTGATGTTGAACTGGCGGAAGAAGTCATACGGACCCCACATGTCCTTCCTGTAGTACCACGCGAGCGTGTGCCGACCGTTGCCCAGAATCGCGCGGCCGTTGAAGTTCCAGTACTTGCGTGAGCCGCCGTTCGGATCACCCGTCGACTGACCCAGACCACGCTCGAGCCGCAGGATGTAGCGGTTCTTGTTTTTTGTGTTCCAGATTGCGCGTGACGAGACTGACCAGACGTTCTCTGCAGGCAGCCCCACACCGAACGGTGCGTTGATGCCGGCGGGCTCGAAGAAGAACTGCTCGGAGTCTGTTGCGGTCGGGAACTCGGTGTACGTACCACCGAAGTTGAACGCAAAACCCGCGTCCTCTCGCCAGTCGTTGTCCCAGTCATAGAAGGGCGTGGCACCGGTCGGATCCCAGGTGAAGTAGAGCTCGGCCGATCGGGCTTCGCGGTTACCGAGAACCGCGAACGGATCTTCATCTCGACTGCGCGGGTTGATACCCGGATTCAGCACGCCACCAACAATTTCGGCTTCGATGTTCGGGTTGGCGTGTACCAGGTTGTCGCGATACATGACGCGCGGGAAGACCATCAGATTGCCGAAGAACATCTGCATTCCGGCCTCGTACTCCATCTTGTTGCCGAGCGCGTTGTACGGCAGGCGGCTGGGATCGGTAACACCATAGACAGGGATTGCGGCTACCGCTTCCGATACCAGGCCCGCGTGGTGAGCAGACAGGTAGGTGCGCGTGTTGCGCCACGGAACCGTCAGCTTCGCCTTGAAGGCCAGCGTGT
>CAZMEA010000448.1:0-2035 GCA_964565135.1 uncultured Woeseiaceae bacterium
TACGACGGCTCGGCCATTCTCTTTGCCATGCGGGGTCCGGTTAACGAAAACCTCGACCTCGATGATGAAGACCAGCCGACATGGAACATCTGGGAGTACGTGCTTGAGGATGACAATCTTCGCCGCGTGATCGCGTCCGATCTGACAGCCGAGATTGGTCATGATATGTCACCGCATTATCTGCCCGACGATCGAATCATCTTCACGTCGACCCGACAGATTCGTTCCAAAGCGATCCTCCTTGATGAAGGAAAGCCGCAGTACGAAGCACAGGACGAAGACGACAATGGACCGGCGCTCGTCCTGCATGTGATGAACCGCGACGGTACGGGTATCGAGCAGGTGTCGTACAACCAGAGCCACGATCTCGATCCGTCAGTGCTTAGCAACGGACAGGTGGTCTTCAGCCGCTGGGACAATGCGCCGCTGAACAACACCGTAAATCTGTATCGAATGAATCCGGATGGATCGTCCCTGGAAATTCTCTACGGCAAAGAGAGCCACGCGACCGGCACGAACGGATCCATCATCCAGTTCATGCAGCCTCGAGAACTCGAGGATGGCCGGATCATGGCGCTGGCGAGACCGTTCACGGACACCAGCGGCGGCGGCAATCTGATCGTCATCGACACCCAGACGTACGTAGAGAACACGCAGCCGACCGCTGCCAATGCGGGCCTGACCGGCCCGGCGCAGCTGGCTGCAACGATCAACAACGTATCGACTGAACCGGATGAACCGTCTCCCGGCGGTCGGTACGCATCCGTGTATCCGATCCAGGACGGCACCGGTCGACTGCTGGTGAGCTGGTCGCAGTGTCGACTGACCGACGTTCCGGACCCGATGGCGGATCCGATGAATCCGCCGCCGGCCGTCTTCTATCCCTGCACCGCGGAGAATCTGATCAATCCGCTGTACGAAGAGGCTGCGCCGATCTATGGCGTCTGGATGTACGACCCGCGGGACAATACCCAGGCGCCGGTTGTGCCGCCCGAGGACGGATTTGTGTTCACTGAAGTGGTATCCGCGGACCCGCGGCCGATCCCGCCGGTGATCCTGGATAGCTCAAACAACTTCCCGGAAGACCCCAATCTCGCGAACGAAGATGTAGGCGTCATTCACATCCGCAGCGTTTACGATTTTGATGGTGGAGCGGTCGCGGATATCGACACGCTCGCCGACCCGTCAGTCACGATGGCGGATGCCAGACCGGCGCGCTTCCTTCGTGTGGTGAAGCCGGTGTCGATGCCGGACGAAGACACGCTTGATTTCGACAACACCGCATTCGGTGTGAGTCAGGCAAACGGCATGCGCGAGATACTTGGCTACGTGCCAATCGAACCGGACGGCTCGGTCATGGTGAAGGTTCCGGCTAACGTCGCGTTCGGCGTTAGTGTGCTCGACGCGAACGGGCGCCGCATCACGGCACGCCACAACAGTTGGATGCAGGTGCGACCCGGCGAACTGCTCGAGTGCAACGGTTGTCACCTGCGCGCCAGCGGTCTTACACACGGTCGGGACGACGCCTTCGACTCTGCGTGGGCGGGCGCGCAAACCGCCGGTGTCTCCTACTATCCGAGCACCGTTGACGCGCTGCCCGTTGGCGATATTGGCGACACCATGGCCGAGGTTCGCGCTCAGTCCACGTGCAACCAGGCGCTGAACTCGTGTGCATCGATCGAACCGTCCGTGAACCTCGTGTACGACGATGTCTGGACTGATCTGGCCAAGTCCGGCCGAGCTCCGGATGCTTCGTTCAGCTATCTCTATCTCAGCGCCGATCTCGCCAACCCGGGACTCTCGACGGCTTTGCCGGTCGATCCGACCTGCGTGCCGCCGACAAACAGCTGGTCAGCCAATTGCCGGATCGTCGTTAACTACGAAGAACACATCCATCCGCTCTGGTCCGTCATTCGTCCGGAGCTCGACGATATGGGTATGCAAGTTTTTGATCAAAATGGGCAACCCGTCACGAACACCTGCACCAATTGCCATAATATCGTTGACCCTGCGGCCGCAACTATTGTGCCCGCAG
>CAZMEA010000449.1:0-2033 GCA_964565135.1 uncultured Woeseiaceae bacterium
CGCGGTGAGGCGCTGGCTTCAACTGGCAGCCAGTCCCATGATCGTCCGGCGAAGCTTCGGCGTCGCCGTCGTCGTCGGCACGCTGCTAACGCTGATCAATCAGGGCGACGTCCTGCTCGCAGGCGAAGTTACAGGGACAGTCCTCGCCAAGATCCTGCTGACGTACTGCGTGCCGTATTCCGTCTCGACGTATGCAGGTGTAGGGGCTCTTCTCGAAAACGAGCGCCGTTGACGCGCGTCTGTCGAATCAATAAGCGGATCTCGGCAACCGATTGACCCATCGTCTCTATTGCACGTATCGCTCGTCCAACGGCGGTTTATCGCGTAACAACTGAGGGTGCAAAAGGGTCTTCTCAGGCAACTTCCCCCTGCTGAGGTCCTGAACATGAATCAAGCAACTGTCGCAATAACTCCGGACAATCGCGGTTTCTCTCTTGGTGGCGTCGCGCTGAACGCTCACTGGTTTTTGCGGGTTGGCCTGGCGAGCGTCCTGCTGTTTCACGGCGTCGGCAAGCTCGCCGACGTGGCCGGCTTCGCGGCTATGATGGAGCTGTCGGTGCCGGTCGTCTGGCTGGTGACGCTCGCCGAAGTCGGAGGCGGTCTCGCTATTCTTGCAGGAGCATTCGGTCGCGACTGGCTGACGCGGCTGGGCGCTGCTGTGAATATCCCCGTGCTGCTCGGTGCAATCTACCTGGTTCACTGGGGCCAGTGGAGCTTTGTCGCATCAGCAAGCCACCCGCTCGGCGGCATGGAATTCCAGGTGGTGTTGCTTCTGATCGCCGGTTATCTCGTTGCCAAGGGCAACGAGGCCTGATCAGGGCAGTAAGACGGCGACCTACGGATGGGTAGCCGTCAACACGCAGGGGGTCCATAACGCGGATCCCCTGTTTTTTTTAGAGCTTTTTACCAGTGACCCGTGCCGGGGTCGCCCTTGAACGGACCGACAACGTCGCTGGTGATCCAGCCGCCGTAAAAGCCGCCGGCCTGGGGGCGCACCCGCTCGCCATCGACGTAGCACTCAACGCGACCCGGATAGAACGACACGTAGTCCCGCAACACCGAGAACGCGCGCGACGGATCCGGATAACACCAGGCGATGGTCTGGGTCGGGTCGTCCCGAAAAGCGAAATAACGCGCGACGCCTTTCCATTCGCAGAACGATTGTCCCGGCGCCGGCACCAATGTGTCTGGTTCCAGAGCATCGGGAGGCAAATAGAACGTAGGCGGGCTGGCGGTTTCTTTCAGGCGAAAGGTCGCGGCACTTTTCGCTATGAGGGTACCGCCCGACACTACCCTGACCTCACGATCGCAGGGGTCCGCAACGGGCGGTCGCGGATAGTCCCAAACGGATTCCTGGCCCGGACCGGGCTCGACGGCGAAATCCGGCCGCCCCTTGCCCGTGAAGTTCCACATCAGCTTGCCGATGCGGCAGCGTCGTGCTTCAGGCGCATGACGCGAGCGCGATTGACGTGTAGCAGATCGCTGATCTTCAGTACCAGTGAGTCCTCGAACTTGTCGAGGGTGCCGTCCGCGTAGGCGATTTCCCACAGCAGACCGACGACGCGGGCCTTCTCGTCCTCGTCCAGGTTCGCGTGCAAAAGCTTCGTGAACTCGTGGATGGAAACAAGATCTTCCGCCTTTTCGTTTGCGGCATTGAAGATCGTGGCAGCCTCTTCGGCGTCGAGCTCGAAGTGTCGCTCGATCAGGCGCAACACACTGTCCAGCTCCTCTTCGTCGAACACGTGATCGGCACGTGCCACGTCCACCATCAGGACCGCCGTGGCCATCTGGATTGTATGATCACGATCGACAGCGGCCGCGTCTTCCGGCGCGGCAATTCTGTCCACCAGCTGGTCGAATAGGTTCTTGAGCACGGTCCCGGCCTTGTCCAAAGCTGTTTTGAAGGTAGTAAGAGTGGCAGGGCACGACAAAGTTTCAAGTGGGAACCAATGGTGCCGCGTATCGATCTATACTTTATGTAGCTTGAGGCACCCATGATACTGCTGGCACTTCTAAAGGAGTGGCTCGCCGCA
>CAZMEA010000450.1:0-2033 GCA_964565135.1 uncultured Woeseiaceae bacterium
TTCCTGCTGTTCAACCTGGTGCCCGGCAACGTCATCGGTGGCGGCGATGCCGACCAGGTGCTGGACCCGCAGGTCGCCGAACGCATTCGCGCCGAACTCATGCTGGACCGGCCATTGCACGAGCGCTTCTATCACTACATGTCCAATCTTGTCCGCGGCGACCTCGGCAACTCGTTCCGGACCCGGGAGCCGGTGCTCGATATGCTCGGTGCACGCCTCGGACCCTCGCTGGCGCTGGTCGTGGCCGGCATGGCCATTGCTATCTTTATCGGCGTGCCCCTGGGCTTCGCTGCGGCGCTGCGACAGGGCAGCTGGATCGACACCGTTGTGATGACGGTCGCCGTTGCCGGCCAGTCGGTACCGCAATTCTGGTTCGGCCTGTTGCTCATGTTCGTGTTTGGTTTGCAGCTCGCCTGGCTACCGACCTTTGGCTACGGTGACGGCGGCATCCAGTACCTGCTTTTGCCCGCCTTCACGCTGGGGATTGCCTATATGGCGTTACTCGCGCGCACGACCCGTGCGGCGGTCATCGAGGTGATGGCCTCGGACTTCATTCGCACCGCAAGAGCCAAGGGCTTGAGCGAGTTTCAGATCGTACGACGCCACCTGCTGCGCAACACGCTGGTGCTCATCCTGACCACGGCGGGCCTGCAGTTCGGCACGATGATGGGTCAGGCGGTCATCGTCGAGAAGCTGTTTGCCTGGCCCGGGCTCGGCACGCTGCTGGTCGACTCCGTGTTTCTGCGTGACATCCCGTTGATCCAGGGATGCATCCTCGTCTTCGTGTCCTTCTTCCTGATCATCAACACCACGACTGATCTGCTCTACTCCGCCATCGATCCGAGAATCCGCCACTCGTGACGGCCGGGATCCCACATTCCTGGAGTTTGCGGACGGGTGCGGGTCTCGTTCTGCTGTGCACGATTCCCGCGATACTCGCCCCGTGGTTGTGGCCCTACGACCCCGTGCTGGACGCCGACCTGATGGTCGCGGAGGAACCGCCGAGCCTGGCCTACCCGTTCGGCACCGACGACCAGGGCCGGGACGTGTTCGTGCGCGTCGTTCATGGCGGCCGCGTGTCTTTATTGATCGGTGTGGTCACCCAGCTGGTGAACACGGCCATCGGCCTGATCCTGGGCGTCTCCGCGGGATACTTCGGCGGCCGCTGGGATGACTTTGTCAGCTTCCTGACCAACGTGATGCTGGCGATCCCGTCACTGATTTTTGCGTTGGCCATCATGGCGATACTCGGTCCGGGACTCGGTAGCCTGCTGATCGCGCTCGCGCTGACGAACTGGGCCTACACCTGTCGTATCGCGCGTTCGCAGGCGCTGTCACTCCGCTCCCGCGAGTACGTTCAGGCCGCAAAGGTTCTCGGCTACGGGAACATCCGCATCATGGCGACGCAGGTACTGCCGAACATGCTGGGCCCGATCGTCGTCATCGGCACCCTCGGCATGGGTTCGGCGATCCTCGGCGAGGCGGCGCTATCCTTCCTCGGGCTCGGCGTACAGCCGCCGCAGGCCAGCTGGGGCAGTATGCTCTCCGACGCGAGAGACAGCCTGTTCTTTGCCCCATGGGCATCGATCTTCCCCGGGGTCGCTATCTTCGTCTGCGTGCTAGGGCTGAATCTGCTGGGCGACGGTTTGCGCGATCGTTTCGACCCGCGCTCGGTGACCCGCCTGTGAGCGCCCTGCTGGAAGTATCAGACCTTCAGATCAGCCTCGATCGCGGCGGGCAGAGGGTGGTTGCCGTCGATGAAGTCAGCTTCACACTGTCTGCCGGCGAGATGATGGGTCTGGTGGGCGAATCGGGCTGCGGAAAAAGTCTTACGGCCTTGTCCCTGATGGGGCTGTTGCAGCCACCGCTCGGGGTCACCGGCGGTCGGATCACGTTTCAGGGGCAGGCACTCCACGAGTTTTCCAATCGCCAGTGGCAGCAGATTCGCGGCACCGAGATCGCCATGATTTTTCAGGAGCCGATGATGGCGCTGAACCCCGTCATGAGTGTCGGCGCGCAGGTCGCCGAGATGT
>CAZMEA010000451.1:0-2033 GCA_964565135.1 uncultured Woeseiaceae bacterium
TTCACCGCGCGCCAATGCCATCAGCGTCTACATCATGCCGGGCTTTGAGCCCTTCGCCGGGCTGATGAAAAAACTGGGTAAATTCAGGACCGGCAAGTCGTGCCTTTATATCAAGCGCCTCGACGAAGTCGATCGCAATATCCTCGAGACCCTGATTATCGAGTCGGTCAAGGAAATGCGCCGCCGTTATCCAGCATAGTCGAGACCGCAGAGGGACAGGCCATGGATGAACTGTTAGATCCCCGCTTTGAAGGCAATCAGCTGATCATCGAGACCAGCAACGAGACCGAGACGTACGATTCCCGCTTTCTCGTTGCCGTGTTGCTCGTCTACGTCGCGAAAGCCGACGGCGAGATTACGCAGGTGGAGACGGACCGCATGCTGCAGTTGATCGGCGATCATTTCTCCCTGCGCAGCGCCGAGTCGCTCGACCTGCTGCATCGTGCGATGACAGACATCGCATCGAACCCCGACCTCGACAGTCTGCTGCGACAGCTCGGTACAATGCTGTCCGAACAGGATCGGGAAGATGTGGCGCTGCTGATGGTGAAGGTGTTGGCAGCAGACGGCAAGGCTGACGCCGACGAGATGGAGCGCATGCGCGACGCAGGCTCTCTCGTTGGCATCAGTGCTCGTGCCATGCATCGTGCTTACGACCGGTACTTCGCCGAAACGCAAACCAGCTCATGACATTCCAGGACTAGGGCTCATCCCACTATGCTGATGACTATTCGAGACTTCCTCCGGCTGGAAGCGGCCGGGGGCATCATCCTCATGATGACCGCGGCGCTGGCGCTCGTGATTGCAAACTCACCGCTCGATCAGTACTACGATTTGTTGCTCGACGTACCCATCGAGATCCGGGTAGGCACATTCGCGATCGACAAGCCGATTTTGCTCTGGGTGAACGATGGGCTGATGGCGATCTTCTTTTTCCTCGTTGGTCTCGAGCTGAAACGGGAGCTTCTCGAAGGAGAGCTGGCCAAGCCTGGCGCACTACTGTTGCCGGGCGCAGCTGCCGTTGGCGGCATCGTGGCACCGGTCAGTATTTACGCTGCCATCAACTGGGGTGACCCGGTCACGATGCAGGGGTGGGCCATTCCTGCCGCAACGGACATCGCTTTCGCCCTTGGAATTCTGACGCTCGTAGGCAACCGTGTGCCGACGTCGCTCAAAGTATTTCTGGTTTCGCTCGCGATATTCGACGACATTGGCGCGGTGGTCATTATTGCTCTCTTCTACACGAGTGACTTGTCCGTGCTTGCTCTGACGGTGGCAGCCGCCTGCCTCGCCGTCTTGACCGTGCTGAACAGGCGCGGCGTCACCAAAATCAGTGTGTATATCTGGGTTGGGCTCATCATGTGGGTGGCGGTGCTCAAGTCCGGTGTCCACGCGACCTTGGCCGGTGTTGCGCTGGCGCTGTTCATACCCATGCGTGATCCTGAAAACCCGGACTACTCACCGGTCAAAACCATGGAGCACGATCTCCATACATTGGTGGCGTTTTTCGTCCTGCCGGTCTTCGCTTTCGCGAACGCGGGCGTTTCCTTCGGAAACATGCAGCTTTCACAACTGTTGCATCCGGTTACGCTGGGTGTTGCCGCCGGCCTGTTTGTCGGCAAACAGATCGGTGTGTTTGGCTTCGCCTGGCTCGTCATCAAAGCCGGATTCGCGAAGTTACCCGACGGATCTTCCTTCCGCGGTCTGTACGGCGTATCAATTTTGTCCGGTGTCGGTTTCACGATGAGCCTGTTCATCGGGTCTCTCGCTTTCGAATCGACCGGCGTCAACCAGATTTTCGACGAACGCCTGGGGATTCTGGCCGGGTCTCTCCTGGCTGGCGTGCTTGGTTTCCTCATACTTCGCGGTCTGCCGATGATGCAAGACGAGTCTGCTTGAACGACATCTCGCTGCGAGAGCTGGACGAGAACGACATTCCGGAGCTGATGCGCTGGATTCCGGATGCGAAGGCGGCGGACACATGGTCCGGGCCCTTCCTGCGCTTCCCGTTCACAGCGGAAACGTTTCGCGAG
>CAZMEA010000452.1:0-2030 GCA_964565135.1 uncultured Woeseiaceae bacterium
TCGTCATGGGATGGCGTTTCCGTTCGACGGGCTGGCTTGCTGGGCCGACAGCCGGATTCTAAACTTGCGAGCCGCATAACGCCTCATCAATGCATGACTGACCGCACCCCGATTCACAGCGTGGGGGAACATCCCGAAGATCAGCTCCGCTTCCTGCTGGAGAAGGCAGACGCGGGCGTTCAATGTGCGCTCGTGACGATCGTCGGCATCGTCGATACCGCATCACGCAACCTCGGTACCCACATGGTCGTCGCAGAGGATGGCGACTATGCCGGCTCGGTATCGAGCGGCTGCATTGATGGAAGCGTCGCTGACTTCGCGCTTCAGTCCATCGCCTCCGGGGACCGGCGACGTGTCCAGCTGGGCGCAGGATCGAATTTCATCGATCTGCAGCTTCCGTGTGGCGGCGGCGTTGACCTGCTCATCGTGCCAGGCCCGGATCTCGACACGATACGTCAGGTGCTGGCGGCGCTCGACGCACGGAGCGACTGCGCACTCCTGATAACACCGGACGATCTTCGTTACATGGATGCCGTCTGTCAGCCCGCCGACGCCGACAGCTTTGTCATCCCGTATCGTCCGAAGCTGCGACTGCTTCTTGCAGGTCGCGGTGCCGAATTGACAGTGTTCTGCCGGCTGGCATCGTCCTGCGGTTTCGACGTCGTCGCCTTCAGTCCGGACGAGGTCGATGTCGAAAGCTGCCGATCCTTCGGTGCGGTTGGTCATCACCTTGCGAACACCGCGGTAAGACCGGAGCTCACGGCAGATCGGTGGACCGCGGTCGTCACTCTGTTTCACGATCACGACTGGGAGCCGAACGTGCTGCTCGCCGCGCTTGACACGAAAGCCTTCTATATCGGCTCACTGGGGAGTCGCAAGACGCACGCCAACCGTCTCGAAACGCTGGGCAGGCTGGGCGTCTCGGATGACGCACTGAGCCGGGTGACTGGCCCAATCGGTCTGGTCCCCTCGATGCGCAACGCAACGATGCTTGCGATCTCAACGCTTGCGGAGATCATCGATCGGCTGAACGAACAGCCCGAGCAGGACTGAAAGCAGTCTGCGGCTATTTGCCGCCCAGGAGACGCCGGAAGAATCCGGCGATGGTGGTCCACAGCAAGGCAAGGACATTGAGGTCCTGGGGCTGCTCGGCCACTTGTTCTGCCGCCGCCTCGGCGGCCGATCCTTCACCCGCCGCCAGAACCCGATTGGAGAAGTTCTCCAGGAACTGTGCGATGAGCTGATCGGCGACGCCGTTGATCATCCGAGCGCCGAAGTTCGCCATCTTCCCCAGCACCTTGATTTCCGAATTGCCTATGAGCTCGCAGCCATCAGCCGTATCAACAACCGACGCAGTCAGTTCCATAGCGGCGTTCGACGTGCCGGTCCTGTCCTTGCCTTTGGCGCTCAGCGAGATCCGTCGTTCGGCGTCGTCTTGCTCGATCACACGAATAGTGCCCTTGAACACCGACTGCACGGGTCCGACTTTGACGCTGACGTTGCCCTTGTAGCTGCCGTCGTCCGCCCGTTCGCCAATGCTTGCGCCCGGCATGCATTCCGCCAGCGCATTGATGTCCTGCATGACCTGCCACGCTGCAGCAGACGGTGCAGCAATGGCGTGCGTCTTCTCGAGCTTTACCTGCATGATGTCGCTTGTCGACGTTCGGGGTGGGGAGCTTCGGCGAGGTCGGCCAGTCTAGCGCACTGAAGATTCAGGTTGAATCTGTGGCCCCGGCCTTTCTCGGGTGTCCCGGGGAACGGTAATCCGCAAACATCGAGTACTCGATCGGTCGCATGGCGAGCACCGCGCTGCACGTCTTTCGTTCGCCTATCGGCAGTGCCGCATCGCGTTCGACGAGTTCGTCGAATTGCTGCACGAGCTGGTCCAGCTTGTCGTTGAACCGGGTAATGCTCGCCGGCGTCAGGCCGCCGGTCAGGAAGCGAAGTCGCTCGCCGGTGCCGGCAAACGAACTCTCGAAGAACTCCGAGCGTATGTGCGTCGCAAATGCACGCTGTACCGGTCCGTCTCG
>CAZMEA010000453.1:0-2016 GCA_964565135.1 uncultured Woeseiaceae bacterium
ACCGGCGTTACCGTGGGAGCACTGCTGCACGCTGTGAGACCCGCTACTGCCGCGAGGCAGCAAGCCACCGAAATGGAACGAAGGGAGGTTGGTGTACGCATGGCTGTCGGGACCTGAACTAAAAGACGGGGCAATTTTACATGAGTCGCTGGGCAATCGAGGGCTCAGAACGCCGTCTGGGGTGCGGAAAGCGGAATCCCGATCACACGTTTGTCGGCTGGTATGTCGTTGCTATACTCCGCCGCGGATTTTCTGCATCCCGTCAACGGACCTGGGGAAGATACGATATGAAGAAGACGCTTGGTGTTTGCTGGTTCGCAGCCCTTCTGATCGCCGCCGGATGCGCATCCGGACCTCCGGCAATCGATACGAGTCCCGACGCCGAGGTAACCTTCGATGGCTTACGCAGTGTTGTAAACACCCGCGCAGATGCCGCATGGGCTCGACCGGATACGGATTTTTCCGCCTATACGAAGGTGATGCTGCAGGGCGCCGGCATCGAGTATCGACCGGGCGGCGAATCCGGACGAACGACGATCTCTCGCGGTCGCGGTGGCCCGTACGAAGTAACGGAAAGCCAGAAGGCCAGGCTGCAGGACATCGTGATCGAGGCCTTCGCCAGTGAATTGACGGAGAGCGATCAGTACGAAGTGGTGCAGGAGCCGGGCCCCGACGTCCTGCTGGTCCGGGGAGCGCTGCTGGACGTCGTGTCCTATGTGCCGCCCGAGGCCATCGAGCCGCGTACAAACGTGTTCCTGAGCCAGGTTGGTGAAGCGACGCTGGTCATCGAACTCAGAGATTCGAAAACTGAAGCTATTCTTGCCCGAGCCGTCGATCGGCGGGCCGCAGAAAGCGCGGGGGGCATGATGACCGCGTCCAATCGGGTAACCAACACGGCGGAGGTCCGTCGGCTCGCCAACCGGTGGGCGCGCCAGCTTCGCGAGGGGCTTGAAGGATTTATGGGTTCGGATAACTGACCGGGTCTGAATCGCTACGGCTGATCGAGGTTCTCATCCAGAAACGTTCGAAACAGCGCCGCCCAGCGTTTGGCGGCGGCGCCCACGGCTTCCCAATCGGTCGGCGTGCCGCCGCCGAATAGCGGCGCTCTGACGCTGTCGGCCGCCTGCGCGAGGATGCGGTTCGTCGAGGAGTCGCGCAGCTCCATCAGGAACACCAGCGAACCGGGAACGGCGAAGTCACGAAAGTCGCTGCGCATGTTCATCATCGTGGCCCCATCCGCTTCACGCAGGTCGATCAGAGTGGCCTGTACCGCCATGGTCGTCGGTCCGGGTTCACCGGTCACCTCGTAGCCGCTCAGCGCCTCGATGAAGGCGCCGCGGAAGACGTTGCGCATCCGCTGCTGATTCTCGACCGACATCTGCCGGTTCTGCGGGAAGAAGATGCCCATATCGCGGGCCCGTAGTCGGTCGTACTTGCCGAAGTCAGCATCGACCGCAATCTTGGCCGATTCGATCTGTGAGTCGGGATTCACACGGAAGCTGGTCGTCTCCACCGTTGTGCATGCGGTGAGGCCGATAGACGCAACTGCTGCGAGCAGATAAACGCCGCTGCGGACGAACGCGTAATCGGTGCAGAAAGGCATAGTCGATTCCTGGGCAGAGCTGAGCGTCGAGTCTACCCAATCATTTCAACACCTCAAGCGGTGGCGGCTCGCCGGCCGTAGAGGCGCTGCCGGATTGCAGGCACAAAAAAAAGTGCCGGGCTTTCGCCCGGCACTTTCTGGTCTCAGACCTGACAGTCTGATCCTTACATCGAGAAGTTGAAGCCAACCCGATAGTAACGACCAATGTTGCCGTACACATTGTCCAGACCCCAGGCAACAACCTTGGGTGCCGGCAGCGTGTTGGTGACGTTGTTGATGTTGAACTGAATACCCAGCGTGTCGGACACGTCGTACTGGAACGCAGCGTTCCAGATCCACGTGTCACCCTTGCCCAGGTTCGGCCAACGATCCGATGCATCCTCGAGCGAACGACGACCGGCACCAATCAGGCG
>CAZMEA010000454.1:0-2007 GCA_964565135.1 uncultured Woeseiaceae bacterium
CGACAGGAGCGCGACTACCTGCGCGGCTTCGGCTACCAGGGCGGAGCGAGCCGGCTCGGATGGAGTCGGGCCGTTGCCGAACTTGGCGTCGGTGCCGACTTCAAGGACAGAATGTCGCAGCCCGGTGACTGGCGCATCGGTGCTACCGCGTTTGGCGAGATGCTCCCGAATCCGGACAACCGCATTACGATCGATGAGTCGCGCACCGACAAATGGGGCATGCCGGTTCTGGCCATCGATTGTGAGATAGGCGAGAACGAGCGGCTGATGCGCGCCGACATGATGAACGACATGGCGGAGACGCTGGAGGCGGCCGGGGTCGTCGACGTCGACACGTACGAAAGCGATTACGCGCCTGGTATGGGTATTCACGAGATGGGCACCGCGCGAATGGGACGCGATCCAAAGTCTTCGGTACTAAACGGCTGGAACCAGGTGTGGGACGCCCCCAACGTGTTCGTTACAGACGGTGCGAGCATGACCTCGTCCGCATGCCAGAACCCTTCGCTCACCTACATGGCGCTAACGGCAAGGGCAGCAGACTACGCGGTTCAGGAACTGAAACGCCGTAACCTCTGACGGCCGGAGGAATCAGGAATGAACGACACTGAACGCAAGCCGATGCTCTGGACACGTCGCGAGGCTATTTTCCGGGCAAGCGCCGCTCTGGGCGGCGCGGCGCTGGTTGGACAGACATTGATGCTCGCCGGCTGTGAGAGCGAGCCTGGTGCCATCGACGAATCATCCGAGAGCGCAGGCATTGGCGAGTTCAGCAGCGCGGAGATCGACCTGCTTGCCGAGATAGCAGAAACCATCCTGCCAGAGACGAGCACGCCCGGTGCGAAAGCGGCCGGCGTCGGGCCCTTCATTGCACTGATGGTGACGGATGCGTACTCACCGGATGAACAACGGGTCTTCCGGGACGGTCTTGCCACAATCGACGACGTCAGTCAGCAGGCGCACGGTTCCGGTTTCATGAGTCTGCCTGCCGAGCAACGCCTCGACATCGCGGAACGACTCGACCGGGAGCAATACGATGCGGCGCAAAGCGGCGGCGATGGGCCCAGGCATTACTTCCGCATGTTGAAAGAACTCACGGTGCTTGGGTTCTTTACGTCCGAGCTCGCGTATAACGAGGTGCTCGAGTATGAGGAGACACCCGGCCGCTATGACGGTAATCGTGACCTGGAGGACGGCGGCAAGATCTTCGCCGGGCATGGTTCAAACATCTACACCACGTGAACAGATTCAGTCTTTTGTGGCTGCTGGTACTTTGCGGTCCCGCGTCCGGAGACGAGTGGATTTCTCTCTTCGACGGCAAGAGTCTCGACGGCTGGACGGCAAAGATCCGCGGCTACCCGCCCGGCGAGAACTACGCCGATACCTTTCGCGTCGAGGACGGGGCCATCACGGTCAGTTACGACGGCTACGATACGTTCGATGACAGGTTCGGCCACCTGTTTTATGCGACGCCGTATTCCCACTATCGCTTGAGGCTGGAGTACCGGTTTGTTGGCGACCAGGCACCGGGTGGCGAGGACTGGGCCTGGCGCAACAGCGGCGTGATGTTTCACTCCCAGGCACCCGAGACGATGCCCAATGGTCAGGACTTCCCGATCTCTTTGGAGTTTCAATTCCTGGGAGGACGCGGCGACGAATCCAGCAGACCGACGGCTGCCATGTGTTCTCCGGGCACCGAAGTACACATCGACGGCGTTCAGGCGGCCGACCATTGCGTCAACGCCAATGCGCCGACCGTCGTTGGCGACGGCTGGGTGAAGGCAGAACTACTCGTCGAGGGTTCCGATCGGGCCGTGCATTTCATCGACGGCGAGGCGGTCATCGAGTACGGGCAACTTGAGTTTGGCGGTGGCGTTGTGAACGGACACGACCCGGCGATGAAGCCGGACGGCGAGGCTCTGTCAGGTGGTTACATTGCTCTGCAGAGTGAAAGCCACCCCATCCAGTTTCGGAACATCGAGCTCAAGAAGCTGGACTGATCAACAA
>CAZMEA010000455.1:0-2004 GCA_964565135.1 uncultured Woeseiaceae bacterium
TGAGTATTCCCTGGGAGGAAGCGAGAGCGGCCGGCGCGCTGTTCGGCGAGAAGCTGATTCTTAACGAGTTCGTTGCCTACAGTCACCTGCATGAGTACCTGGCCGACGCCAGCGAACGGACGAAGGCTATCGTCACATTTTCACTGTGCGGCTTCGCCAACCTGTCGTCGATTGCCATCCTGCTCGGCGGTCTTGGCACCCTTGTCCCGGAGAAGAAGGAGATCATTGCTCGCTTCGGTCTTCGCGCCATTGCCGCGGGCTCGTTGTCCAACCTGATGAGCGCGGCACTGGCCGGATTGTTGCTGGCGGGATAAAGCGTTCGCATGGCTGCTAAACGGGTAATCATCGACTGCGACCCCGGCCAGGACGATGCGGTCAATCTGCTGTTGGCGATGGCGTCGCCGGATGAGCTCGATATCGTCGGCATCACCGCCGTGGCCGGCAACGTTCCGCTCGAACTGACGGAACGCAATGCACGCATAATCTGCGACCTGGCCGGACGGCAGGATATTCCCGTGTTTGCCGGCTGCGATCGACCGCTCGAACGTGAGTTGGTCACCGCAGAAAGCATCCACGGCATGACCGGCATCGATGGCACGGAAGTCTTCGATCCGGAACATGCGCTGGAGTCGCAGCACGCCGTTGACTGGCTCGTCGCGACGTTACTGGCAGCCGAACCTGCTTCGATCACTCTCGTGCCGACCGGACCGCTGACCAATATCGCGGCTGCAATCCGGAGAGACGCCAGAGTCCTCGATGCCGTTGAACGCATCGTGCTGATGGGTGGCGCCATGCGCGAGGGTGGCAATGTTTCGCCCTCAGCCGAATTCAATATCCTGGTCGATCCGCAGGCGGCGGACATCGTCTTTCGCTGCGGTCGGCCCATTACGGCGTTCGGCCTCGACGTCACCCACCAGGTCCTGGCAACGCGCGAGCGGGTGGCCGCGATAGCGGCGCTCGATAATCCGGCGGCGCTGGCAACCGCCGGGATGCTCGGCTTCTTCAACCGGCACGACATGAAGAAGTACAAGAGTCTCGGTGCTCCTTTGCACGACCCGTGCACGATCGCGTGGTTGTTGCAGCCGGCGCTGTTTTCGCTGAAGTCGTGCAACATCAGCGTGGAAACCCGTTCAGAGCTGACCATCGGCCACACGGCCATCGACTTCTGGGGCGTCACCGATCGACCCGTCAACGCAGACTGGGGCTACGAGGTCGATGCCGACGGTTTCTTCTCGCTTCTGATTGATCGATTGTCACGTTACGGAGAGTCGAAATGACGCGAACCGGAGCGCCAAGGGTTGCCGTTGTCGGCTCCGCCAACCTCGACATGGTTGCCACAGCCGAGCGGTTGCCCACGCCGGGCGAGACAGTAACCGACGCCGTTCTGCACCGTTTTCCTGGCGGCAAGGGCGCCAATCAGGCGCTTGCGGCCCAGCGATTGGGCGCCGAGGTCAGCCTGGTTGCCTGCGTGGGCGAAGACGCGGCCGCCGATGAGGCGCTTGCGTTACTTCGGGACGGCGGCGTCGATTTGTCGACCGTTGTGGTGCTGCCCGATGCAGCGACGGGCATTGCACTAATCGCCGTGTCCGCCGACGGAGAGAATCAAATCATCGTCGCGCCTGGCGCAAACCGTCGATTGCTGCCCGAACTGGTCAAGCTACCGTCAGCGGATGCACTGATCGGTCAGCTCGAGGTACCGGCGCAGACGCTGGCGGACGTGGCAAACGGCTTCGATGGATTCTTCGCAGTGAATCTTGCGCCGGCGCGCGATGTGCCGGATGTGCTTCGCGCCAGAGCCGACCTGATCGTTGTGAACGAAACCGAGGCGGCGTTCTACGGTGAATCGTTACACGCGTCCGGCGGGATGGTCGCCGTTACGCGGGGCTCCCGGCAAGCCGCGCTGTATCAGGACGGCGAGGAGATAGCGGCGATGCAGCCGCATCAGGTCGACGTGGCCGATTCCACCGGTGCGGGCGATGCGTTTACCGCGGCGTTGACCGTCGC
>CAZMEA010000456.1:0-2001 GCA_964565135.1 uncultured Woeseiaceae bacterium
AGGGACGCGAGTGTGCGGCCTCATCGGGGCTACGGCAAGTGCGGGAGTTACGTACTTAACCGGCAGCCGAAACGCAGCCGATATGGCGGGCGATCAGGCGCTGCGACGCAGGCGCTGTTTTTCCAGGTGCACCAGGAGCAGCGATACGGTCGAGGGCGTTACGCCCTCCAGGCGGGACGCCTGGCCGAGCGTCTCCGGCCGAACAGACGTCAGCCGCTGGCGCGCTTCGTTGGACAGACCGGCAACCGTGTCGTAGTCGATGTCCTCCGGCAGACGCAAGCCTTCCTGGCGGGCGTGCCGCGCAATCTCGCGTTCCTGTCGGGCAATGTAACCGTGATAGCGCGCCTCCACGTTGATGCAGAGCTCGACCTGCTCGCGCTGCTCGTCCGACAGCGCCGCAACCTCGCCGCTCTCGCCCACCTGCTGTAATTCCGTCACGCGCCGGTAGTCGAATTCGGGGCGGCGCAACAATTCGATCGCGTGCACTTCCTTGCGAAGATCGTCACCGCAGGAGTTCCGCTCCGCGTCGCTCAGGCGGTCCGGTTTCACGACGACCTGTTGCAGGCGACGCCGCTCGGCGTCGATCGCGGCCATCTTGGTATTGAAGGACTCCCACCGATCGTCGTCGACGATGCCGAGATCACGTCCGATCGACGTCAGGCGCTGATCGGCATTGTCTTCCCGCAGCAAAAGACGATGCTCGGCGCGACTGGTGAACATGCGATAGGGCTCGCTCACACCGCGGGTAATGAGGTCATCGACCAGCACGCCGAGGTAAGCCTCATGACGCGCCGGGGACCACGCGTCTCTGTTCGCAGCACGACGCGCGGCGTTCAGGCCGGCGAGCAATCCCTGTGCGCCGGCCTCTTCGTAGCCCGTCGTGCCGTTGATCTGGCCGGCGAAAAACAGACCGTCGACAAGACGGGTTTCCAGCGATGCATTGAGGTCGCGTGGATCGAAATAGTCGTACTCGATGGCATACCCGGGCTGCGTGATCTCGGCGTTCTCGAAGCCCTCGATGGAACGCACGAACGCAAGCTGCACGTCTGCCGGCAGGCTCGTCGAGATTCCGTTCGGATACACCAGCTCCGACGACAGGCCTTCGGGTTCGACAAAAATCTGATGCGCATCCCGATCGGCGAAGCGAACGACCTTGTCCTCAATCGACGGACAGTAACGGGGACCTACGCCTTCAATCAGTCCGCTGTACATCGGCGATCGGTCCAGCGAGCCGCGAATGATGTCGTGGGTTTCGCTGGTCGTGCGGGTGATGTGGCAACTGACCTGGCGCGGGTGATCGGCACGTCGTCCCAGGAATGAGAACACGGGTCGCGGCTCGTCGCCGGGCTGTTCGGCCATGCGCTCATAGTTCAGCGTGTTCGCCCGGAGTCGCGGTGGCGTTCCCGTCTTCAGACGGGCGACGCGAAACGGCATCTCGCGAAGGCGCGCAGCAAGTCGATTCGACGGCGGATCGCCAACCCGGCCGCCACCGCGCTCCTCATCACCGATCAGTATCCGACCACCGAGAAACGTGCCGACAGTCAGAACGACGTTTTCCGCACGGAACCGATGCCCGTCCGCCGTGACGACGCCTGCGACACGCGCACTTCCCGACGCGGACTCGATTATCAGGTCATCGACGGCGTGTTCGAGAACCGTTAGTCCAGGCTGTGCCAGGACGATTTGCTGGATGGCTTTTGCGTACAGCGCTCGGTCTGCCTGCGCACGGGTCGCCCGGACGGCCGGGCCCTTGCTCGCGTTGAGTGTTCGAAACTGAATGCCGGCCCGGTCGATAGCCATGGCCATCGCGCCGCCAAGGGCGTCAATTTCCCGGGTCAGGTGCCCCTTGCCGATGCCGCCAATGGCGGGATTGCAGCTCATCTGGCCGAGCGCCGCGATCTTCTGCGTCAGCAGCAACGTGCGGGCGCCGGCACGAGCAGCAGCCAGGCACGCCTCGGTGCCGGCGTGGCCGCCGCCGATGACAATCACATCGAATGTCTG
>CAZMEA010000457.1:0-1986 GCA_964565135.1 uncultured Woeseiaceae bacterium
GTCATCTTGTCGCTGGCCGGCAGATTGACCCAGAGCTGGAAGCCCCACATCAGTCCGTCTTCCTGCTGCGGCATCTCGGAATGCACGATGCCGCGACCGGCCGTCATCCACTGCACGCTGCCGGGGCCGAGCAAGCCTGTATTGCCCTGGTTGTCCTTGTGCTGCATGGCACCGGCGAGCATGTACGTGACGGTCTCGAAGCCACGGTGCGGATGATCGGGGAAACCCGCAATGTAGTCGTCAGCATCGTCCGAGCGAAACTCGTCGAGCAGCAGAAACGGATCGAAGCTGTCGAGCTGTGGCGTTGCAATGACCCGTGTCATGCGAACGCCGGCGCCGTCGGTGGCCGGCTGTCCGGACAGAACCCGACTTACTGTGCGTATCGACATATCGATTCTCCGGCAACGCTGATGCCGGCATTCGGTTTAGAACGGAATATCGTCGTCGAAATCGTCGGAACCGCCGCGGCTTGGCTGGCTCTGCTGGCTTGGCTGCGAGTAGCCCTCGCTGCCACCCATCGGCGCGCCACCGCCGCCTCCACGGCCACCCAGCATCTGCATCTCGTCGGCGATGACCTCGGTGGTCCAGCGATCGTTGCCATCCTTGTCCTGCCACTTGCGGGTGCGCAGCTTGCCTTCGACGTATACCTGCGAGCCTTTGCGCAGATACTCGGCTGAAATCTCTGCCAGACGCCCGAACATGGCTACCTTGTGCCACTCGGTACGCTCTTTCGGTTCGCCGGTTTGCTTGTCCTTCCACGACTCGCTGGTCGCGAGACTAAGGTTCGTCACGGCGCCGCCGCTCGGCATGTAGCGCGTGTCCGGGTCAGCGCCGAGATTGCCGACCAGGATGACTTTGTTGATACCACGGGCCATAGTGGGTCCTCTTCCGATTTGCTGGCGACTTCGACACCTTTCGGCGACGTTCATCGTCTTTTCTTTACAGGTCAGCGCAGTTTGCCGCGTATCGCGCCGTTGTCAGGCGTCTTGTCCCGACCTGGGGGTGGGACATTGTAGTGCACGGTGAATCGATTGCCAGTCAGATTTCCGGCTGACTCACCGCTTTTTTCGCGCCGACACCGCTCAGGTGGATGACCAGCCAGGCACCGACGACGAGCGCGGCGACGAAGAACACGTCACCCGGGTCACCGGATGACAGAAACCAGCCGCCGAAGACGCCGCCGGCGAAAGCACCCAGGAACTGAGAACTCGAAAACACGCCAAGCGATGCACCGCGTTGATGCTCGTTCGCCAGAATCGACAGCCGCGCCGGCAGTGCAGCCTCGAGGAAATTGAGGCCGATAAAGAAAAACGTCATGGCAATGACCACCGGCAACCATGCGTACCCGGTAACAGCAAGCAGCAACAGACCGGCGAGCTGACAGAGCAATGCCACCTGAATCGTCCAGCGCTTGCCCTGGCGGTCGTCAGCGAAGATCAGGGGCACCGTGCCAACGACCGACGCGATCAGTGCGGTTACGTAGATTTGCCAGTGCTCCGCAAGCTCGAGGCCCAAACGGTTTCGCAACACGAACGGCAACGCGACGAACATCGAGGTCAGCATCGCATGCAAAAGGAAGATGTACAGGTCGAGCGTCAAAAGCGGCAAGGTCAGCACATCACGCCAGGGCGGGCGTTCGGCTGGGGGCACTACTTTGGGCCGCGCAGGCAGAATACCCAGCATCAGGGCGGCGATGCCCGCCATCACCGCACAGGCAAGAAACAGGGCCTGCACACCACCGATGCCGGCGATGACCGGACCCAACACCAGCGCCAGCACGATCGAACTACCAACGCCCGCACCGTAGATGGCCATGCTCCGCGTGCGGACTTCCACTCGCGTGGTATCGGCCAGCAACGCTGTGAGCGTCGACGAGATAGCCCCGGCCCCCTGCAGGAAACGTCCGGCGACGACGCCCCAGACGCTGTCAGCAGTGGCGGCGATCAGACTGCCGAGCGCGAAGAGAATGAGGCCGGTGAGAATGAT
>CAZMEA010000458.1:0-1985 GCA_964565135.1 uncultured Woeseiaceae bacterium
GGCCCGGCAACGTACGTGAGCTGCAGAACGAAATTCAGCGCATGCTCGTCGAGTCGGCCGACGACACGCTTGGCGCCGACCTGCTCTCGCCGAGGGTATTGCGCGCTGCGCCTGAGGGCGGAGATGCGGAAGCGCTGGACATAGACACGCTGGACGGGACGCTGAAGGACAAAATCGAGTCGATCGAAGTGCAGATACTTCGCGAAAGCCTGATACGGCATCGCTGGAACAAGAGTCGGGCTGCAAAAGAGCTGGGTCTTTCCCGAGTCGGGTTGCGCAGCAAACTGGAGCGGTACGGACTCGAGAAGGTGGAACAGATCGAACCCGCGCGTCCGGCGGTGATGTAGCGAAATGCTCATCACGCCGCACGACACGCCGACACCGGAGTCCGGCATGCGCTCGGGGTCCGACATCGAGGGCGTACCCGAATCCGCGTGGATCGAGGTCATCCGCAAGATGGAGTCCGTGTACACGGACCTCGTCAATACGCAGACGGAGATCGAACAGAAGAACGCGGCGCTCGAGAATGCGCATCAGTTCATCCGCAGCGTACTGAGCGCAATGACGGACGTCCTGATCGTCTGCGACCTGGAAGGCCGTATCGAGAAGGTGAATGATGCCGTGCGGACACTCACAGGCATCGACGAAGACGACCTGCTTGGAACAGATGTACTCGCGCTCTTCGCGGCGGACTCACGGCAGGCAATCAGTGACGGCCTGACGTCGAACGACGTCGAAGCTCATCAGGACCAGAACGTGGCGTTGATGGCCAGGGGCAACGAGCCGTTCCTGTTGGCCGTTAACTGCTCGAATCGATACAACGCAAACGGCAAACTGGTCGGCAAGGTCCTGATCGGCAGATCCATCGGTGAATTGCATCGCGCCTATCAGGATCTCGCAACCGCCCACGAGTCCCTGCAGCGTGCGCAGAATCAACTCGTGCAGTCGGAAAAGATGGCGTCGCTGGGCCGCCTCGTGGCTGGTGTCGCCCACGAACTGAACAACCCGATCAGCTTCGTGTTTGGCAACATGTCGGCGCTTCGATCCTACGAGAAGCGATTGACCGAGTTTCTCTCGGCGCTGGACTCAGGCGCCTCGATGGAAGACATCCGGGAGCTGCGAGCGACACTGAAAATCGATCGCATCATGGGGGACATGGACTCGCTCATAGAAGGCTCCCTCGAAGGCGCCGAGAGGGTCAGTGACATCGTGCAAAGCCTCCGCCGGTACTCGACGCCCCAGCGCGAATCCGTGTCGACCTTCGATCTGGCGGATGCGATCCGGACGGCCGTGCGCTGGGTCAGCAAGGGCACGCGCCACCCGGTCGCGGTCGACTACGCAATGCCGGACGACCTCTCTGTTGTCGGCCACAAAGGCACGGTGCATCAGATCCTGATGAACCTCGTGCAGAACGCCGCCGACGTCATGGAGGATCTCGACGAGCCAAGACTCTCTATCGACGTGACGAAAGGCGCGGCGGACGTATCCATCCGGGTGCGCGACTTTGGCCCCGGTATTGACGACGACGAGCTGCCGAAACTGTTCGAGCCCTTTTACACGACGAAGCCTGTCGGCAAGGGCACGGGCCTGGGCCTGTCGATCAGCTACGGCCTGGCGGTCAACCAGGGTGGCGACCTGACGGTCGAAAACGATCCCGATGGCGGCGCGGCGTTCACGCTGCGCCTGCCCCTGGAGTTTCAAGATGCAAACGACTAACGGTCACACTCGCTGCAATCTACTGTGGCTGCAATCCGGTGGCTGCGGCGGGTGCAGCATGTCCATGCTGTGCGCGGAGTCACCGGACATACTGACCGTCTTCGAGGCGGCGGGCATCAACGTGCTCTGGCACCCGGCCCTGAGCGAAGCCTCCGGCAGCGAGTTCTCCGAGCTCCTCGAGAAGATCGAGGACGATGAACTGGCGCTGGATGTGCTGTGCCTGGAAGGCTCGGTGATACGTGGGCCGAACGGTACCGGCAAGTTTCACC
>CAZMEA010000459.1:0-1982 GCA_964565135.1 uncultured Woeseiaceae bacterium
GGCGGTCTCAACGTCTATCCGAAGGAAATCGAGCTCGTTATCGACGAGGTTCCCGGCGTCAGGGAGTCCGCGGTCATCGGCGTGCCGCATACCGACTTCGGCGAGGCGGTCTTTGCAGTCGTCGTTCGCGACGGCGACGTCAGCAAAGATGACATCATCAGTGTCTGCAAAACGGAGTTGGCAGATTACAAGGTGCCCAAAGGGATCGCGTTCGTCGACGAGCTCCCGCGAAACAGCATGGCAAAGGTGCAGAAGTCGCTACTGCGGGAAACCTATCGGGACGTGATGTCGACGGACTGAGCGACTTCAGTTCGCCAGCGAATCAGCGAAAGCACTGCAAACTGCAAGCTTACGAGTACCGGTGCGATCCAGGCCATCTGCAGCAGGCCGGCGGCGACGAAACCGGCCAGGGCGATCGCGCCGTTGGTCAGTGCGTACGGCAGTTGCGTTGTGAAGTGCTGCAGTGGCGTCGTACCGGCGCCGGTTGACGACAGGATGGTCGTCTCGGAGATCGGCGATGAATGATCGCCGAACAACCCGCCGGACAGGACACTACCGATGACGACGGCCATCGCTGCGTCCGTTGCCAGGGCTGCGGGGACGGCGAGCGGCATCATGATCACGATGGTGCCCCATGACGAACCGGTCGCGAACGAGATGCAGGCGGCAAGCAGGAAGGTAATCGCAGGCAATAACCACCCAGTCACGTTTTCTCCGGCGACCGCCGCGATGTACTGACCCGTACCCAGCGCCTCGCCAACGCTTCCCAGGCCCCAGGCGAGGACGAGCGTTGCCGCAATCGGCAGCATGCCGGTCATGCCGGAGATGTAGGTTTGGAATGTCTCTGTCAGACGCGCGATGCGCAGGCGGAGCACCAAGACAACCAGGGTGACGGCGGCGAGAAAGTACGCTGACGACAAACCGGCGCGAAAGTCGGATCCCGCGACCTGCTCGAAGGGAAAACCCAGCTCTGCGAGGGTTGCGAACAGCGTGCCGCCGAGAACAACCAGGGGCAGCCAGACGATGATCGGTCGGGCACGATCATCGTTATCGTCTTCTGCTGCAACGTTCACGGATGCATGCCGCGCCGCCTGTTCGGCGGCTCGCATCGGTCCGTAGTCGATGTTTAACGCGAGCAGCGCGGGCACCATCGCAATCGCGAGCCACGCATAGAGCTGATAGGGAATAGCCTCGACAAACGCCGACCATTCGCTTTGCTCGATCGAATTCGTTGCGAACGCGTCGGCGATGACGCTCATGATGAACACGCCCCAGCCTATGAACGGGATGAGAATCGCAACCGGCGAGGACGTCGAGTCCAGGATGAAGGCGAGCTTCTGACGCGAGATGCGCAGGCGATCGGTGAGCGGCTGGAACACAGGCCCGACAATCAGCGGCGTGCCCAGATCGGAGAAGAAGATCATGATGCCGCCAAACCAGGCGCCCAGCTTCGCGCGGGCTCTGCTCGTCACGAGCCGGGTTGCCGCTCCGGCGAATGCCGCACCACCGCCGGACCATTCGATCAGTTTGACGAACCCGCCGATAAACCCGAGCAGCACGAGCACGCTCGCGTTGTAGCTGTCAGCGACCTCCGGAACGATGAATGTCTTGATGGTTTGCGGCAGAAACTGCAGGGCGCCGGCATCGATGACCAACCAGGCGCCGAGCAAAACCCCGGAGAACAAGCCGACCAGGACGTTGCGGGTGGACAGAGCAACGAACAGGGTCGCCAATACCGGAAGGATGGAGGTAAAGCCGGGTTCGTCGCCTGACAAGCGGGAGCTCTCGCGCAAAACCGCACCATAGCACGCACACCCCGCCGTCCTGCGGCAAACCTCCTGTGAACCGATCCGCGTGACCGCCTTGCACACTACCCGCGGAATCGTGACACTCGGGAGCCAAAGAAATCGCGGCCACAACGCGATTATCGGGAGACCCGATGAACGAGACGCTGCCCAACCTGCCACCGATGCAGGACCTCC
>CAZMEA010000460.1:0-1974 GCA_964565135.1 uncultured Woeseiaceae bacterium
TGACCCAAAGGCGACGCTTGGGCCTCGCGCCTCGAACGACCGCTTTCGAACAAAGATCGATGCCGCAGCAAATTTATCTGCGTCGACTTGCTGTTTTCGGCCGCCCGTCTGCTAATGACACCACGTTACCTGAGCGACCATACCACTCGCTGACTTTGCCGTGATTGCGCCGGCTGACCGGTACTCGTTGGTCATTCGACATGACGCACTTCCACGATCGCCCGCTCCGTGCCAATCGTCGTACATGCTTGTGCGCCACCCAATGCGAACGGTGTACCAACATCCCGATTTCACCGAGTTGTTCGGCGGCGTCGCGGATCGTGCCGAGAATCATGCACTTTCCAAGTATCGTTTGGACATGCAGATAGTGCATGTCGGATGACACCAAGATGATGTCTCGGCCGATGGCCCGTGGCAGGCGCGAATAAAAATCCTCTTCCGAGTCCTCAATGTCCGGAGATTGCTGCGGAGTTGGATTGTCGCTACTGGCAACGTCAGGGCCACCCGTACCACCGGGAGGGCCTTCGTCGACTTCTGGATGACCAACGAGAAGCGGCAGGTTGACCGCAAACCAAGCCGCTAGAAATACGGGTGTAACCTCAAGAAACTCGGCGATAACTGACTGGATCGGGCCTTGCATGGAGAAAAAATCGAGCCAGTCGTCCGGTTCGTCCGCGAGGTGCGGGGGCACCAGCCCCTCCAGCAGCAGATAGAGTGGAGCTAGAGTGGCTGCGCCAATGAGACCGGTCAGGAGTATGGCCAGCCAAGGCGGAGTGTTGCGTACGAGTCGGACCCGAATCAGCTTGCTTGCAACCAGGATACTGACTAGACCTAGGCCGATATGTGCCGACCAAAACAAGAGCCTTTCCGGCACGGAAAAGCCGCTCGTCGCCTCTGGCTTCATCAGGACGAACAGCAAGACTAGGGCGATGCCAATGATCGGCAGCGTCGTCGATAATGACGCTGCGCCCAGTACGGTCAAGTTCGTCGCCTTAGGCTGCGTTTGTGGCATTCAAGGCCTCGTCAGAAACGGTACAGAATACTGATGCCGATTTCCGCCTCAAAATCGTCCAGCGCGATCGGACTATCAGCAATGTCGCTGTTGTACTTTTCATACCCGGCCTCCGCCTGGAGTTGCCAGTTATCACCGAAGCGCCAACGCCCGACAGCCGAAATGCCTACTGAGCGGTAGCCGCCGTCAAGTGACGTCTGTGCCAGCCCCGAACCAATGCTCTGTTCCTCAGTGATCCCGAAATCACGGTTAATGAAGTCATCCGAGGCGAAGGTCGCAAAGGCAAACAGGTCGATACCCATGCCCGGTTCGCGCGCGGCGAATGTATGTCCTGCCGCCAGCACGGCCAGCCATCCGATATCGCTGTCGCCAGCCATCAAGCGTGCCGCCCCCCAGTTAGTCCAATCCTGACCAATAGCCCGACGCACTTCTGCCATGGCAACGACCTCATCATCGACGTCGCCCAGGCCCTCGAGCGTGGGGGATTCGGACTCTTCACGGCCGCCTTCGAAGCGAATTCCGCCCTGCAGGAGCCAGAGGTCATTTGCCCGCCCGCGCCAGCCGAGTTCCTGGCCCTCGAAAAACCACATACTGTCGCCGTTACGTCTCTGGATGACGAAACCGGGTTCCACCTCGATGCCGTACTCGTCGGAGCCATCGTACTCTGCTCCGTACTCAACCTCAGCGCCAATCGCAAAGGCCCAGCCGTTGCTGTCGGTGACATCCGGGACCGAGGGCATCGGGAAGAGCGTCTCGGCGTTGGCGGCACCGCCAAACAAGACGAAAGTTAGGGGAATCAGACCTTTCACGTGTTGCTACCTCCTTGGTCCACACTGACTAGTCAGCGGTTATTCAACTGCAACGGCAACTGACGATAAGCCGTGTAGCTGAGCCGTTCACGCGCTACTTCATTAACGGTCGAAAGAGTTCACGAACGGTCGCTTGTACACTTGCCCGCGGCA
>CAZMEA010000461.1:0-1967 GCA_964565135.1 uncultured Woeseiaceae bacterium
TCTTCGAACAGTTCAATCTTGATGTCGCCGTGGTTCGTGCTGATGGTAATCATGGTGTCTCTTTGGTCGCTGGTGTTGCTGAAAGTCAAGCGGTGCCTTGTACCATACGCCGCCGCACTTGTCGCCCGGCGGCCGGTAGCTCGCTGTAGCTGTTCAACGTTAGTAGCGCCAGCTGGTCAGATCGGCACCTTCCGGCGCTGCGTCCCGAATCCGCTCAAGAATCCTTGGCACGTACATCGTGTTATAGCGGAGGCGGGAAATCGCGTTCGAATTCTCATGATCCCCGTTCCAGCAGTGTTCCGCGCGGTCCCCGTAGTCGACAACGCCGTCGTAGTAGGGATTGTCGGTGCTCTCCAAAAACTCTTCGGCGAGGTACACGGCGTTGTTCAGATAGTAATTGTCCATGTCCCCGGCGTAGATGTGCAGCTTGCCCTGGAGTTTCGGCCCCAGCGTGTCCCAGTCGCGTTTCAGGATATGCACGAGGTCGTAGTTTTCTCGCCAGTACTCGACGACGTCACGATTGATCTCGCCGGTACGTTTGTTCCACGCGCGCTTCGGATACCCGTCGTCGTCCATCGGCGAATACACCGCTTCCCAGATGTCGTACTGGCCGCCGGACCGGCTGTTGCTGCCAAGAACGAGCTCCATGTGGTTCTCGTCCTCCATCGTGACGGAAATGTGTCCCAGATAGTCGCGTCGTTCGGGTCGCGCCAGTGTGTTCATCGGCCCGACGTCGAAGTACAGATTCTCGTCTTCGTACAGATTCACGGAAACAAACGCGCGGTAGTCGATCGGGTCCGGGCAGGCTGCGAATGCGCCGTTGTAGTCGTCCGGATAGAACACCTGCGCCGCCATCGCCTCCCAGCCGCCCGTCGAGCCGCCGTACAGGAACCTCGCCCAGGGTTCGCCAAGGCCGCGGAAGGTTTCTTCTATATAAGGTATGAGCTCGTAGGTGATTGCGTCGCCGTAGGGACCCAGGTTTGCTGAGTTGACGGCGTAGCTGTCATCGTAATACGGGTTCGCGTGCTGAATCTGGATGATGAGCATGCGCGGGAAATCCGGCCCCGTCCACGTTTGGTAAAAGTCGTACGCCTCCTGCTGCTGGATCCGGTTGTAGCAGTCCAGGTCGAAGCGTTCGCTGTACTCGCACTCGAGGTCGGCATCGGGCGGCGTTTCGCGGAAGCCGCCGAAGTCGCTCGGGAAGTGGCCGTGGAAAATCGCCAGTGGATAGCGTGCGTCGGGGTTCTCGTCGAAGCCCTCGGGTAGCAGAACGTGCGCGCCCAGGTACATATCGCGTCCCCAGAACTCGCTCAGTCGCTCGCTGCGAATGCGCACGTGTTTAATGTAGTCCGTGTCGGCTGGCGGTTCGATCGGCGGAATGACCTGGTCCATCACGACCTCGATCTCCCCGGCGCCGTTCGCCAGCGTAACCGTCGCGGGAACGCTGTACAGGTTGCCCGGCGCGCGTCGCCATTGCTGCCCCTCGCCCCTGTCCATCGGCAGCTTCACCGTCTTGCCGTTCGCCAGATTGAAGGTCTCGTATCGATGCAAGAGCGCCTGCACCACGTACTCGCCGGGCGGCAGTTCATCCAGGCTGTCTGCCGGGTAGCCGAACACGTCCCCGTCAAACACTGCGGACTGGCCTGCCTGCATCCCCTCAATATCCACGCCGAAAATCTGAATCGCATTGATACCGGCACGTACCTGAAATCGCGGCTCGGTATCTCCGTTTCGCGACAGCATGAGCAGAAGCCGGCCATCGATCGCTTCGTTCGATGCGGATTCGGCGAATGAAATCGAGAACGTCGGCGATGCCGGTTGTTCGGTTTCCGCACAGGCCGCCAGCAATGCGGCGACGCCAAGGAAAATCAGAGTGTGTAGCGAGGGAATTCGCATGATCCAGGCTCCGGTCAGTCGCAGGTTCATCGATCCGCTAGAATAAGCGGGTGGCATCCAAAAAGCACCGG
>CAZMEA010000462.1:0-1961 GCA_964565135.1 uncultured Woeseiaceae bacterium
GTGCAATGAGTGAGGAACGCTTTATCGATCTTGAGACTCGCCTGGCGCATCAGGAGCGTTTGATTGACGAACTCAACGATGTATTGACCGATCAGCAATCGCGCCTGACCCGCCTCGAGGCTGTCAGCGAATCGCTGAAGGATCGTCTCCGCGCGATCGGTGAGGGCGGAGCCGGCCCCGGCGCACCGGATGATGAGCGTCCGCCGCACTACTAGGAGACGGCGATGACCGGATTGCATTCCCGCGAGCGACGGGGATCCTTGGGCCGGCTCGGCCGATGATGCGTGCCGCCTGGATCGCTGTCTTTTCGGTCGTCCTGGTCTGGTCCGGAATTGGCCCGCATGACTATCCGACCTGGGCGCTCGAAGTCGCGCCCGCGGTGATTGGCGCCCTCGTGCTCTGGTACACCCGAGACAGCTTTCCATTGACGCCGCTGGTCTACGTGCTGGTCCTTCTTCACTGCATCATCCTTATCGTCGGCGGACACTACACTTACGCCGAGGTGCCAATCGGCGATTGGGTCGCGGAGCTGTTTGACCAGGGCCGCAACAACTACGACAAGCTCGGGCACTTTGCACAGGGCTTTGTTCCCGCCGTTGTTGCGCGCGAGATTCTCGTGCGCAAACAGGTTGTGCCGTCGGCACGCTGGCGCGATTTTTTCATCGTCAGCTTCTGCCTCGGCTTCAGCGCCTTCTACGAGCTGATCGAATGGTGGGTGGCGCTGCTGTCCGACGAGGCAGCCGAATCGTTCCTCGGGACGCAGGGCTACGTGTGGGACACCCAGTCGGACATGGCCTGGGCATTGACGGGCGCGATCCTGGCCCTGTTTGCGCTCGGCACCTGGCACGATGCGCAGATGCGCCGCCGCGGATACCTGCCGACCTGACCCTGCCAGGCTGATAATGAATCGCTGCGCATTCCTGAATATGGACTCGACGGAAGACTGGTCCATTGACGCCGACCTGGCTTTCGCACCGCTCGCCGATCTCGGCTGGCACGCCGAATGGTTACCCTGGAAGACCGTGGGGGTCGACTGGGACAGCTGGGACGTGGTGTACCTCGCGGCGACCTGGGATTACCCGGATGAGCCAGAGCGGTTTATTCAGGTTCTCGAGTCGATCGACCGTTCGCGGGCATTGTTGGTCAACCCGCTCGAGCCTGTCCGGTGGAGCATCCGCAAGACTTACCTGGAGGATCTCGCAGCCCGGGACGTTGCAGTCGTGCCGACCCAATTCTTTGCGCGCTTCGACGAATGTCCGGCTAACGACCTTTATCGAGCCTTCGACGCGGACACCATCGTGTTCAAGCCGGTTATTGGTGCGAATGCACAACATGCGTTCCTCGTGCCGCGGGCGGAGCTCGAACACACGAGGCCCGACATGGCAGCGGTCTTCGCCGAGCGTCCCTTCATGGCGCAGCCGTGCATGGACGCGATCTACGACGACGGTGAGTATTCGCTGATGTACGTCGGTGGTGAGTTCAGCCATGCCATTCGCAAGGTGCCCAAGCCCGGTGACTTTCGCGTTCAGGAAGAGCATGGCTCCACCGTGACTCCGTCAACCCCAACACAGGACATGCTCGCCGTCAGCGAACATGCATTGTCGGTCGCCGGCGCTGACCTGCTGTACGCGCGCTGCGATCTCGTACGGGACGGACAGGGTAGCTATCGGATCATGGAGCTCGAACTCGTCGAGCCGTCACTGTATCTTCGAATGGACGATTCGGCGCCGGCGCGATTCGCCGCTGCGCTGGATCGTTATTTTCGTGAGCATGCGAGCCACCGGGGGACGTTATGACTGCCAGGAAGATGTGCCAGGCGCTACTGGCCACGTGGGCATTGCTGGGCGGCGGAATGGTATTCGCCCAGGACACCGTCGATGTGATCATGTCGACGTCCGAGGGTGACGTGCGAATCGAGCTGTACGCCAGCCAGGCGCCGGTCACCGTCGAAAACTTCCTCA
>CAZMEA010000463.1:0-1958 GCA_964565135.1 uncultured Woeseiaceae bacterium
ATTCCGATTACTCTACCCATCTTTAGGTTTCTCCGAATTCTTGAACTAAGCGTTGAGAAATACTGATAACTGGCTTTTAGGTGGGGCCTTGCCGAAGGCTTTCAAGCGCCGGTGACGCGCGGTCTCAGGGCCCTAGTCACCCTCATCCGGGACAGCCTGGGCGACAACGACCCGGGCGGGTCGCAAAAGGCGCCCGTTCAGCGTGTAGCCCTTTTGGAACACCGTCAGAACGGAGCCGGGCTCCGCCTCGGCCGAGGGCTGCATCGTCATGGCCTCATGCAGTTCGGGATCGAACGGTTCGCCGAGAGGATCGACCTCGACGACGCCGTACTGCGCCAGGGTGCTGTTCAGCTGCTTCAGGGTTGCGTTGCTACCCTCGAGGAGCGCGTCGGCCCCCGCGTCAGTGCCCGCGGCGATGCCCATCTCGAGGCTGTCGCAGACACCCAGAAGGTCCCGGGCGAAACGTTCCAAGGCGAACTTCCGCGCGTTCTCGACGTCCCGGGATGCCCGTTTCCGAACATTTTCCAGTTCCGCAGCCGCGCGAAGATACCGATCCCAGTTCTCATCGGCCTTGGCCTGTAGCTCCGCTATCGGATCCTGGCTCTCTGCCGACTCACTGCCGGATTCGTCTGCGGCAAGCGTTGCCTCATCGGTACTGCCTGACTCCGGCGTATCCAAGGCGTTGTCCCCGTCTGCGTCCGCCTGTCCATTCATGTCCGTCAATGCTCCCTGACCACAATAATCGTGCGCGGCGCGCGCCGCCCCGAAGTAATTGAGCAGGGAGTTTGGGGATCAGGGGGGAAATATCAAGGCCGGAGACGCGCCCGCGCCCGGATTAATCGTTCGAATTGAACGCGGTACTCAACAGCCGGGCTGTCACGTCCACAATCGGCACGACCCGGTCGTAGGCCATCCGGGTCGGACCGATGACGCCGAGAACGCCAATATTGTCGTCGTCAATCTTGTAGGGCGCCGTGACGACGCTGCAGTCATCGAGGATCTGGTAGCCGGACTCTTCGCCGATAAAGACCTGTACGCCATTGGCGTCAATGCTGCGGTCGAGCAAATCGATCATGACCCGCTTCTGCGAGAACGCATCAAACAGTCGCCGCAGCGTTTCGATATCCGACAGCTCCTCGAAGTCCATCAGGTTGCGTTGCCCGGCCAGTACGTACTCGGGCTTGGCTTCAGTCGCACCGGCCATCGCCGACTGAGCGACCGCTACGATGTCGATCATCGCCTGATTCATCGAATCGCGAATCTGCTCCAGATCCTCGACCAGGCGCTCGCGGATCGTCGACAGCTCATGGCCCGCGTAGTTCTGGTTGATGAAATTCGCCGCCTGAACCAACTCGGAATCGGTGTGCGGCCGATCCGTATGCAGAATCCGGTTCTGTACCTCGTGGTCGTTGATCACGAGAATTGCGAGCACGCGGTTATCGGACAGTGCCAGGAATTCGATTTGTCGCAGGGTCGCGTGCGTGCCTTTGGGTACGGAGACAACGCCGGCCAGGCTCGTCAGCCGCGACAGCATGTCCGATACCTTGTGGGCAATGTTGTCGCTGGAGTCGGGCTGGTCGCCCAGCTCGTGCTCGAGCTCCTTGATCGCGCGACCCTTTGGCGTCTTGTAACGAATGAGTGTGTCAACGAACACGCGGTAGCCCCGCTGCGTCGGCACCCGGCCTGCCGAAGTGTGCGGCGCCGACACAAGGCCGAGCTCTTCAAGATCGGACATGACGTTCCGAATGGTGGCCGGACTCAAATCCAGGCCCGAATCCCGGGACAGCGTACGCGATCCGACCGGTATCCCCTCACGGATATACCGCTGAATGAGGACGCGCAGCAGGTATTGCGCACGATCGTTTGGGGCCGCTAGTTTGTTATCCACTGACATTCGTGAGATTAAGAAAAATCAGGCACTAACGTTGCTGTGATAGGGTCAATCGCGACGCTAGCAA
>CAZMEA010000464.1:0-1943 GCA_964565135.1 uncultured Woeseiaceae bacterium
GCGTCGACGTCATCATTGATGATCGACTGTCGGCTCAGGCCGATGATGTTGCCGAACGTTTCGGCCTTGATGCTCTCTTTCTGAGCGTCCGGGAAGTGCAGCTGCTTGAACTCACCCGATTCGAGCAACTTATCCAGTCGCGCCAGCTGGCCGAGCTTGAGACGAGGATGCTCGCGGAAATCGCTGACCGACCCTATGCCGCAAAACGACCGCCACTGGTCCGGCGCAGTTTCGTAGGCGGCCAGAAGCATCTTGTGCAGCACGTTCTCCAGCAGGATCGGGAAATCGCTGCGCGTGCCGAGCCCGGCGCCATCAGCCCTCGGAGCAGTAACCCGCTTCGCGATGTCCCGAGGCGACATGCCTCGAACATTGATGCCTTCGCGCTCAAGCACATCGCGTGCGATGTCGAGCAGACTGAACCCTCGGAACTGACCCGCATCGAGTCGTGCGTTGTCACCCTGCGTTTTTCGATGCGCCTCGATCAAGCGGGCGTTTCCGCCCTTAATGATCAGCCACTGCGACATGCCGTCCATCCACTTGTCGCGATCGTCGTCGCCGACCGTCACCGAGCCATTGGCTCCGGTGATCTGTGCCTGATTCTTCGGATCAGCCAACCACCTGATCATGGCATCGTTAGCGCTCTCGATGTCTTCCGCCTCGTTCACAATCTGCGCCAGCGGATCAGCAGGAATTCCCGCGCGGCGACCCACTTCTAGGGCCTGCGTTCGCATGGTGCGCTGACGGGCAAGCTCTTGCCGAACTGCCGCAGCGACGTCGATGTTTCCTGCACGCGCAGCCGGGATCGCCTGTCGCGGCGCCGGCGGTGCAGACGGGGCAGGTGCGTCGACTTTGATGCCGTCTTTCTTCGCTGCCGCGAAGACTTCCTTGGCGTCGAGATCCAGAACTTCGGCGTACGCCTGCAGCGTCTCAGCGGTCGGCTCGTCGCCTTCGCCGTCAATAACCAGCTTGTTGACGTCGTCGACCTCGGTCTCCATCGCTTCGGCGACCTGCTCGATGACCTGGCCTTCGGTGGTCTCAGCGTTGACCATCGCGACGATGGCGGCTTTCAGCAATGCTGCGAGCTTCCGATACTTCATAGCTTTCGCTCCTGTTTTGCGTTTCTTTGGCCGCTTCATTGGCTTGCGGCGCCCGGCTGTAATTCGTTTCGCAAGCGCTGCGGCCGGAAGGTCCGGCATTTGTGCGCTTGCCGGCGCGAGAATCTCGTCAATGAAACCGAGTTCAAGCGCCTCTTTTGCGTTCAGCCAGACGCCCTCGCCGCCGTCTTGGCTCATCATTTCCCGGACTCGACTTTCTTCGATTCCGGACTTTCGTACGTAGAGCCCAGCGAGGCTCTCTCCGTGCTTCTCCAACATGTCGGCCGCTGCTCGCAGCTCGTCGGCGTTGCCGGCTGCTGCGACCCAGGGGTCGTGGAGCATGAACAATCCGTCCTCCGCCATGCTCACCTTGTCGCCAGCCATCGCGATGGCCGAAGCCATGGATGCGGCGACCCCGACAATCTCGACCTCGACTTTCGCCGAGTGGGAGCGCAGTGCGTGGTACATCGCTAACCCATGCAGTACTGCGCCTCCCTCGCTGTTGATCAGAACCCGAATCGTCTTAGGATCTTCGAGGCGATCAATCGAGCTGAGAAACTCACGGTCTGTCAGGTCGTCGAACCCGATGACGCCGAAGATCCTGAGCGTCTCTTCGTCGGCAGACTGCACACCACCGCGGCGGCGCTCTATCTGTTTGGCGAAGATTGGCGCAAACGGGGATTCACTCCACCACTTGAGCAGGTCGGCCTGGGTGGTCGAAAGCATGACGCCCTCTGCGTCTCGGGTGATCGGCGACTGCTTTCGCTTAGCCAGTCGATAGATCTGCCACTTCGAGACCTCAAGACCGGTGATCTGAGAAAGTGCGCTCGCAATCTGGACGGCGCCAAC
>CAZMEA010000465.1:0-1938 GCA_964565135.1 uncultured Woeseiaceae bacterium
ACATCCTCGCTCTTCACGATCTCCGCACTGACCTCGAGATCCGACACCAGGGAATTGAGATCCTGACTGCCAGACTGGAGCGCAAGCTGCAGCTTGCCCTGATCACGATCGGCCAGCGGGATCGCTTCCGGTCGTCCGGGCGCGACGCTCGTCAGGTTGTAGACGACATACTTCGAGTCACCGGTGACGACCGTACCCACACGGGGCTGACCCTGTATGGGCTTTTTCTCGTTAAACACGGCGGTCGCAAGCTGCTGGTCGACATCCGTCGCCTGACGATCCACGACGAGCTCTCGCGTCGTGACGCTGTCCATACCGGCGACGGCCTCTTCAATCGTTGATCCCGAATTGAGCGCCGTCTCGATCTGAACAACCCGGCCATTGGCCTCGGCGAATGCGCGCTCGGCCTTGAGCTGATTCTCGATCGTCTCACGGACTTCGTCGAGGGGCTGGCGGGCAGCCTCGTTGTACTGGGTGACCGCGACGACGATGGCGCGATTGGCGTCCAGCTCGATGATGTCGGAAATCTGCCGGTCCTCGAGAACGACGGGATCGAAGATAGCGTCGATCGCCGCCTGATTCGCACCGAAGGGCTCACCACCCGATCGGGTGAATCCTTCAGCGGTCTTCAGTTCGAGGTTCGTCGTTGCAGCCAGCGCAGCCATGTCCGATGCATCGAAGAGCGCGTCTGACAAAGACCGCTCCGCGGTGATGTAACTGGCTTCAGCCTTGTCAAGGCTCAGTTCGTTCGCGAGTTCATTGCGAACCTCGTCAAACGGCAACGCTCCGCCCGGGCGAACATCGTCCAGACGTACGACGTGAAAACCGAAGTCGGATCGTACGGGCCCCTGCACGTCGCCGGTCTCCATCGCGAACACGGCGTCACCCAGACCCTCCGGCAGCTGCGTTTCCAGCAGCAGGCCAAGGTCGCCGCCGCGCTGTGCGGTGCTCGAATCCTGCGAGTACTGCCGCGCGAGATCCTCGAAGGGTTCGCCCGCCTGTACGCGTGCTGTCAGGGCAGCCGCCTCCTGCTCGGCAGCGGCCTCGTCGTCGCCGAAGGGAATAAGAATGTGCCGTGCCTGGCGCTGCTCGTCCTGCAGGTAACGGGACTTGGCGTCCTCGTAGTAGGCACGCAGCTCGTCCTCGTCGATTTCGATCGCGGCAGCAAGCTCATCGCGGGCCAGCTCGACGTAGGCAATGTCGACCGACTCCGGCGTCTGAAAGTCGTTGGGCCGGTCGTCGTAATACGCCTGGACGTCGGCTTCATCGACCTCGATCGATTCCGTCATCGCGACGATGTCGATCTCGGCAATCATCGCCTGGCGTTGCTCGCCGTACAGGTTGAGATAGCGTCGATATTCGGACGGTGTGACAAATGCGGAGGCGGCGATACCGCGCTGCAACTGGTTCTGTTCGAGCGCGCGCCGCTGACTGGCCTCGAAGGCCGCAGGCTCGATCGCACGGACTTCAAGCCACTGGTAATACGCTTCCCGGGAGAATTCGCCGTCGGCCTGCCAGGTAGGGTCGCGCTGAATGAACTCGGTGACGAGGTCATCCGACACTGCATACCCTGAGCGAGTCAGGAACTGGTCGACCAGCTCATCGCGGATCATGCGGTCCAGCACGCCTTCGCGCACGATTTGTCGCAGCTCGTCCGGCACTTCCTGGCCCTGCTCCGCCAGCGCGAGAATCTGATTCCGGTAGGCGTTTTCGAATTGAACGGCGGAGATCTCTTCGCCATTCACTTTCGCAGCAAATCCGAGGCCTATGAAGTTGTAGTTGATTCCGAAAAAGACGAACGGCAGCGCTATGAACGCGAGGATGACGAGCGCGAGCTTACCGGTGATGCGGTCTCTGATCTGTTGCAGCATGGGGAGCGGTCTGTCCGAAGCGGCATCGGGCGTGTAAACCCGTGCATTACATAAAGAAATAAGCCCG
>CAZMEA010000466.1:0-1935 GCA_964565135.1 uncultured Woeseiaceae bacterium
CGCAGAGCATTTCCCAGCGTGTGGCCGTAGCCACGCTCGAACGGTTCGATGGTTACCTTTGCATGCAAATCGTTGACCGGCGCAACTTTAACAACGCGCGGCTTCAGAAATTCACTAACAGATTCCTGCATGGGGAAAAAACCCTCCGGTTTACTTCGAGTACAACTCGACGACGAGGTTTTCGTTGATATCGGGAAGAATGTCTTCGCGATCGGGCAACGACTTCAATACACCCGTCATCTTCTTCGTATCCACTTCGACCCATTCGGGCAGACCAACCTGGCCAGCGATATCAATCGCACTTTGGATACGCATCTGCTTTTTCGCCTTCTCGCGAATACTCACCTGATCACCAGCACTGATCTGTGCTGAAGGAATATTTACGACTTGTCCGTTTACCTCGATGCCTTTGTGGCTTACGAGCTGACGAGCCTCACCGCGCGTGGATGCAAAGCCCATGCGATAAACGACGTTGTCCAGACGGCCTTCCAGGAGTCGCAGCAGGTTTTCACCCGTCGAGCCTTTGAGCTGTGCCGCCTTCTTGTAGTAGTTGCGGAACTGTCGCTCGAGCACGCCGTACATGCGTCGGAGCTTCTGTTTCTCGCGCAGCTGCAGACCGTAGTCCGACAAACGCGGACGACGCTGCGGAGCACCGCCCGGCGGCACCTCCAGCTTGCACTTCGACTCGAGCGGGCGAACACCGCTCTTCAGAAACAGATCCGTGCCTTCCCGGCGGGACAGTTTACATTTTGGTCCAAGATACCTTGCCATTCTTAAGCCTCTATACCCGGCGCTTCTTGGGCGGCCGGCAACCATTGTGAGGAATCGGCGTAACGTCCTCGATGTTCTGGATGCGGAAACCGACAGCGTGCAGTGCACGAACAGCCGACTCACGACCCGGGCCTGGCCCGCGTACACGTACGTCAACGTTTTTCACGCCAAATTCCGCGGCAGCGCGTGCAGCTTTGTCCGATGCAACCTGCGCCGCGAACGGCGTGGACTTACGTGATCCACGGAAGCCGCAACCGCCGGCCGTCGCCCAGGACAGTGCGTTGCCCTGTCGGTCGGTGATCGTGATGATCGTGTTGTTGAAGGACGCGTGGATGTGCGCAATCGCATCTACCACGTGTTTCTTCACCTTTTTTCGTTTGGTTTCTGCCAAGCTAATATCCTCAATTAACTCTTCGTTTGGCACATGGCGAAACGCTGTCGCAGGTCTGCAATGCAGTGGCCCCTCGCGTTTCCGCCTTGTTGCCTATCGGTCCAGTCTTCGATCGGGTCCGTAGTCTCTATCGGCATTACTACCGCTTGATCGGTCGCCGCGGACCCTTTCGTGTCCGTGCATTTGTGCGTGTACGCTGGCCACGCAGAGGCAAGCCGCGACGATGACGAATGCCCCGGTAGCAACCCAGATCCATGAGTCGCTTGATGTTCATTGACGTCTCACGACGCAAATCGCCTTCAACAGTGAAGTTCGCTACAGCACTGCGAAGCTTCGCAACTTCGGGCTCGGCGAGATCCTTCACCTTGGTCGTCTCGGCTACGCCAGCTGCTTCGCAGATCTGGCGTGCGCGCGTGTTACCGATGCCAAAGATCGACGTCAGCGCGATCACGACGTGCTTGTTCAGCGGAATGTTTATGCCTGCTATACGTGCCACGAGTATTTACCTTTCGATTAACCCTGACGCTGCTTGTGGCGAGCGTCGGTGCAGATCACGCGCACAACACCGTTGCGACGGATGATCTTGCAGTTTCTGCACATCTTTTTGACTGATGCCCTGACTTTCATGAGCTGTCTCCGTTACGCCGCGCCGTACTTCAGCGCAGCTGACCCCCGCGACCGTAATTGCGCAGGTTGGCCTTCTTCATCATGCCTTCGTACTGGTGACTCATCGCGTGCGCCTGCATCTGCGACATGAAGTCCATCGTCACCAC
>CAZMEA010000467.1:0-1924 GCA_964565135.1 uncultured Woeseiaceae bacterium
ACAACGACAGGAGCGACGGTCTGATGTTGGTACTCGACCACGATCGCGCTGGCGGTTACTGGGGAAGCGTCTACGTTTTCTCAGCTATCAAGGGCCTGCAAACCATCATTGATGGCCCGGTAGGCTGTGAGAATCTTCCCGTGACGTCCGTACTGCATTACACGGATGCGCTGCCACCGCACGAACTGCCAATCGTTGTCACCGGGCTCGGTGAAGAGGAACTGGGGCAGCACGGCACCGAAGGTGCGATGAAGCGCGCACACGGCACGCTTGACCCCAAAAAGCCGAGCGTCGTGGTTACCGGTTCAATCGCCGAGATGATCGGCGGTGGCGTCACACCGGAAGGCACCGGTATCAAACGCTTCCTGCCGAGAACGATCGACGAGGACCAGTGGCAAAGCGCCGACCGGGCGATGTACTGGCTGTGGACGGAGTTCGGACCGAAGAAAGGCAAGGTGCCGCCGGTCAAGCCGCGGAAAGAGGGCGAGAAGCCCCGGGTCAACATCATTGGTCCCATCTACGGCTACTTCAACATGCCATCGGATCTCGCCGAGATTCGTCGTTTGGTCGAAGGTCTCGGTGCCGAAGTCAACATGGTGTTCCCGCTCGGCAGCGAGCTGAAAGACGTTTCGAAGCTGGCAAACGCCGACGTCAATATTTGTATGTACAGGGAATTCGGTCGGCAGCTCTGCGAAGCACTGGAGCGCCCTTATCTTCAGGCGCCAATCGGCCTGCACAGTACGACGAAGTTTCTGCGGGAGCTCGGTGGATTGCTGGAGCTGGATCCCGAGCCGTTCATCGAAGAAGAAAAGCATACGACGATCAAGCCGCTTTGGGACTTGTGGCGCTCGGTTACGCAGGACTTCTTCGGCACAGCGAACGTCGCGATCGTCGCCAATGAAACGTACACGCGTGGTCTGAGCAACTTTCTCGAGAACGATCTCGGGCTCCCATGCCCGGTCGCCATTTCTCGCCAGGCCGGCGTCAAGCCGGACAACGCTGCCGTTCGCGATGCGCTGCGGGATAACAATCCACTCGTTGTGTTCGGCAGCTACAACGAACGGATGTACCTCGCCGAGCTCAACTCACCGGCGATTTACATACCTGCTTCGTTCCCTGGATCGATTATTCGACGTCATACAGGAACACCGTTTATGGGCTACGGCGGTGCGACCTACGTCGTCCAGGAAGTCTGCAACGCCCTGTTCGACGCGTTGTTCAACATTCTGCCGCTTGGAACACAGCTGGATCAGATCGACAGCACGCCATCGCGCATGCAACAGGAGCTGGTCTGGCAGGACGAGGCACAGACGATGCTCGAGGCGGTGGTTGCGGCGAAGCCTGTACTGATCCGGATATCGGCGGCCAAGAAGCTGCGCGACGCCTGTGAAACGTATGCGCGTTCTATGGGCCTCGAGGAAGTCACGACAGAAGTTGCTGAAGATATTTTGCGTAAGGAAGGCGGCAGGGCTGCTGCCTGATACTGGTTTTAGGAAAGCATGCGCTACGCCTCTGGCGTACACGCATTCGGGAGGAAAGGACGTTGAGCATAAATACTGGATTGACGCACGGAATTCGCAAGAACGAAGTCTGGTCGTGCCGGCTGCTGTTTGCAGCGTGCTTCACTTTGTTGTTGCCCGTTGCAATCGTTGCACGCCTGTCCGGCTGGCGTTGGCAGCCGTGGCCTGCAGGGGCGAACGGATATCGCGGTGCCGTGCAGGAAGCCTGGCTCATGGCGGCGACTCTCGCAGGGACTGCCTGGTCCCACTGAATTTCAGTTTGCGGCGGTCCGGATCTTCGGGCAGTCGCAACCCGGCCGCACGGGTGGTTGCGGTAACAACATGTCGACAATGTTGAGGAGTAGAGCAATGTCAGATGAAGGAAGGTCAGCGACTGGCCTGACTCCGGCGGAAGCCAAGGAGTT
>CAZMEA010000468.1:0-1919 GCA_964565135.1 uncultured Woeseiaceae bacterium
TGCCGAGCGTCTCGTTGTACATCTTGCCGGTGATCTTCGGGAACCAGTGGTAGATCGCCGCGAACACAACCAGTACCGGCGAGACACCCATCACCATGTGGAAATGGGCAACCACGAAGTAGGTGTCGGACAGCGGCAGGTCGATCGTAACGTTGCCGAGGAAGAGCCCCGTCAGGCCACCGTGGATAAACGTGAAGATAAATCCGATGGAGAACAGCATGGGCACGCGCAGGTGAATGTTGCCCTGCCATAGGGTCAGCACCCAGTTGTAGACCTTCAGCGCCGTCGGCACCGCGATGATCAGCGTGGTCGTGGCGAAGAAGAAACCGAAGTACGGGGTCATGCCACTGACGTACATATGATGCGCCCAGACGATGAAGCTCAGCCCGCCAATCGCGAGAATGGCCCAGACCATCATGCGATAGCCGAAGATGTTCTTGCGTGCGTGCACGGCCAGTACATCCGAAACGATGCCGAACGCGGGCAGCGCGACGATGTACACCTCGGGGTGGCCAAAGAACCAGAAGAGGTGCTGGAACAGGATCGGGCTACCGCCCGTGTGGTCCAGAACCTGGCCGCCGGAAAGAATCGCCGGCATGAAGAAACTGGTACCAATCAGCTTGTCGAGCAACATCATGATGGCGCTGACGAGCAGCGCCGGAAATGCGAGCAGGCCGAGGATCGTCGCCACGAAGATGCCCCAGACCGACAGCGGCATCCGCATCAGCGTCATGCCCTTGCAGCGCGCCTGCAGGATAGTCGTTACGTAGTTCAGACCGCCCATCGTGAAGGCCACGATGAAGACGGCCAGCGACAGCAGCATGAGCACGATGCCCCAGTCGGTGCCGGGCGTTCCCGCCGTGATCGCCTGCGGCGGATACAGGGTCCAGCCGGCGCCGGTCGCGCCTCCGGGCACGAAAAAGCTGGCCAGCAGGATGATCACCGAAAGCAGGTAGACCCATACGCTGAGCATGTTCAGGTACGGGAACACCATGTCGCGGGATCCGCACATGAGTGGTATCAGGTAATTGCCGAAACCGCCGAGGAACAGCGCGGTTAGCAGATACACGACCATGATCATGCCGTGCATGGTGACGAACTGGTAATACGATTCCGGGTTGATAATCGCGAACGAATCCGGGAAGCCGAGCTGCAGTCGCATCATCACGGACAGAATCAGTGCCACGACGCCGACAAATATCGCGATGCCGGCGTACTGAATCGCGATCACCTTGTGATCCTGACTCCAGACGTACTTTTCAATAAACGTATGCGGATCGTGATGCTCTTGCTCGTGATCGCGATCAGCTATTGCTACGTAGGCCATGTGGCGTTCCTCAAATTTCGTCGGTCGTTCGCGTCTTTCGGTTCGTCGGTGTTCAGTTCAGGTCCGCAACCTGCTGGGCATTCCCGGGAGACGGCAGCGTATTGATGTAGGCGATAACGTCGTCGATCATCTGATCGGTCGTCAGCGTGCGGCCCATGAAACTCATCTGCTTGCCGTAGTAATCCCGCGGATGCTGGCCGCGCACGCCCTCGCGGAACTTCACCAGCTGCCGCTGCAGATACCAGTCCGTCATGCCCGCCATGCGGGGCGCATTCATCGTTTGCAGGCCTTCGCCCTGCGCACCGTGACAGTACGCGCAGTAGGTGTAGGTGCGGCGTCCGGCTTCGACATTGCCGGCCACGGTCGTTTCAGCCGGGTTGTCAGGGAAGGTCTGGATGTGTGCGATAACGTTTTCGACCATTGCATCGGTGGCGAGCGTCGCCGCCATCGGGGCCATCTGCCGGCCGTACACATCGTCCTCGTGCACGCCACGGACGCCTTCCTTGTAATTGCGCAGCTGCTTGCGCAGATACCATGGCTCCTGGCCGGCCAGCTTCGGCGCGTTCAGCGCCATCTGACCCTCGCCCTGCTG
>CAZMEA010000469.1:0-1918 GCA_964565135.1 uncultured Woeseiaceae bacterium
CCGGCCCCAGACGTCTCTCTTATAGGTAGCGAAATCCACGGCCTTACCCCTGCATTGCGTGACGGACGAGGTTTTCCATCACCGGCATTTTGAAGTGGTTGTAGTTGAGAGGCTTCGCGCCGGCCGTTGCAAGCCCGGCGAGTGCGTCGCCGCTTTCTGCTGACAGGTTCTTGCCCCGCGCTGCCTGTTCGACGTTGCGCAATCGGTACGGTGTGCAGGCAACGCCGCCACAAACGAAACGGCTCTCGGCAATGCTGTCGCCGTTCATTTTCATGGCCACCGCGATACTGACCAGTGCGAAGTCCCACACGTTTCTGTCGGCCACCTTCTCGAAGTAGAACCGCTGGCCGGCCCAGGTATCCGGAAGATGCACTGCCGTAAGGATCTCCCCCGGCTCCAGAGACGTCATCCGCGTGATGTGTGTATCCGGGCCTACGAAGAAATCATCCGCCGCGATTCGACGCTCGCCATCGACACTTGCCGCGATCATTACTGCGTCGAGCGCGACGAGGGCCGTCGCAGTATCCGACGGGCTGACAGCAACGCATCGACTGGCGTTGAACAGCGCATGTTCGCGATTCATGCCTTCGGGACTGTCGGCGTAGCAGAGGTTGCCGCCGGCCCGGTAACAGGCCAGACCGCGGCGGTAGTACCAGCAGCGCGCATCCTGAATCAGGTTGCCGCCGAGCGTACCGACATTTCGGATCTGCGGGCTGGCCACGCGACTCGCAGCCTGCGAAAGCAGCGAGTACCGATCGTTGATGGCGTCGTTGCGGATGATGTCGCGCAAGGTTGTCGCCGCGCCGATTTCGATGCCGCCGTCCGTGCTGCGGATACCGCGCAGCGCTTCGATACCGTTCAGGTCAATCAGCGCCGTCGGGTTTTTCGCCCGGTCCTTGAGCCAGCCATAGGTGTCCTGGCCGCCGCCGAGCAGCCAGCCGTCGTGGCCATACTGGTCAGCGAGATTCAGCGCGTCCTCAACCTCCGCCGGCTGAAACAGCTGCACATCGGGCATTACGTCGTAGGAAGGCATGGCTACCTCAGAAGTTGTTGGTTTGCATGGGTTTGAAGGACTGCGAATTACCGGCGACGTAATTCACGATCATGTCGCTCGACACCGGCGTGCGGCCGAACATATGACCATCGAGCGCGTCCGAGATCGCTGAGGTCAGCGCGGCAACGGAGCAGCCCATGGCGGGTTCGCCGATACCGCGTGCGCCGAACGGGTTCTGCGGATCCGGCAGGTCGACCGCGGACGTTCGCGTCACCGATGGCACGTCGAGGTAGGTCGGTACCCGGCAGCCGTAGTAGCCGACGTTGGCCGGCAAACCGTTTTGTGGATCGTAGACGTGGCGCTCGAGCGCAGCCATGCCCATACCCCAGACGGCACCGCCTTTCATCTGTTGCGCAAGGCCCTGTGGGTGCACGACCGTGCCGCATTCAGCGATGCCAACGTAATCGAGGATCTCGTACATGCCGGTGTCGAGATCGAGTTCGATCTCGACGAATGCCACCGCCAGTCCGGGCACCACGCCGTCTTTGCGCAGATTGTCCTTGGCGACGCCAACAAGCCCCGTACCCGCAACGTTCTGCACGGAACGCTGCGTGATTTCGTGGATGTCGTCGGGATACTCCTCGCCGCTGTAGGTACCGCCGAGCTCCACGGCGCGCTGCGCTGCGGCCGCGTAACTCAAGCGTTGACCCGGATTGCTGACACGGAACACGTCCGACCCATCGATATCGTAGTCGTCGGCTTCGCCACCGAGCGTCTGGGCAGCAATCTGCTTCAGCTTGTCGACCGCGTCCATCGCAGCAACGTAGCTCGATCGTGTCTGCGTGTAGATAGACACGCTGCCAGCCTGATACGACGCCCAGGGCAGGTTGGCTTCGGTGCTGCCGCGATGAATCTCGCAGTCCT
>CAZMEA010000470.1:0-1918 GCA_964565135.1 uncultured Woeseiaceae bacterium
AAGTCCTGGCCATGGCCGAGATGCTCGGCCGGCTGCCCGAACACATGCTGCTGGTCGGCGTTCAGCCGGTACAGATCGAAGACTTCGGCGGCAGTCTGCACCCGAAAGTGCGTGAGCAGATAGGCCCGGCAGCAACTGCCGCGGTGCAGTGGCTGGCCAAACACGGGGTCAACGGCACACGCCTTCCCGCGCCGCACCCGAACCGCGAATCCATCGCCGGCAACGAAATCGACATGATGCGCTACGAATCGCTGCGACCCACCGAGGACGAAGCGTGCCGGGTTGGCGACGACCGCGTCCTGAATTCTGACCGCTTTGAAGTTGGCTACCGCAGCCAGCCCCTGGATCCCGGCGCCGTCAGTGTCGATGTCGATCACAGGGGCAAGTACTGATGTGCATCGGTATCCCGATGCAAATCGTTGAAACGGGTGAAGGCTCCGCGCTCTGCGAAGGCATGGGCGAGCGCAAACGCATCAGCACCCTGCTCGTCGGCGACCAGCCGGAAGGCACCTGGCTACTCACCTTTCTCGACGCTGCGCGCGAGGTCCTGAATCCGGCCGACGCCGCACGCATTACAGATGCGGTCACTGCCGTGAATCTCGTCATGCAGGGCAGCACCGATATCGATCACCTGTTCGCCGATCTCATCGATCGCGAACCACCCCGTCCCGAGTCCGCGCCGCGGCGCGACCGTTAGAAACGTCAGGAGGAATACGTGTTCTCACCGACTATCAAGGCGATGCTCGAACGCACCAGCTATCCGGCGTTGGCCGGACCCGAGCTCGACGCATTCATCGACGCGAACGACACCGTCGTTCTGGTTTTTGCAGAGGGCATCAAGCGCATTCCCGAAGCCGACGATCTGGCGGTCATCCTGCCCGAGCTGGTCCAGGCCTTCGACGGCCGTTTCAAGGTCGCCGTCGTGCCGTTCCCGGCGCATCGGGACATGCAGTTGAAGTACCGCTTCCTGAAACTGCCGACGCTCGTCTTCCTCCGAGACAGCGAATATCTCGGCGCCATAACCGGCCTGCTCGACTGGGCCAACTACCTTACGGAAATCGAGCGCATCCTAGCGGCGCAGCCGAGCGAGCCGCCGCCGATGCCGCTGCCCGGCGGCACCGCCAGCGCACAGCCGCAGCACTGATACCGGAGACACGAGATGAAGAAGATCAGCATACCGGTTGTTGTCGAGCCTGGCTCACAGCCCGCCGATGAAGATGGTGTCGTCCTCGACTACATGCGCATGCCGAGTGAGACCTGGACGTACTCGATGCCCGTCGTTCCAGAGCCGGAAGAGATCGAAGGCCTGGAAGCCGGTATCGAGTTCCTGCAGAAGCTCGCCGACGCGCTGTCGACGCAGAAAGCGGGCGAACCCGCCGCGGTGCTGCCTGTCGCGACGCTGGACGAGGCAAACACGGAGTTGCTCGACCAGGTGCTTGGGAGCGGTGAAGTCAGCATCGTGTACGACGGCATGGTCCGTGCTCGCATCCAGGAAGCCGTCCTCGCGGGCGTCTGGCGGGTGCAGTACATCGACGAAAACGACCAGGTCGAGCGCGACGTCGTCGAAGTCGGTGCCATTCCGAGCCTGATACGCGACGGTGTCTTCACAGATGCAAGCACCGACATTTCGTTCGATCCGGATAGCCTGCCGCCGGGCGTCGGTAACGCCCCGTCGCTGCTCGTCGAGATTGCTGACAAGGTGCCGGACTACCAGCCGGGCGCCGATCCGTACGTCATCAATCTCTCGCTGCTGCCGAACACCGACGAGGATCTCGACATGCTGGCCACGACGCTGGGTTCGGGCCCCGCGGTGATCCTGTCGCGAGGCTATGGCAACTGCCGCATTACCAGTACGGCTGCAAGCAACGTCTGGTGGGTCCAGTACTTCAATTCGCAGGACACGCTGATCCTCAACACG
>CAZMEA010000471.1:0-1913 GCA_964565135.1 uncultured Woeseiaceae bacterium
AGGCGACGAATCGTCCGGCCGGCGTTTCCCTGACAAAGAACTCAAACTCGTTGTAGGCAGGCTGGCTCCAGTTAACACCACCGTCGGTGCTGAGCATAACCGGCTTGCCCGTTGCGATGACGCGCATCGGGTCGACCTCGCTGTAGCGTACGTCCTTCGTATGGCCGTCGTTGCGAACATACTGCCAACTGGTTCCGCCATCCACGGAATACAGCTGTCCGATGTGCAGCTGATTTGCGTCCGTCGGGTGCGGGCGAAGCACGTTCATGGGTTGTGGCGAAAGTGTGAGCGGTATCCACGTTGATGAGCCGCGCGGCAGCTTGTAGGCGTAGGTGCTTGCATGGCTGTACAGGGTGCCATCGTTGCCGTAGACCAGGTTCGAGTACCAGTAGTCGACGAGCTCGAAGTTGATGCCACCGTCGACGCTGACGAGGTTGCCGTGATTGGTGGATACGGTGACGCGATTCGGCTGTGTCGGGTCCACCGCCAGCGAACCTACGCCGAAGTGCTCGCGTTTCAGCGACGTCGGCGACCAGGTTGCGCCGGCATCGCAGCTTTTCAGCACGGCGAACGCGCTCAGGTCCTCCGGCTCCTGCACGACAAAAACCGTGTTCGGCTCGGTTGGATGCGGTACGACGTCCCGAATCGATCCTGCATCGAGCGTATAGCCGCCGCCGGGGCATGTGGCATGCGCCGTATTCCCGCAGAGTGCTGTCGCGGCCAGCAGGAGGGCATAGGAAACGCCGTGTCTGATGGTGCTGTCGTGGGTCGCATTGAACATAGTCTCTCTCCCGTTTTCGGAACCGGCGATCGCCGAGGCCTGATGTCGAGGCTCAACGGTAGAGGGAGGGGTGGAAACAACCCTGATCAGACGCTGATATCGGCCTGATGAATGACTGAGGAAGAGATGATCAAAGCCAGGTTATTGAAAAAACTGGCTTTTTTCGAAGCGAAGAGGCTGTCAGGGCTGACTGCCGGGGCAGACCGCCTGATCTCGCAGCAGAACCTTGTCCTCGCCGTACTTCTCGACGATGTTGCCTGCGCCCCGCCCGGGCGGCAGACCGAGGTCGACGAAGAACACGGTGGCGTCGCGCATTCGCGGGACGATGTCGGCAGGCAGGCCGAGCGATTTGGCCTGCAGCTCGATACGCTCGGCTCGCGGCATCTCGCCGAACAGCCCCAGCGAAATTTTCAGCCCCTCGTCCTCGGTCTCGACCAGGTAGGCGTCGCCGAGACCACCCTCACGAAGGGTCTCAATCATCTGATTACCGGAACTGCGATCGGCAATGTTCCGAATCTGCACCCAGTGCCCGACGAACACCTGTCCATCGGTACTGCGAATGACGGCGCTGAAGTCGTCGGCAATGAAATCGCCCAGCGCATCTTCGGCGTCGCTCGCCGCTCTGAACGGACCGACCGTCACGCAGGAGCGACCGACCATGGCCGCGAGCTGCACCGACTCCGGCGCATCGACCATCGCCGCGGCTGGCTCGCCGTCGGCTGCTGTCGGTGTGGGCGGATCGGAGAGCTGCAGCTCGGGTCCGAGCGCGGATTCTTCGACCACGGCAATGCCAAGCTCCGGCGGATCCTCGACGAATCGCTCGTACATGAAGTACAGGATATTCGCGAGCAGGAGTGCCAGTAAGATGTTTCTCATAGGTCGCCGATCTATGGATCGCTCTGCACAATCACACCCAGTCCCTGGAGGACGAGGTGCGGTCTGTGTTCGGGTTCGCCAGCAAGCAGGGGAAGAATGCGTGAGGCATCACCGCCGGTCAATACGATTGTCGCCTCATGGCCGAGCGATGCGAGCATTGCCTCGGCACGTTCGATGGCGCCGCAGACGGCGGAGAGCGATCCGCAGGCGACTGCTTTGCCGGTTGTTGTCGCGAAAAAATCCCGCGGTCCGTCGA
>CAZMEA010000472.1:0-1901 GCA_964565135.1 uncultured Woeseiaceae bacterium
AGACCTCGTCGATGCTCAGCGGATTGTTGTTCATGGTCTGCAGGTCGCCGTGAATTCGGACTCGCGGCGGATCACCGGATATAAAGTGCAGGTCGGAACTGCTGCGAGCCAGCGCCTCGGTCAGGTACGCGTCGATCCTCTTCGGTGACTGATCCGTGATGGTCGTCATGCCTCAGCCTCCATGATCGGCAGCATGGACGTATCAGTTACGTACCGCTGGAATCGCCCTTTGTCGTTCGCGTACCTGAATGCGTCGTCCGGGTCGATATCGCCACGTTCGACGGCTTCCAGCAAAGCGCGGTCCATGCTCTGCATGCCGACGCCACGGCCGGTCGTGAGCTGGGCGGGGATTTGATGCGTCTGGTCGGACATGATCAGTTTGGAAATGGCGCGGTTATTGACCAATATCTCGAGGATCGCCTTGCGACCTCGGCCGTCCAGCGTTTTGACGAGGTTCTGCGTAATGACGGCCTTCAGGCTCTGCGACAGGAAGCTCTTGGTCTGCTCGCGAAGTTCGCCCGGTAGGGCGTCGATGACTCGATCGATCGTTTTGACCGCGCCGGTCGTGTGCAGCGTGCCAAGCACCAGGTGGCCGGTCTCAGCGGCCGTCATCGCCATCGAGATCGTTTCTGCGTCGCGCATTTCGCCGACCAGAATGACGTCCGGATCCTCGCGCATGGCGGACCTCACGCCATCTGCGAAGCTTTTGAGGTGCGTGCCAAGCTCGCGCTGGATCACCTGCGACTTCTTGCTCGGGTGCACGAATTCGATCGGGTCCTCGAGGCTGATGATGTTCAGGCTTCGGGTCTCGTTCAGGTGGTCGATCATTGCGGCCAGCGTCGTTGACTTGCCGGTTCCCGTCGAACCGGTCACCAGCACCATGCCCTGGTGATAGTCACAAAAACCCTTGACTGCCTTTGGCAGGTTGAGGCTGTCCAGGGTTGGCACTTCGTTCGGGATGTGACGGAAAACCGCGCCCACCCCCGTGTCTTTGCGAAACAGGTTGACCCGAAACCGGCTTTTTTCCTCGCCAACGTAGGAGAAGTCGAGGTCTTTCCCGGAATGGAAGATCGACTTCTGCGAGTCGCTCAGGATCTCGTCCACGTAGGCCTCGAGTTCCGATTCGGACAGGTCGCGAAACTTGATCGGCAGCAGATCGCCGTTCATGCGCAGCATCGGCGGGACGCCAACGGCGAGGTGCACGTCAGAACAACCCTGGGCGAGTCCCAGCTTCAGAAAGGCATCGATGCGCGGCATATCGGGGCGGTCCTTGGATTACGTTAAAAAGGCCGACTGCCGCTAATCCTAGGCGGATTGAAACCCTCGTTCCAGTGCGCCAGTACACATTTTTACAACTGCACGGCGTTTAGTGCATCAATGAGTTCATTCATCGAGGCATAGCGCTTCGACTTGTCCACCGACATGGCTTTGCCAATGATTTCGGCGTAGGCATCGGGGACCTTCGGGTTGATTTCCTGGCAGAGTTTCGCCTTGCCCTGAACGTGCTGATACATGACCGACATATGGTCGCCGCGACTGTACGGCGGAACCCCTGTCACCATTTCGTACATGATGACTCCGACACTGTAGATGTCCGCTTTCTCGTCGACTTTTTTGCCGAGGATCTGCTCGGGTGCCATGTATTTCGGCGAGCCAATCACATAGCCCGTCTTTGTCAGCTGCGTGTCGCCGCTGCTGGCCGCCGCGGCAACGCCGAAGTCCACGATCTTCAGCAGACCGTCGCTGTTGACCAGAATATTCGCCGGCTTGAGGTCGCGGTGAATGACGCCGGCCTGGTGGGCTACTGACATACCGGTCGCAATATCGACCGAAAACTGCAGGGCTTTCTTGCAGTCCATAGGCTTGTTATAGGGAATCTCGCCACTGAGCGTGTGCGCCGG
>CAZMEA010000473.1:0-1892 GCA_964565135.1 uncultured Woeseiaceae bacterium
TGTTGCTCGACCTGACCATCCGCCGCAGAACCAACGGCGAGTGCTCGCTCGATGACGTGATGCGCGAGTGCTGGCGGCGCCACGGAGAGACCGGTATCGGGCTGCCCGAACGTGGTCTGGAGAGCATCGCGGCCGAAGTGTGTTCGCTCGACCTTTCCGAGTTCTTCGAACGCTACGTGCGAGGCACCGACGAGCTGCCGCTCGAGGACGCGCTGCGCCACTGTGGCGTGCACACGCACTTTCGCTCCGCAACCGATGCGCAGGATGCAGGCGGCAAACCTGCAACTGCCGGCGCCGCGAGTGCACCGTGGCTTGGCGCGAATCTCGCCGCTTCGGACAGCCGTTCGGTTTTCGGCCCGGTCATGGCCGGAAGCCCCGCCGAGAAGGCCGGTCTGTGTCCGGGCGACGAGGCCGTTGCCCTGGACGGATTGCGCCTGACCGCCGGCAACGTGCAGAGTCGACTCGCGCGATTTGCACCCGGTGATGCTGTCACCATCTCCGTCTTCCGTAATGACGAGCTTCTGCGACTTGCTGCGACGCTGGAAGAATCTCCCACGACGACCTGCTATCTGACAGTCGAGGCCGATGTGGGGGAAACGTCATCGAGTCACAGGCAGTCGTGGCTCGGCACCGCATGACGGATGCGGTCGCAGCTGGCATGGGTTGAGGGGTCCGACTGAGGACGTGGCCGCCATTTTTTCCAGTCCGCATATCCGCCTGTTCACGGGCGCGATTCTGATCAGTTTCTCACCGGTCTTCGTACGGCTCGTTGATGTGTCACCGACCACCAGCGGCTTCTATCGTGTGTTTATCGGTGGCATTGCCCTGGCGGCCTTCATCATTGTCACCGGTCGTCGCATAACGTTCTCTGTCCGGGTGTGGCGGATCCTCGTCGCGTCTGCCGTGTTCTTCGCGCTCGATTTGTGGTTCTGGCACCGAAGCATCGTTTTTATCGGGCCGGGGCTCGCAACGTTGCTGGCCAACCTGCAGGTCTTCTTCATGATGGCGGCCGGTGTCGTGTTTCTCGGCCAGCGGCCATCACTGATCCAGATCGTTGCGATTCCGCTTGCCGTGCTGGGCTTGTACCTGATCGTCGGATCGGATTGGCAGGCGCCAATACCCAATTACCAGGCCGGCGTCTGGCTGGGTGTGCTGACGGCGATCAGCTATGCGGGATACATGTTGTGCATGCGCGCGGCCCGCCTTGGCGCGGCTCACGCGGTGCCGATGCGGGAAGTCGCCGTCATGTCATTAATGGTCTCCGTTGTGCTCGCGGTCTCGGCCATGGCGGAAGGAGAGTCGCTTGCCGTCACGACGCTGCCCGATGTCGGCTGGCTGCTGGCGTACGGCCTTCTGGCCCATGCCATCGGTCTCATGTTCATCGCCAGCAGTCTGGCGGATGTGACCACCACGGAGGCAGGGCTCGCATTGCTGCTGCAGCCGTCACTGAGTTTCCTGTGGGACATTCTGTTCTTCGGCCGGGATGTGAGCCCGATAGAGGCGGCCGGTGCCGCGCTGACGCTCCTGGCGATTTACCTCGGCAGCCGCGTCCGTTCAAAGGAGTCGTAGGGCACCGGGCAGTACTTCGATACTGAAGTCGGTGCGTGGTTTCTGCACCTCGCCGTCCAGCTGCCAGATCACGGGCTTCTGCGACCTCACCTCACAGCTCCGCGTCGCGAACAGCCTGACTTCGCTCGCATCAACGTGCGTGCCCTTGAGCAGTTTGGGCAGCAGGGAGAGCACTCTGCGCCGCGTGACCGGCTCGGCGTAGACGATGTCCAGCAGACCGTCGTTATTGAATGCGCCCGGTGCAATGTGGAAGCTGCCGCCCACCCACGGCCCGTTGCACAGGCTCACGAGCGTCACCGAGCCGCTCAATACCTGCCCGCCGA
>CAZMEA010000474.1:0-1884 GCA_964565135.1 uncultured Woeseiaceae bacterium
GCGCCGTTCGTCAGAACGTCGATACGCTCGATCATGGCCAGCGGATACTGGTTGAGGTCGACGAAGTCCGCGCCGCCAGCATCGGCGACCGCGGCGATACCGGCGCGTTTGCCGTTCAGCAGAGTCAGGGTCGAGCCGAGACCGAGGTTGCGAATGTTGAACTGGATGACGCCCTGGCGGTCGTTGGTCTCGTTGTAGAACTGCGAGCCACTGTTGGCCGATAGCTGGCTGATGATGTCAGCCGGCTGCGCGGCACCGATCAGCGAGATCGCCTCGGAATCGACGATCTGGATCGGCGCGCGGCCCTCGTACTCGGTTCGACGGATATACGAGCCTGTGACGACGACCTCTTCAACCTGGTCGTCCTGGGCCAGCGCGTTCGGCGCCGTTGTGCCCAATGCCACAGCCACTGCCGCCGACAAGGCTGTCGCCCTGTAGGTTTTGTGTTTCATGGATGGTGTCCTCTTTCCCCTGCCATTCATACAGCCTGGCGTTGCCCCGGCTCTCCTTTCCGGATTCAGCTGTACTTTTCTTGTTGGCCGCCTGCATCCCGGCGCCGGCCCCGCATCACAACTATTTTTGTTGTGTATTCCCTGTTTATCCTACGTACGGCTACGTAAATCAAGCTTTACAGCTGTTTCGTAAATACAACAAAGCTATAGCCGTTTCGTGGTCCGTCGCCGCGCCGCTGTACCTGTCCGGGCTGCGCACCGCCCTGTGGCGCACCCGCCCGCGCAATGCTATTTTCCCGAGCCCGGGCTGCGGGGGCCCCTGGAGGAGAAGCACGATGCGACGACTCGTTATTTTTTCGGTGCTTTTAGCGTTTCTAGCACCGATTGCCGGCGCCGACGAGCAAAAAATATTCATGTATGTCCGTGACGGGTCCAGGGATCTCGACCGCATGCTCGTGCGCGAAGTCGGCGTGATGCGCCAGATGCTCGAGGACGCAGGCTATGCCGTGGATATCGCTACTCCGCGTGACGAAGTTCTGGCCACTGAAACACTGGCGCTGACGCCAACGGTCAAACTCACCGATGTGCGCATCGAGGAGTACGCCGGCCTGGTGCTGCCCTGCATGGCGCCAGCGTCGGGTCACGATATGCCCCCCAGGGTGGACGAGCTGGTCGCCGAGGCGCTCGAACTGGACCTGCCCATGGCGGCCTCACGCGGATCGGTGACCAGCCTTGCCAAGGCCGGCGCCCTCGTCGACCGCCAGTTTGCCTTTGCGGGACCGGTCAGCAGCGTCGAGCGACCCGAGTTCGCCGGCGCGACCTACGTGGGCACCGGGGTCAAGCGCGACGGCAATATCAGCACGGCCGGCATCTGCCCGCTCGCCTCGTATTCCCTGGGAGAGCCGGACGGCACCGAAGACCTGATGCTGACCTTCATCGCCTCGCTCAGGGACGCAGGCTAAGCCCGTGCAGGAAGACCTGCTGGCGCAGGGAATCGAGCTCATGCTGGTCGGCATGGGCACCGTATTCGTATTTCTTACCGCGCTCGTACTCGCGACCAGCCTGATGTCGTCGCTCGTCGTGCGCCGACAGCCGCCGGAGGCGCCAACATCGCCGGCGACCGGCGGGCCGTCCGAAGAAGAGGTTGCCGCAATCGCGGCCGCGATCAATCAGTACCGACGGCGCTCGTAAGCCGCACGGAAACCACCGGGAAGACACTTAACATGGCAAACACCAATCCGCTCGGCATCACCGAGCTGGTTCTGCGCGACGGGCACCAGAGCCTGCTCGCAACGCGTATGCGCATCGACGACATGCTGCCGATTTGCGCGGAGCTCGATAAGGTCGGCTACTGGTCGATGGAGTCCTGGGGCGGCGCCACCTTCGACGCCTGCATTCGCTACCTTGGCGAAGACCCGTGGGATCGCATTCG
>CAZMEA010000475.1:0-1883 GCA_964565135.1 uncultured Woeseiaceae bacterium
TGACTACGTGCAGGAACGGCAACGCATACCAAAGCTCCCTCGAGATCAGCACGTTTGGCGCGGCCTCGTCGAGCTTGGTCATATGCATGCCGTCATAGTTGGCGAGAGCGCCATCCAGTGTGCCGGTTTGCAAAGCCATGTACGTGTCTCCCCAGGGTACAGCGACCGGCACGGCTCCAACGTTTTCCAGGTACCGCAATGGCCATTTGCCGCCACCCCGCCAGCGTCGCCCAGCGACATCATCGAGAGTCTCCAGCGAAGAGGTACTCGCAAACGCGCCGGGCAACCCGGCCGTGATCATCAACGGCATTACGTTGACCCGTCGCAACTCGTCCGCAAGTGCCGGAATCTCGGCGTACGCCCTGCGGTAGAGCTCTATCATGTCGGCGAAGTCCGTCGGTCCGCGAGGAAAGAGACTGAATACCGAATGCGCAACCAGCTGGCGGGGATAGTGACCCGGGTAGACCATACCGAGGTCCGCGACTCCATCACCAACGCCCTTGAGAATTTCCTTTGAACTCAGAAGTGCACCGCCCCAGAAGTCGCGCACCTCAATCTCGTCGTTACTCTGCCTGCTGATTTCCGGGAGCCAGACTTCCTGGACGAACTGCGTTCGCATACCGCCAAGCGGATCGTGATCCGAGTAGTTGAGTGTAAGTCCCGACGAACGGGAACACGCGCCGAGCACGACAGCGCAAATCAGAACTACCGCTAACCTTGTGAACTGGCCCACGCTCAGGTTGATACGCGCCATTCCGCTTGTGGTGTGCTTGGACATGGATTCAGGTTCGTACGGTCTCCGTTCGATGATATCCGCAGCAGCGATCCGATGTTCTTAGCGAGTATCGACCTGCAGTTCGGAAACTAGTCTGCGGAGATTGTTGTCGCCTCGAGATACTCGAGAAGCAGTCCCCGTGCCGTAGAGCGGGGAAAACCCTTCCAGTAGGTGTGTTCGTCGGTAGGCGCGTCGTCGACCACTGAGTAAACGCCGGCCTCAGAGTTTGGCAGCAATCGCAGATACTCGCGCTTGGACGCATCGTCCTTCAGGTGCAAATCAAAGAACGCGGTGGCGAAATGGTCCATCACGTTATTCATTCTTACCGAATCCCAAACGGCGTCGACGTAGTGGTCGGCGCCCTGCTTGTCGTCGCTCGATTCGAACTCGACCGGCAGCGGTATCGGTGCCCCGGCATTATGGCCGGCGTTTAGATAGGTCAGCAGATAACGATCGCTGTTCAGCGCATTTTCAAACATCGAGCGGGTGCCGTTTTCGTAACCGGCCACCTCGTCGGCGCTTCCCGAAAGCCAGAATGTCGGCACGGATATGCTGTCGAGATCTTCCTCCAACCAGACGTCGTTCGCCATGCCCCATGGGGCAACCAGGAAGCCTGCCCTGATGCGCTGATCTCGCGTCGCCATGAATTCAGGATTGTTCGCCGCATGCTCAAACGCCAGCCTGTTGGCCGGCGCAATTGCGTGATTGACGAGAGCGTCGCTGACGCCGCCGCCGAGATTTATGGTCAGGCCGTAGCCCCCCATCGAGTAGCCCACGATTCCCGTTTGCTGTGCGTCAACCAACCCTTCGAGAAAGCTCCCCTCAGACGCGGACAGCGCCTCGATCTCATCAACGACAAAAAGTTGATCAAGCGGCCTGTTGTACAAGGTGCTCGCGAAGGCCTGTTGGTCGCCATAGGTGCTGTCTCTGTGATCGATGGAGGCCACCACGTAACCCTTGCTTGCCAGGTTTTCGGCCAGGTGGCTCATCAGGAATCGATTGCCGGGATAGCCGTGCGAAATGATGATCAACGGCAACGGCTGGTCGACCGTCAATGGGTCTGCATCCCTCACGGCGCGGCCGTACAGCGTCGCGGTGATGTTCGGGT
>CAZMEA010000476.1:0-1856 GCA_964565135.1 uncultured Woeseiaceae bacterium
CGTTCGCAAGCCCTTCCAGGCGCGCCCGCAGTGATCCATCAATTACGACATCGCCTGCACGAATCACCGCGCCGCCGATGAGGCTTTCATCTACTTCCGTCGCAACACTGACTTCCCGACCGAAACGCTCTTTGAGCGCGGACACGATCTCCGCCAGCTGTGCGTCGGTGACAGCCGTTGCTGAGGTCACCGTCACGTCGATCACGTTTTCGATACCCGCCTTGAGCGCGTCGAAATGTTCCGCGATCTCTGGCAGTACCGCCACGCGACCGTTCTCCAGCAGCAGCCGGAGAAAGTTGGTGCCGTGCTGGCTGCCGCCAGCAAAAACGCTGTCATCGCCTGCGACCTTCGCAAACAACCCCTGGAGAAACTCGAGTCGCTGTGCGTCGTCCAGGGACGGTCGGGCGAGAAACGCTTCGACCTGCCCATCGTCGAGCAGCGCCTTGCCGGCGTTCAGCGAATCGGAGATCGCCTGCAGGGCGTTCTCCGCTTGCGCTACGTCGAAGACCGCCTGCGCGTACGGCCGGGCAACTGTGTTGTTGTCTGCCATGAAACTGCCTTACAGCTCGCTGGCCAGTTTGCCGAGGATGTCCTCGTGCGCCTTGCCATCGATCTCGCGATTCAGGATCTTCTCCGCACTGGCAACGGCGATTGCTGACACCTGGCCGCGAAGCTCTTCGCGGGCACGGTTGGTTTCCTGCTCGATCTCGGCCGCGGCAGCGGCAATCTGGCGCTCGCGCTCCTTCTGACCATCGGACTTGCCTTCGGCGACAATCTCGTTGGCCCGGGCATTTGCCTGGTCAAGAATGCCCGTCGCCTGCTTGCGTGCTTCGTCGACAATCTTCTGAGCTTCGGTCTCGGCCTCGGCAAGGCTCTGCTGGCCCTTCTCCGCCGCTGCCAGTCCGTCAGCGATCTGCGTCTGTCGTTCCTCGATCGCCTGCATCAGCGGCGGCCAGATGAACTTCATGCAGAACCAGACGAACACGATCATCGCGATCGTCTGGCCTATCAGAGTCATATTAATGTCCACAGGACACCTCTATGTATCAGTGTTGTATCAGCTCAACCCGCGTCGATGACGCGGGTCGACCGTCAGCCGCCAACGGCGTTCTGGTACTGCGCGATGAACGGGTTCGCGAAAGCGAAGAACAGAGCGATACCAACACCGATCATGGCTACCGCGTCGAGCAGCGCGACGACGAGGAACATCTTCGTCTGCAGCATCGGCGCCAGCTCCGGCTGACGTGCGGCACCTTCGAGGAAGCGGCCACCGAGGAGGCCCATGCCGATACCGACGCCCAGTGCGCCAAGGCCGATCAGAAGCGCTACGGCCAGTGCGGTAAACCCAATTACAGTTTCCATCAGTTTCTCCAGTTAAGGATCAGGTCCAAATAAATCGTCTTGCGGTTAGTGCGTTTCCTGCGCGAGCGCCAGATACACCACCGTCAACATCATGAAAATAAACGCCTGCAGCGTAACGATCAGAACATGAAAGACCGCCCAGCCGAAGTGCAGGGGCAGCTGCCAGATTCCAAGCAACGCAATCAGGATGAAAATCAATTCGCCGGCAAACATGTTGCCGAACAGTCGCAGCGACAGCGACAAAGGCTTGGCCAGCAGCGCTACCGACTCGAGGATCAGGTTAAACGCCATGATGAAAGGTGCAGCGATGATCGCCGCGCCTTTGGTCGGCGGCTCGATCGGGTGCAGCATCAGGTCCTTGACCAGGCCGAGCGGGCCCTTCGCCACGTGCGTGTAATAGATGATCAGGAAGAACACCGCGATCGACATGCCGAACGTGACGTTGACGTCGGTCGTCGGCACGACCTTCATGTACGGAATATGCAGGTAGTTCT
>CAZMEA010000477.1:0-1854 GCA_964565135.1 uncultured Woeseiaceae bacterium
ACGGCGGGGAAACAGGTCAAGCCGGCCTCCCCGCCACTGTCTCGCGTCAGGTCGTGGCCTGCGACTCCTCGGCACCTTCAGCCGATTCTGCCGCCGCCGCGTCTTCGACGGCATCCGCCGATTCAGCGGCTTCCGCCTCGGCTGCTGCAGCCGCGTCCGCCGCCGCCTGATCCAGCTCCTGCAACTGCTCGGCCAGATCCTGCTCGCGCGTCCGACGTCGCTCCGCATGGTGTGCGTAGCCAGTTCCTGCCGGAATCAGGCGACCCACGATGACGTTTTCCTTCAGGCCGCGCAGGTCGTCCCGAAGGCCGCGAACCGCTGCCTCGGTGAGGACGCGAGTCGTTTCCTGGAACGATGCTGCCGAAATGAAGGACTCCGTAGCCAGCGATGCCTTGGTGATACCCAGCAGCATCGGCGTCACCGTCAGCGGCTCCTTGCCCTGGGCGACAAGCTGCTCTTCGATTTCCAGACCTCGCGCCTTATCGATCTGCTCCCCACGCAACAGGGTACTTTCACCTGCGGTGGCAACTTCGACCTTGCGCAGCATCTGGCGAATGATCACCTCGATGTGCTTGTCATTGATCTTCACACCCTGCAGCCGATAGACGTCCTGGATCTCGCGAACCAGGTAGTCAGCCAGCGCCTCGGTACCCTGCAGACGCAGAATATCGTGCGGGTTCGGTTCACCGTCGGCAATCACTTCGCCGCGAACAACCTGCTCACCTTCGAAGACGTTCAGGTGACGCCACTTCGGAATCAGCTCCTCGTAGCTCTCGCCCGACTCGTCAGTGATGACGAGACGCCGCTTGCCCTTGGTCTCCTTACCAAAGCTGACCGTACCGGTGTGCTCGGCCATGATCGCCGGCTCTTTCGGCTTGCGAGCTTCGAAGAGGTCAGCAACACGCGGCAGACCACCCGTGATGTCGCGTGTCTTCGACGACTCCTGCGGAATGCGCGCGATGACGTCGCCGACATGCACTGCCGAACCGTCCGAGCTCGTTACGATGGCGCCCGCGGGCAACGCGTAAACAGCCGGAATCTCGGTGTTCGCGAAGTGCACGGGATTGCCTTCTTCGTCGACCAGTCGAGCCTTCGGACTCAGATCCTTGCCAGCGGTACCACGCTGCTTCGGATCCAGAACGACGATGCTCGACAGACCGGTGAACTCGTCGATCTGTTCGGTGACGGTTACGCCGTCAATGAAGTCCTCGAACTGGAGCTTACCCGCCACCTCGGTGATGACCGGGTGGGTGTGCGGATCCCAGTTCGCAACGACCTGGCCCTGAGCAACTTCGTCACCATCGTTCGCCGTGATGTTGGCGCCGTACGGTACCTTGTAACGCTCGCGCTCGCGGCCGTGCTCGTCGATGACCGAGATCTCACCCGAGCGGGACACAGCTACCAGGTAGCCCTTCTGATGCAGAACGGTCTTGATGTTGTTCAGCTTGACGACACCGGTGTTCTTGAGCTCGATGTTATTGACCGCCGCAGAACGAGATGCCGCACCACCGATGTGGAAGGTACGCATCGTCAGCTGCGTGCCAGGCTCACCAATCGACTGCGCTGCGATAACGCCAACAGCCTCGCCAATGTTGATGCGCTGGCCGCGAGCGAGGTCGCGACCGTAGCACATGGCGCAAACGCCATAGCGAACTTCACAGGTGATCGGCGAACGAACCTGAACATGGTCAATTGACAGCGACTCGAGCCGGGCAACGCCGGCTTCATCGAGAATCGTACCCGCATCGAACGCGATCTTGTCCGTACCCGGAATCATTACCGGCTCTGCCAGGACCCGGCCAAGAACACGCTCGCGCAACGGCTCGACCACGTCACCACCTTCGACGATAGGCG
>CAZMEA010000478.1:0-1849 GCA_964565135.1 uncultured Woeseiaceae bacterium
GCGTAGGACAGCGGGAACAGGGGCTGCTCCGGCTCGATCTCGAGCGACATGGCGAGTGACTGTCGGTCGAAGCCGACGTCGAGCGTTGCGCTCGTCTCGGCAATGTCGAACGAGAACAGGCCAAAGCCCGCTATGGACAACGAGAATTCCAGCGCACCGTTCATGCCGGCCCGATACTCGACGGGCGAGTTGAAGGCATCATCGAGGTCGATGTCTGCGAACTGCGGATCTTTCGTGACCAGCGTGCCGCTCACTTCGAAGAAGTCGACAGCCTTGATGCCGAGACCAATCGCGCCCTTCTGGATGGTGAAACCATTGAAGGTATCCAGCGGAGCGTAGAGCAGGTTCGGCACGAACGGGATCAAGCCGTTGTCCGACTCGCCGTAACCCAGGTCACCGGCCGGCGTGCCCTCGAACTGGTACAGGAAGGAGTCCGTGGGGTCGGAGATCAGGATCGTCTGCGTGTTCAGCGGCGGCTCAATCGTGACGACGGTGGTGATGTTCGGGTTATCGCGATTGCCTACCGTAACGTCGAACGAGGTGCCGATGTAGTAGACGAAGTAGTTCGTATCCTCCATCAGGGTGATGCCGAAATCCGGATCCTCATTGATCTCGGCGCCCTTCATCATGCCGACGACCGCACGAACGCCACCGTTGATCGCGACATTCTTCGAGATCGATTCCGGCAGGTCCGTTTCACCGAAGAGGTCGAGCAGGTTGCCTTCCTCGTCGAACTCCAGCACGAGATCGGCATTCTGGAACTCCTGCTCGAGCTCGCCCGTCACCATCATCAGGTCACCAACAACCTGGTAACCGGTGGCGGTGGGAAAGGTCGTGCCACCCGCCGTGAAGTTCTCACGGCTAATGGTCTCGGGCGTGACCGTCACCGAAAACAACGGTAGCGACGCCGTCGCCCTGCCGTCAGACACGGTGAGCCGGATTCCTTCGACACTGCCGATGTTGCCGCCGGACGGCGTGCCGCTGATTTCCCCGGTCGCGTCATTTACCAGCATCCACGAGGGCGCATTTTCAAGGCGGAATGTGAGCGGGTCTCCATCTGGATCCGACGCGGCCGGGGTAATACTGTACGGGTTGCCGGCCTCGACCGTGTCTGACGGCAGGCCGCTGATGGACGGCGCCTGGTTGACTGGTGCAGCCGGCTGTTGCCCGCCGGCGTTGCCACCGCCACCGTCACCTCCTCCGCCGCCGCAGGCAGCCAGCGAGAGCAGTAATCCCAGTACCGTGATTCGTTGTTTTGTGGTGCCGTACATGCGCATTCTCCCGACGTGTGTGCCTCACATCGGAATGCAGAATCGGCCGCCGGATCGGGTCACCCGGAACACAAACTGTCAGGGCGGGCGAGTTGGCCGCAGGGATAAGCCGAGTAGATCAGCTAAAGCGCTTACGGGAATGGTTCGCCCAGGCAGTGGAACCCGTTTCTGGATAGGACGCGAATTTCCCTATGTGGCAGCCGGGCGTGACGACACCTTGATCACCGAGGTCGAGGAACCGCGGCGATCAAGAGCGTCTAGCCGGCACCCTCGAGATAACGCCGCATCCACGCCTTGCCGAAGCGGAGATCGCGTTTCGCGGTTGCCTCGGAGACACCCAGCACCTCACCGGCTTCGCGATAGCTCATACCGGCAAAGTAGTGCAGCTCCAGGAGATCGGCTTTGCGCTTGTCCTCCGCGGACAGCGCCTCAAGCCCGCGATCGAGATCGATGACGTCGCGAGCGGTGTCAGTATCTTCGAGATCGCCTTCAATGAACGTCACTCGCAGCGCATCGCCGCCGCGCTTCTGGGCGGCGCTCGCGTTCGCGTGATTCACGAGGATCCGCCGCATCATGCG
>CAZMEA010000479.1:0-1848 GCA_964565135.1 uncultured Woeseiaceae bacterium
CGGCATTTTTTTCCGTGATCGTGCCCCAGACGTGCGGCTCCTCGAGACTGGCGCGGAAGTAAAAGTAGTTGTCGTTCCAGGCCATCTGCACGCGGGTCTCGAAGCGCGGCGCGAGCGCAGGGTCCCCCGTGATGTCCACGAAAGTCGCCGACATCGGGATGTCCGCCCATGCAGGGTCTGGTGTTGGGCCACCGAGGTCGAGCGGCGCTGCAACGCGAGTACAGATGTAACGTCGGCGGTCGGAGTCTTTCCAGCGATCGGTCATGGGTGAGCTTCAGTGATTGAACTTGAGTCGGACGATGCCATAGGCGGACGCCACCGAGAGTAACCCGAGCGCTATCGCCGTACCCGTCTGGTCGTATAACCAGGACCCGGTAGCGAACAGCAATCCGTAGACCGTGGTGCAGCCGAGCACCATGCACAGGATGCCGCGTGGAATATTCACGCTCTCGGAATCGAAACGATGCCCCTCGCGTTCGAGCTGCGCATAAACCGGCTTCCAGCCGCGGCCGCCGGGGTTTATCAATTTGCAGAATGACTTCAGCGTGTCCTCGGCAGACGGGGACGACAGCAGCGTTGCCGTTACCCAGCAGGTCGTCGTGATGCCCACACCGATGATCAGTTCCTGCCAGGCGGCGAGTCCCGGATTGAATACCTTGAAGGCAACCGCCACCACGAATGAGACGATCATCGCGACGATCTCACTCACCGCATTAATGCGCCACCAGAACCATCGCAGGATGAACAGCAGGCCGGTGCCCGCGCCGATCTGCAGCATGATTTCGAAGCCCTGCAGGGCGTTGGACAGCTGCAGCGAGATGAAACCGGCAACCAGCATCATGGCAACGATCGCAATGCGCCCGACCAGCACCTGTTCTTTCTCGCTCGCTTCGGGTTTTACGAACCGGCTGTAGAAGTCGTGCACGATGTACGAAGAGCCCCAGTTCAGATGCGTCGAGATCGTCGAGATGTAGGCGGCGGCCAGCGAAGCGACGACCAGTCCGAGCCAGCCGGCGGGCAGTACCCGCTGCAGCATTGCCGGATAGGCGAGGTCGTCGTTGATGATCGCCGGATCCACGTCGGGAAATGCAGCGGCGATACTCTCGAGGTTCGGAAACACCGCGATCGAACAGAGTCCGACGAGAATCCACGGCCAGGGTCGCAGGCCATAGTAGGCTGCGTTGAACAGCAGCACCGCGGCCCTGGCATGCCGCTCGTTCCTCGCGGCCAGCATGCGCTGCGCGACGTAACCGCCGCCGCCGGGTTCGGCGCTCGGGTACCACACGCTCCACCACTGCACGGCGATCGGAATGATCAGGACGGCAACCAGTAGATTGATGCTTTCGGTCGTGTAGCTGCCGTTTGCGTCGACCGTCAGTTGCGGAAAGAACGACAGCTTCCCTTCCAGCGCGGGTGAGGCGATCAGTGCATCCAGCCCACCGACTTCCGGCGCCTGCAGCGAGAACCAGGCGGCCGCAATGGCGCCGATCATTGCGAGCGCGAACAAGAGGAAGTCCGAGAGCAAAACCGCGCGCAGACCGCCAAGCGTTGCGATGGCGACCGTTACCATCGATGCCCAGATCACCGAATCGAGCGGCGAGAGCCCGAGCATCACACCGCCGATCTTGATGGCGGCCAGCGACACCGTCGACATGATGACGACATTGAAAAAGAAGCCGAGATACAGCGCCCGAAAGCCGCGCAGGAAGGCGGCCGAGCGACCGCTGTAGCGCAGCTCGTAGAACTCGATGTCGGTCAGAACACCCGAGCGCCGCCAGAGTCGCGCGTAGATGAACACGGTGAGCATGCCCGACAGGAGGAATGCCCACCACACCCAGTTACCCGCGA
>CAZMEA010000480.1:0-1823 GCA_964565135.1 uncultured Woeseiaceae bacterium
ACGCCGTTCCCGGGTGCAGCCGCTGCCTTGCCTACGTTGGGCACGGCTGCCGTCATACATGCCGGAAGTTCCGGGCAGACCTTCGTCAGTCGCGCGTTGAGCATTCGACCGCTGGTCTTCATCGGCCTGATTTCGTATTCGCTGTATCTGTGGCACTGGCCGGTTGTCGTATACGCCAAGCAGTTTCTGATCAATGAGCCGACCGACTTCGAACGGCATGTCATTCTGTTTGCCGTACTGCTTCTTGCCGCGGCGTCGTGGCATTTCGTCGAGTCGCCGTTTCGGGACCGGCGCCGATTCCAGCCGCAACCGCGGTTGTTCGGCATGGCAGGTGCCGCGTCAGCGGTCGTTATCGCCGGCGCTGCTATCCTGGCTCTCGCAGACGGGCTGCCGGCCAGATCTGTAGCCTCTGGTATGAACGACATCGTCGCCGCCGACCCCGGCTGGCAGCACTGGAAGAACTGCGAGGAGCTGGGCGAGGAAAACAACGAGGCTCCCGAGCTGTGCGGTATCGGCGGCGATGGCGAACCGACGTTCCTGTTGTGGGGTGACTCCCATGCGCTCGCGTTGGCTAGCGGCATCAACCTGAGCGCAATCGACGCGAACGCGGCGGGGCTGACGGCGCTACGCACGGGATGTCAGCCATTGCTCGGGATCGAGCGACCGGGTCGCCAGACCTGTGCGGCGTTCAACGACGCCGTCGTGCGACGTCTCGAAGCAGAGCCAGGCATTCGGACGGTCATCCTTGCAGCACGCTGGACCATGGCCGCGGATGGTCGGCGTTACGGGAACGAGCCCGGGCGGGACGTAACGCTGGCTGATGTAATTGCGCCCGGCGATGCGGCGGTCACGAATGCGGAACTCTTCGAGCGCGGTCTCGAGCGGACCCTGGACACACTGCAGCAGCTTGGCAAGACGGTCGTCCTGATCGGGCAGATCCCCGAGATCGGCTACGACGTGCCGTCAACCAATTACTCTGCACGCCTAACAGGGCGGGACGTCAGCGAAATGATCGCCCCGGACATTGACGCGTTCGAAGCTCGGGCCGGTGAGGTTCGGCGCGTTCTCGATGCGCAGTCCCGTCGCCGATCGCTTCGCTACGTCGATCCCGCGCGCCGCCTTTGCAATGCCGAACGGTGCGCGGTCGTTGTCGACGGCGTTCCCCTGTACCGCGATGACAATCACCTGTCGCTGCGCGGTAACGTCTATCTTCAGAGCCTGCTCGCCCCAATCTTCGCCGCACCGTAGCGTCGCGCTTACAGGTGGTCGATCCAGTTCTTGATACGTCGCGAGACGCTCGCCTTGTTGGCGTGCGGGAACGGTTTGTCCGGCACGGGTACGCCCAGAAAGCCGCACAATTCCGGCCAACCGTCGCCCTTCGGTAAATCAAGAATCAGGAAGTCGTCGGGGCGATCCTTGAAGTACTCAAGCACTTCGCGATTGTGTCTTTCGTAGCGCGCAACGTAGACATCCTCGTTGCCCTCCGGACAGCCGACGCCGTAGATCCACTTACGCATGGGCGTCTCGCGCAGGCCAAAGTCCCTGACCTGTGAGCTGATCCAGGATTCCGGACTGCGCATCGTGAGAACAAACTTGCTGCCCGGATACTTCTCGTCCATCTCCCGGTACAGCACCGGCCAGGGGTTGTCCTGGAACGCGTCGAATTTGCGGACGAGCTCGTCGGCCATGTCGTAGACCTTTTCGGCGATGTCCGGGTCCTTGGTGCCGTTGGGGCCGGTCACGCGATAACCGAGCAGTTCGAGCGCTTCGTTCAGGCTGGTGGTGCCGGTCTTGTGGAAGCCGATGCAGAAGACTTTTGCTTT
>CAZMEA010000481.1:0-1815 GCA_964565135.1 uncultured Woeseiaceae bacterium
AGAAAGTCCGGCTTCCAGCCTCGTTTCCTACGACCTCGACAACGGCGTCGCGACCCTCCGTATCGACGACGGCAAACGCAACGCGCTCTCGCCCGCGGTGTTCGAAGCACTCTACGCGGCATTCGATCGCGCCGAGAAGGACAAAGCCATCGTCATCGTGACCGGGCGTGACGATGTCTTCTCGGCCGGCTTCGACCTGAACGTCATGAAACGCGGCGGCCCGGCCGCACTTGGAATGCTTTATGCGGGCTACGGGCTGCCAGCACGGATACTTGGGTTTCCATACCCCGTCATCGTCGCCTGCAACGGGCACGTACTCGCGATGGGTGTCTTCATGATGCTGGCGGCGGACTACGTGATTGGCACACGCGGTGACTTCAACATCGCGGCGAATGAAGTCGCCATCGGGCTGCCTATGCCGAGGGTTGCTGCGGCAATGCTCGAGCATCGGCTGACGCCGGCGGCCTGGCAGCGAGCGGTGACACTGTCCGAGTACTTTGATACCGAATCAGCGAGAGCTGCCGGTTTTTTCGACGAACTGGTCGAACGCAGCGACCTTGAGGACCGCGCTCGCGAGCTTGCCGCGAAGTTTGCCGAACTGGATATGCCTGCCCACGCGCTCTCCAAACGTCGGATCCGCGGCAAGCTGGTGCGCCGACTGCGGCTCAAGCGCCTTCGAGACATGGCTGAAGCGGCCATGCTGGGTCTTCGCGGCAGGCGACGCTGAGAGGTCGTGTGATCCCGCTAACGTGGTTGGCGCGTAGATCAATGAGCAGGAGCAACCGGCAGAGAAAGCACTGACGGTTGCCCGACCACGCTGGATAGACGACCGTCTCTCCGACACGATTCTGGTGCAGAATCGGTTTGTCGAATCGTGGGCCGGAGCTCCAAATGAGATTGACTCTCATCCAGGCCGGTACCACGTCGTGGATCGGCCACATCGTTACAGATTGAAACAAGTTTCGGCATTCCAGTCCGAACCGCGGGTTGGTGATTCCGCTAGACTTCGTCTCGCAATTTCCCAGGGAGAAACAGCATGGAAGACAAGACACTCGACAACGATTCACCTAACACGAGCCGACGCTCGGCACTCAAGGTCATCGGTGGTTCCGCACTCGCCGTATCGGTTGGCGGACTGGCCGCATGCTCCGGTGGCGACTCGTCCTCCGAGCGCGCTGCATCGGAAGCCGAATCAGCGATGGATTCGATGAGCGAAGCCGCTTCTGACGCGATGGACAATGCGTCGAACGCCGCATCCGACGCCATGAACAATGTTCAGGACGCGGCATCCGATGCGATGGACAACGTCCAGGACGCGGCAAACGAGGCAATGGACAATATTCAGGAAGCTGCAGGCGACGCCATGGAAGCGGCCGAAGAAGCGGCCGAGAATGCGATGGAGTCCGCGCAGGGTGCGATGGACGACGCCGCGCAGGCAATGGAGCTGCCGCGCCTCGATCAGTCGGAGCCCCAGGCTCAGGCACTCGCTTACGTAAATGACGCATCGAGTATCAACGCAGATACGCAGCCCCGTTACCAGGCTGGCCAGGCATGCGCGAACTGCTCACTGTTCCTCGGCAAAGATGGCGACCAGTGGGGCCCGTGCTCGATCTTCCCCGGCAAAGCAGTAAACGCCGGCGGCTGGTGCAGCGTCTACGCACCCAAAGCCTGAACCCGACACAAAAAAAGGCGGCCCTGGCAAAATGCGAGGGCCGCAATAGGGGTCTCAGGAAAGTTGTAGGGTGACCGTCTGGTAACCCGTCGCGCCTAAACGGCCCGACCCCGGTTTTCCGCTGGCATGGACTCTGACGCCGC
>CAZMEA010000482.1:0-1211 GCA_964565135.1 uncultured Woeseiaceae bacterium
TCTTGCGCACGTAGTCACGCGTGCCCTTGACCAGCGCGCCGTAGACGCTTGCCTCTTCCGAGAGCAGCGGCGCCACCTCCGTCGCAACCGGCTCCACACCCTTCGGCGTTGCCTTCAGACGCACGACGTCGAGGCACTCCTCAAAGGGACGAGCCCGATAACGAACCTCACCGTCCTGGTCCATTGCGAATGAGCCGCCGTCGAAGACGAGTTCGTCCTGGCCGCCGACCATATTGAGGTACAGCGCCGAGATGCCCGCCTCGCGGATGCGGTCGCGCACGACTGCTTCCCGCTTCTCCTGACTGTGGCGGTCGTACGGCGACCCGTTAATCGCGATGAGTACTTCGGCGCCTGCTGCGCGCGCCGCCGCGGCCGGTTCCCGACCCCAGACGTCTTCGCAGATATTGATACCGATCCGAATGTTCTTGAGCTTGAAGACCGTGGCATCCTTGCCGGAGCGAAAGTAGCGCTCCTCGTCGAACACGCTGTAGTTGGGCAGGAGCTTCTTGCGATAGCGGGCCAGCTCTTCACCGTCCCTGAACACTGCCGCCGCGTTGTAGATCGTGTCGTCGGTGTACTCGGGAAAACCGATGAGCACGGCGATGCCCCGCGCCTGCTCGCGAATCTTCGTCAGCGACGCCACAACGCGACTGCGAAAGCCGGAGTGAAACAGGAGATCCTCCGGCGGATAGCCGGAGAGCGCCAGTTCGGGAAAGACAATGAGGTCGGCGCCCAGATCGTCACGTGCTCGCTCCGCGTACTCGATGATGCGTTCGGTGTTCCCGAATACATCGCCAACGATCAGATCGAGCTGCGCCAGCGCAACGACGACGTCTTCAGACATCACATGCTCCAGAGACAGGCAAGCCGCGCGACCGGCCGGTCAGCGATTGGTCAGGCGTCGCCCAACAACTCCAGCATTCGGCTACCGAGTTCGGCCGGCGAACGGACAGTGGCGACGCCGGCGGCATCGAGGGCCTTGAACTTGTCTTCGGCGGTCCCCTTGCCACCGGCGACGATAGCACCTGCGTGGCCCATGCGCTTTCCTGGCGGCGCTGTGACGCCCGCGATGTAGGCAACGACAGGCTTGCTCACATTGGACTTGATGTATTCCGCCGCGGCTTCCTCATCCGTACCGCCGATTTCGCCGACCATAACGACGCCGTCTGTTTCGGGGTCCGCCTCGTGAGACGATCCAAATGGCCGTTGCG
>CAZMEA010000482.1:1221-1815 GCA_964565135.1 uncultured Woeseiaceae bacterium
CATGCCTCGCACGGGGTCACCGCCGATACCGATGCAGGTGGTTTGTCCGAGCCCGTTTTGCGTCGTCTGGTAGACGGCCTCATAGGTGAGTGTGCCGGAACGTGACACGACGCCGATCCGTCCTTTCTGGTGAATAAAGCCCGGCATGATGCCGATCTTGCATTCCTCGGGCGTGATGATGCCCGGACAGTTCGGGCCGATCAGGCGGCAGTCGTAAGCCTGCAAAGCCGCCTTGACCTTGACCATGTCGAGCACGGGAATGCCCTCGGTAATGCAGACGACCAGTTCGACCCCGGAATCCGCAGCTTCGAGGATGGCATCGGCGGCGAACGGCGCCGGCACGTAAATCATACTGACGTCGGCGCCGGTTTCCCGTACCGCGTCCCGCATCGTGTTGAAGACCGGAACGCCGAGATGCTCTTCGCCGCCCTTGCCGGGCGTGACACCGGCGACAACCTGCGTGCCGTAATCCAGGCATTGCTGGGTGTGAAAAGAACCCTGGCTGCCGGTAATGCCCTGACAGACGATCTTCGAATTCCTGTTGACCAGTACGCTCATGATGCCACCGCCGCTGAAACCGCTTTCTTGGCCGCA
>CAZMEA010000483.1:0-1797 GCA_964565135.1 uncultured Woeseiaceae bacterium
CCACTGGGAGTAGCCACTCCGACCACCGCGGGCGAATTGCCCTGATCAAGTTCAAAGGTCGTTCTTCTGTTCGCTTGGTTGGCACTCGCTGATTGCTCCCGCCGGCAAGCTGCCTAGTCACTCCCAGCAGCAAAGCACCGATCGGCACTAGCACAGTGTCGCCGTCCACAGCAGTTCACCAAGGGACAGCCCTCCAACGAAGGCGACCGTCGGGTGTCAGCCTCTCGACCAGCCAGCCAAGTTTACCGATACCGCCTGTCCGCCGAAGTACCCGACGAACGGTCGGTAATTACGGTCAAGCGGTAGGATTTTTATTAAACATAACCTGGAAAGGATTCGATGCTCCCGTCCTCCGAATTCCGTCTGAACATAATTCAGGGTGATGGCGCAAACCCAGGTGGGGCGGGCATCTCAGGAAACCCGCGCTTTCAGAGCAGTCCGCGAATCCGACGCTAACGCCGTGGTCAGGCGCTAAAAACAAAATGTGAACTCGCTCACGCGAATAACCGGCATCGAGTGATTTGAATCACGCGCGGGGTGCCTGTTTCTTCACCAAAAGCAGGGGCCGTGAATAATGGTCACCATGAAACGAGAACTCGGATTTACCCTTTTGGAGCTCATGGTGATTCTCGCTGTGGCGTCGATCCTGCTGTCGGTCGGCGTCCCGAGTTTCCGGGGCGTGGTTATGGACAACCGCATGGTCGGCAGCGCGAACCAGTTCGTTACCGCTGTGAACATGGCGCGAAACTCAGCCGTGCGCTTCCAGCGTAACGCAACGGTCTGCAGCAGTACCGACTGGGATCAGGCCCTGCCTACGTGCAACGGCACAGCCGACTGGAGCACCGGCTGGATCGTCTGGGTCGACAAGGACCGCGATGGCGCGACTGACGCCAATGAAATCATCGCCGTTCATGAACCGCTGCACGATTCCATCACGTTTACTGCCACAGCGAACGACAGCTTCTCTTACGACTCGCGCGGTTTCGGTCTCACCGCGGCGGATACAGTCAGCCTCTGCGACAGTCGCAGCGGCGAAAACGGGCGCGTAATTCGCGTCAACAACGTGGGTCGCACGAACGTCGACGGTCTGGGCTGCAGCTGATGAAAAGCGTTAACACGCAACGATATCGGCAGATCACACCGCGTCGTGGTCAGGGTGGCTTCACGCTGGTCGAGGTTCTGGTGTCGGCGTTAATCCTTGCACTGGGCCTCGTTGGTACTGCCGGTCTCCAGGCCCTGGCTCTGAAGAGTAACCAGAGTGCCTACCTGCGTTCGCAGGCGAGCGCGCTGGCCTACGATCTCGCCGATCGTATGCGGACGAACGTCGAGGGTGCCAACTCGGGCTTCTACGTCCCGGGTGAGGCTACTCTGCACGCGAGCTGCGCGACGACCTCCGGATGCAGCGTCCAGCAGTCCGCCCAAAACGACATCGCGGAGTGGAACGCAGCACTTGCGGCCAACCTGCCATTGGGGAGCGGATTTGTTTGCATCGACAGCACCCCCAACGACGGCACCGGCGTCGGCAACCCGCAGTGTGACGGCAACGGCTCCCGCCACTCCGTCAAAATCTGGTGGGACGACGATCGTGACGGCGCAATATCGGTCACCGCCGCCAACACCGAACGCCTTTCCATCAACTTCCAGCTCTAGCCGAGACGGCATGAAACCTATTTCTCGTCGGAAAACACAGTCCGGGCTTTCCCTGGTGGAAGTCCTGATCGCTATGCTCATCGGCCTCATCCTGATGAGCGGCGTCGTGCAGGTATTCCTGTCCGCACGGCAGTCGAATCGCGTCCA
>CAZMEA010000484.1:0-1796 GCA_964565135.1 uncultured Woeseiaceae bacterium
GCGCCGTTCCCAGGATCAGGCGGTTGCCGAGCGCCTCGATATCAGGGCGCGTGTTCGCGAGCAGGACGGCCCCCTTGCTGCCGTCGGCCAGAAAGCCGACGTACGCCCGGTAGCCGTTGGCGGTACCGAACTGGGAGCGCTCGTCGAACCCTTCCGTCCTGTGCCAGGTCAGGGCAATGGTGCCGAGTTCGTTGTGAACTTCCCGGGCGAGTTCCAAAGCATCCGGCATCGGTGAGAGGTCGGGCGTCATATTGGCGCCCAGCCAGATCATCAGGTCGTTCAGGTTGGAGTACATCGAGCCGGCCGCCCGAAACACGCCCTGGTCGAACGGCACGGCCACATCGCCTTCCGGCGTGTAGCCGGTTGCCAGCCGACTTCTCTGTTCACTGTTGAGCGCTAGAACGGTATCGCGCATACCCAGCGGTTCGGTCACTTCGCGTTCGATAAGCCTGAACAACTCCTCGTCGTAGACGCGTTCGAGGATCAGCGCCAGCACGCCGTAGGCAAATGCCGAATAGCTGTAGCCCGTGCCCGGCCGCGAGGTTGGCACGAATGCATTGATCGCTGCCAGGAGATCACCGCGTGTCGTATGTGCATACGGATTCGGCGGCTCGCGAGGCACCATGTCCTCCGGCATGTAAGGAAGGCCCGATTGATGTGCGGCCAGATCCACCAGGGAAACAGCGCGATTCTCGAACGGCGTGAGTCTCGCGTCGGGTGCGAGATAGCGATTTGCAGGATCCTCGAGGGCCAGCGTGCCGTCCGAAGCCGCTTTCGCCAGCAGCGTGGCGGTGAAGGTCTTTGCCACGGAACTGATCTCAAACATCGTCCGCTCGTCGGGCGGTGTATCGGACCCCTTCGATATCGAGCCGAAGGACTGCACGTACGTGTCATCCCCGTCGATGAAGCCGACGATCATGCCGACATACTCACCGGACTCGACGCGCGCCTCGACGTGCTCGACGAATTCCTTGTCAGGCAGTTCGGCAAAAGCTTGAACTGTTGCCAAAAGCAGGCTGACTATCGTCCCGAATCGACCCATAGACTTTCTCGAATTCACGCTGGCTCCGCGAACTTGCTTCCAGTGGCTAGCATACACAGGAATCGCGCTGCGGAGATCGGTCTGCCCGTACGCATAAGCGATGCTTTTTCCTCGGGCTTGATCTATTTTTCAGATACATCGTTCGACTATCGAGGAGCCTCATCTCATGCACCTTCATTCCAAAGGTTCGCTCTCCCTGTTCGCAGTGCTCGCAGTCCTGACATCGGGCGTGGTCCTGGCACAGTCCGCGCCGCCGAGCTCGCCACCCGCCGAGTGGGGCCCGATCTCGATCAATCTGGAAGAGTACGACTATCCGTACCCGGTCGCGTACATGGACTTCAGCGTGTACGGCAAGGACGTCCGTCTCGCCTACATGGACGTGGCACCCGTCGGCCAGGCGAATGGTCGCACGGTCATCTTTCATCACGGCGGCTATTACTACAGCTGGTACTGGAAAGACCAGATCAGGGCGCTGAGCGAAGCCGGCTACCGGGTGATCGCCAAGGACCGTCTGGGTTGGGGCAAGTCATCGAAGCCGGAGGTCCCCTACAGCATGAACCTGTGGGCTGCCAACACGGCGCGACTGATGGATCACCTGGGGATCGAACAAGCCGCGCTTGTCGGCCATTCCATCGGCGGGCAGATGGTCACCCGCTTTGCGTTTCTATTCCCGGAACGGATTACTCACCTGGTGACCGTGAACCAGGTCGGCCTGACGGATCGCCGTGCCGGCCGAGGCTTCAAACCCCTGACC
>CAZMEA010000485.1:0-1796 GCA_964565135.1 uncultured Woeseiaceae bacterium
CGCCTGGTGTCGACGAACAACAGTGACACCGAAATCGATACGTTCACGCAGGAGTTCCGCCTCACCTCGACGGGCGACGGCGCGTTCAACTGGCTGCTGGGCGCCTTCTTTTTCGACGAAGAAGTTCGCATCGACGATGACATTCGTTACGACGATCAATTCCGCGTCTACGGTGATTTCCTTGCGACCGCCCTGAGCGGCGGCATACCGTTTGTCGATCCGTCTCCGCTGGCCCAGCTCGAGGGTGCACTTAACGTACCGGCTGGCACTTTCCTTGGCATCGGCCAGGGTATCGGCGGACAGTCGGGCCAGGACGACACAACGTTCAACCTGTTTGCCCAGTTTGATTTCGACATCGGCGATCGCGCTACGTTGACACTCGGCGCCAACTACGCAGAAGTCGAAAAAGAAGCGTTCGCAAACCTCGTAAGCAACGACGTGTTTGCTAACGTTGATCTGGTTGAGGTTGGCTTTGCACAGGCCTTTGCTGCCACGACAATGCAGCCGCCAACGCCGGCGAACATTGCAGCGTTTGCCCAGGCTAACCCAGCAGGCTTCGCTGCCCTGCAGGCCGCTGCGGCCGACCCGGCTCAGAACCCGCTGCTCGGCCTTCAGGCGCTGCAATTCCTGCCACCGTTCGTGACCTTCCCGAACGCGGTCGAGTCCGGCGAAAGCATGGATGATGCCGTTACCTGGACAGCGCGCTTTACGTACGACATGACGGATGACATTAACGTCTACGTCAGCGCCGGCACGGGCTTCAAAGCCACCTCCTGGAACCTGAGCCGCGACTCGCGTCCGTTCCTCGCGGATCAGCCCGCACTGATTGATGCAGGTCTGGGGGTCAACAACCTCAGCACCACGGGCACGCGTTTCGCTCGTCCGGAGGACTCAACGGTCTACGAGATTGGGTTGAAGGGTCAGTTCGACAACTTTGCCATCAACGTTGCGATCTTCGATCAGGAAATTGAGGACTTCCAGGAGAACCTGTTTATCGGCACCGGCTTCTCCCTGCAGAACGCAGGTAAGCAGTCAACGACCGGCCTCGAGATCGACATGACCTGGTACCCGATCGACGATCTGCAATTGACGTTCGCTGGTACGTTCCTGGATCCGGAGTACGACTCCTTCCCTGAAGGCAACGACGTCAATGGTCCCGCCGATCTAAGCGGCACCCAGCCGCCGGGAATTCATGAGGTGAGCCTCTCAACGTCAGGTACGTACACGTTCCAGCTCGGCAACGCGGAAGCGTTTATCCGCGGCGAGTACGTCTATGACGACGAGCAGCCGATTGTCGCGAACGTGCCGGCCAGCATTGCCTCTCGGGAAGTCAATGTCATCAACGCAAGCTTCGGTCTGGCCTGGGATAACGGCTTCGAGGCCTTCGTCTGGGGTCGCAACATCACCGATGACGAATACCTGCTGTCGGCCTTCCCGTCTGTCGCACAGGACGGCAGCTTCAGCGGCTACCCTGTTCAGCCGGCGACCTACGGCGTTACGTTCACAAAGATATTCGAGTGATCGCGACACCGTCGCAAGAAACGAGAAATGGGCCTTCGGGCCCCTTTTTTTATGTCCGGATGGCGTGGCTGCAACTTAAGTGACATAAGCAGGCGATACGACCTGGCGGCAATCCGTGACGCGCTTCGTCGCGATTCGGCGGCAGATGCGCGATAGTTTCTGACGCTGCCACGGAACGGCACAAACGGAACACCGGTTTATGCGCAAGCACGTCGCCATCTCCTGTCTGACTGCCCTCCTCGGCATCTCGCAGATTGCGAATGCGGACGAACATC
>CAZMEA010000486.1:0-1784 GCA_964565135.1 uncultured Woeseiaceae bacterium
GAGTCGTCATCGAAGCCAAACGAGCGGTCGTAGATCGGCGCCCGCTCATCGGTGAAGTTGTTCACACCCAGACGGATGCGCGAATCGACACCGGAGACCTCAAACGCGTAGTCGGCCTTGATGTTGTAGCGCGAGAAGGACGGTACATTGAAGCGATCGCCGTTTGACAGGATGGCAAAGTAACTGCCGACCGTGTTGCTCGATACAGCGACGTTCCAGTTGTCGCGTGCGAAGCTCAGGCTGGCCGTCGAACGGAAATCCTGATTGCCGTTGAAGTTGACCAGGTCACCAATACCGGCGATCGGGTAGACAATCGTCGGGTCGTTCGCCTTTGCTTCTTCGAGGATCGACGTCAGACCACCACCCGTCTGCTCGAACTTCTCGATGAACGAACCGTTCCACTTGAATGCCCAGATACCGTAATCGGTGTCGTAGTCGAAGTAGACGCCGACATCGAAGCCTTCGATGGTGCGGGTGTCGAGGTTCGCGTAGGTATCCTGGATCGCCGTAACTTCGCCAATCGGGCAGAGGCCGGCATCAAGGAAACCCTGAACTTCAACAGGATCTGTCGTCACGTCGCCGCGGAGAACGACCGGATTACCCTGCACCGCTGCGCAGTTCGACGTGCCTGCTTCGAGACGTGCAACCAGGTCGAGGAGAACGTGGTTCTCTTCACCGAACAGCCCAATCGTGTCGTCTTTTTCAATCGTCCAGTAGTCGAAGGTCAGGGTCAGCTCGTCAATCGGGGTCAGTACGAAACCGATGGACGTGTTGAGGGATTCCTCAGATCTCAGCTCGGTGGAACCGGTCGCCTGGCGCTGCATCCCATAGTCGCAGTCGGAAAAGTCGTTGTCTTCAGGCAACGAACCCTGGTCGACGGCATAGAAGCACACCCAGTCATCGCGCGTGTTCGTGCGAGCGACGAACTCTTCGTTAATGGTGATCAGGTTCGGCGCACGAAATGCCGTAGACACTGAACCTCGCAGCAGGAACTGATCGATTGGCGCCCAGCCGAACGCGATTTTGCCGACCGTGGTGTCGCCGACATCGTTGAAATTCTCGTAGCGTGCGGCGAGCTGGACGTCGAGCGTCTCGTGCAGCGGCATCTGCAGCTCGGCGAAAATCGAGTTGGTGGTGCGGCTGCCGGAGCCGTCCGGCGTCGGGCTCGAGTTCATGACGTCCGAAGTGAACGGATAGCCCTCACCTTCGAAATCAATAAACTCGATCGTGCCGTCCAGGCGGTCATCACGATCATCCACGTAGTCCTCATAACGAGCTTCGTAACCGACCAGAAAGCCCGCTGGGCCGGCCGGCATTTCGAACAGCTCCGGATTCGAGAACTTGACGTCGAACATCGCCAGTGACGTCTCACCTTTACGCGATACATCCACCAGCGCCTGCTCGAGATTGGTGTTCACGCCGCCGCTGAACGGGTTGTACGCGTTTGGCGTCGGGTCGAACAACGCCTGGGTGATGAGCGTATTCGAGATACGGTTGCTGGTGATGTCCGTACGCTCGGCCTCGGAGTAGACGACTGCTGTCTCCCAGTCCCAGTCTCCGGCGATACCACGCAATCCACTCAGGAAGCGGAAGGCCTCACCGTCGTTGTTGACGATGCGTGGTACTTCGGCAAACCGGTAGTTATCAATGCGCAGCTCAAGTCCTTCGGCCGGCAGGTCAGGACCGACGATGGAATCCGGCAGGCGATTCGGCGAGCCGACCGGACCGAGAGGGTTCCAGTAGTTCTCGGCGCCAACGCGCAGACGAACGGCAGACAAAGGCGT
>CAZMEA010000487.1:0-1783 GCA_964565135.1 uncultured Woeseiaceae bacterium
TCCGCCTGCGGACCGAGCGCGAGCTCATGGCTGGATTCGTCGGCCGCTTCGGCAGCATGCGGCACGCCAGCGCAGTGCGCTTCAGCGACGACGCACTCGAGGTTCGTATTCCGCCGCAGTACGAAACTGGTGACGATGAACTGGTCTTCACGGGCACCCTGACGGACGGACAGTTGGCGGGATCGGTCAGGACCAGTGACGGTGAAACGCTCGCCTGGACCGGCGTTAGAGCGCCGGCGCTGGCGAGAACCGGTGTGCAACGCTGGGGTGAACCTGTCGACCTGCTTGCCGAAGGATTGTCCCGGTGGCGTCCGCGAAGCGACCAGCATCCGGGATGCTGGACGGTGCAGGATGACGTGTTGCAGGCAACGCCGCCGTGCGTGGATCTGATCACAGAGTCGCGATTTGATGACTTTCGGCTACAGCTTGAGTTCCGGTATCCGTCGGGCAGCAACAGCGGCGTCTATCTGCGAGGCCGCTACGAGGTGCAGATTCAGGACGATCGTGGCAAGGCCGTTGATCCGCTGCGTATCGGCGGGTTGTACGGTTTCATTGCGCCGTCGGAGAACGCGGCCAGAGCTCCCGATGAATGGCAAACGATGGACATCACCCTGTCCGGTCGGCGACTGACTGTTCTGCTCAACGACATCGAGATCATTTCCAATCGCGAGATTCCGGGCATCACCGGCGGTGCATTGGACAGCGATGAAGGCAGCGCCGGACCGTTAATGCTGCAAGGCGATCACGGCCCTGTTGAGTTCCGCAATATCGTTCTGACGCCCGCCCGCTGACTGCTGCGATACGGTCGCTGCCGACCCTGTTGGGCCGTGCTCGCAGGTGCGTCGAAAACGGGTCAGGAGCGATACGCTTCGCGGCCCACGCCCTGGATAGGAATGTCTTGTGCGGCCAAGACCTCGTGCTGAAGTGCGAACATGGCAGCCGCTGCCTCGTCGATTGCGCGCGTAAACGCGACCGATCCGGCGAGTATGGGTTCCAGGGCTGATTTGTCCTGGATACGCGCAGGCGGATACTCGTGCTCGACGACGAGATAGGTTTCCGCCGGGTCGATATCCAGCAGTTCACGAGCCGCCAGCTGATGATCGAGCCAGTCGACGGTACGATTTTGCAGGTACGCGAGAGGGTCGTGCCGGGCGGTGCCAGGCAGCTCGTGTTCGCAAATCACGATCTGCTTTTTCCACGCGTGAATCTGGTCGGCCGGGTCATCTGACGGCGTATCGCCCTTCCAGTCACCGCGCTCCATGGTCTGCCCGCCATAACCCCAGGCCGACACCCCTTTCGAGTCGATCACCTGGCCTTTGACGTGAAAACCGTCAATGAGGAAGTTGTAGCCCTCGTCCTTGAGGTACTGGAACATGGATCGCGTATCCTGGCCCATCAACACGGAATGCGACGGATCGTAATGCACACGGAACTGATCGCCGACGCCATGCCTCTCGCAGATTCTGTGTAACGCGATCCAGGGTCCCGGTGCGTACGCAATGTTGTTGTGCCAGCGATCCATAACAGTCCAGCCGGGCATCGGACATTGTTCAACGCGGTAGGTGAGTCCCCGTGCTTTCGCCTCTTTCAGCAGCGGCACGAATACCTCCTCGAACATAGCCAGGTTGGCATCCATTTCGAGATCGTAGTTCCGACCGACAAAGCCGCAGATCGCGTTCGTGCCGAGCAGCACGGCTGCATCGAACACCCGAAGCATGAAATCGTGTTTGAGTTGGCGGGCGGCATCATCGGCAACGAGCATGTTGTCGAAGTAGCCCAGGTC
>CAZMEA010000488.1:0-1772 GCA_964565135.1 uncultured Woeseiaceae bacterium
CAGCGATGAATCAGACCCTCGTTTTCGGCCCGATGCTGGCCATGTTTCTGCTGACGATCTGCGTCTGGGTTCACATGTACATCAAGCGCATCGGCCTGATTCGCGCACACAGGGTCATGGCCGACGAGGTGACGCATGAGAAGCTGGCCGAAATATCGCCGCCCGACGTGTCCAATCCCTCCGACAACCTGAAGAACCTGTTCGAGGTTCCGACGATCTTTTACGCATTCGTCCTGTACCTCTATGTGACGTCACAGGCAGATCCGGTCTACCTGGCAGGCTGCTGGGCATTCGCCGGACTCCGCATCGTTCACAGCGCCATACACTGCACGTTCAACAAGGTGATGCTGAGGTTCCTCGTCTACGTCGCATCGACGCTGGTCATCTGGGCCATGATCGTCCGCGCTGTCGTCGAGTACTTGCAGGCGGGTTAGGAAAGGGTACTGCCGCAGCTAGGCAAATAGCGTCATCGGCGCCAGCGGATCATGGGCTCGCGCAATCAGGTAGATCGACACGAAGACCACCAGCGCCGCAAGATAGGAGACAAGACGTACGGGAGCCGTGCGACCCCGTTTGAGGGCAAAGCTGCCCAGTACAACGTAGATCGGCAGAAGCATGAGCTTCGCCCACAGCCAGCCGGCGCCGAGCCAGGCTTCGTGCAGCAACCACACCATCGTCACCGCGGCGACGAACAGCACCGTGTCGATCGCGTAGCTCAGGTATCGCCAGGGTGCGGCCATCGCCTGTCTGAAACCAAGCTGTATCGCGAACCCGCGTAACGCAAACAGCGCGCCGCTCGCGATGACCGTCGCGATGTGCAGTGCCTTGATGCTGTCGTAGTACTCCATACACGTGTCGATCCGTTCGCGTTACCCGCTTGATTCTAGAAGTACCGGCGCTCGCGTGCTGCCTCAGATCACGTGGTAGTCTCGACACGTTCCTCCTATCGAGATCAATGATGACGATACGACTTGCTGCCTGTGTACTTCTGCTGTCGCTTTCTCTTCCCGGCTTCGCCCAGTCGATTGAAGACGAAGCCCTCGAATGGCTTCAGGCGTACCTGCAGGTCGATACGATCAATCCGCCCGGAAACGAATCTCGCGCCGTCGATTTCATCGCCGAGATTCTTGACGCGGAAGGCATCCCCTACGAGACCGCCGAAAGCGCGCCGGGCCGCGGCAACATCTGGGCACGCCTGGAAGGCGGTGACGAGCCGGCATTGATTCTGCTGCAGCACACCGACGTCGTGCCGCCGGACATCCGCTATTGGACGGTCGATCCACTGGGCGGCGAGATCAAAGACGGTTTTCTGTACGGTCGCGGTGCTCTCGACATGAAGGGCACCGGCATCAACCAGCTCGCAACCTTCATCAGACTGCACCGGGCAGGGCTGCCGTTGAACCGCGACGTCGTGCTGGTCGCCTCCGCGGACGAAGAGGCAGGCGGGTTCTACGGCGCCGGGTGGCTGGTCGAGAACCATCCGGAAATCTTCGAGGGCGCGGGGCTGCTGATCAACGAGGGCGGCAATGGTGAGGTCAGCGCCAAGGAAGAACTGATCTTCTCTGTCGAAGTGACGCAGAAGGTACCGGTGTGGTTGCGTCTCACCGCGGTCGACACGCCGGGACACGGTTCCACACCGAGAGCGACGTCATCTGTCACGCGGATCGTCGACGCCCTAAGCCTGATTCGCAACAATCCATTCGCGCCGCGCATCGTTCCCGCGGTCGATCGCATGTTCGAGAGTCTGTCCGTTTCAGCGTCGGACGAATGGG
>CAZMEA010000489.1:0-1764 GCA_964565135.1 uncultured Woeseiaceae bacterium
TTCCGGCAGCTCGGCATCTGATCGCGAGGGCGATGTGCTAGCGACCGACCTGACCGTCGGCGCCCTCGTGGAACGCGACGGTGCATTCCTGATCATTGAAGAACGCGTTTCCGGCGAGCTCGTACTGACGCAACCCGGCGGCCATCTCGAGCGCGCCGAATCACCCGAAGCCGCCGCCGCACGCGAAACGCTGGAGGAAGCCGGCTGCGAAATAACCGCTTCCGAGCTGCTCGGTGTCTATCTCTGGATTCATCCGCAAACGCGGCAGCAGTATCTGCGCCTCATGTACGTCTGCGACCTGGTCTTCCAGCACCCCGAACCGACCCTCGACGACGGCATCGTTGACGTCCACTGGATGACCGCCGACGAGCTGAGTCGCCACGCGCTCCGACATCGCACGCCCATCGTCGATCGCGCCGTTCGTGACTACCTCGACGGTACCCGTGCCGGTCGGGACATGCTGAACGGCATGCAGCCGGTGCAACGCAACGTCGCGGCTATGCTGGCCTCAGCCTCGCTGGTCTGACGAAGCGCCCGACGCCGCTCGCGGATGCTAGAATCCGCGCCCCATGAAGGACTCCTCTCGCAACATTACCGGTGACCGCGTCGTCCTGGGCCTGTCCGGCGGTGTCGACTCCGCAGTGGCTGCCCTTCTGCTCAAGCAGCAGGGTGCCGACGTGCACGCCCTGCACATGACCAACTGGGAGGACGACGACGGCTACTGCACGGCGGCCGAGGACCTGCAGGACGCCCGCGAGATCTGCGCGCAGCTGGACATGCCGCTGCACCACGTCAATTTCGCTCGCGAATACCGCGAGCGCGTCTTCAGCTATTTCCTGGATGAGTATCGGGTTGGCCGTACACCCAATCCGGACGTTCTGTGCAACCGCGAAATCAAGTTCGGCGTGTTCCGAACCTACGCGGCGCGGCTGGGTGCGCGCTGGTTGGCAACGGGTCATTACGCGCGCACCGGCGAAGAGGACGGCCAGCCCGTTCTGCTCAAGGCCCGCGACCAGAAGAAGGACCAGAGTTATTTCCTGCACGCCATCGCCACCGATGCGCTTGCCGAAACGCTGTTTCCTCTCGGCGACCTGACAAAGACCGAGGTTCGAAGCATCGCCCGCGACCACGGCCTCGCATCGCAGGACAAGAAAGACAGCACGGGCATCTGCTTTATCGGCGAGCGTCCGTTCCGTGAATTTCTCTCAACGTATCTGCCGGCACAGCCCGGGCCGATCAGGACGCCCGACGGCCGGGTCGTCGGTGAGCACGTTGGCCTGATGTACTACACGCTGGGTCAGCGCCAGGGCCTTGGCATAGGCGGACGTCAGGACGGCAGCGAAGATGCCTGGTACGTCGCGGCGAAACAGCTCGATTCCAACACCCTGATTGCCGTGCAGGGCGACCATCCACTGCTCTATTCAGCCGCCGCCGACGTGACGGAACTCTCCTGGATCGGTCCGCCGCCCGAGCTGAATGGACCCCTGACCTGCAACGTCAAGGTCCGCTATCGACAACCGGACCAGGCCTGCGAGGTGGTCACCGATGGCGATCGCCTCTGCGTTCGGTTCGACGCTCCCCAACGCGCCGTGGCGCCCGGCCAGTTCGCCGTGTTCTATCGCGGCGAACGTTGCCTCGGCGGGGGTGTCATAGAAGCAACGACGCCGTGCGAAACTGCCCTCAAACAGGCCGTTTGAGGCCCGCTTCGACCGCAAAAGCGTAACGGCATTCGGTATAATGCCGGCCGGCCCGGGGGCAACCGGC
>CAZMEA010000490.1:0-1716 GCA_964565135.1 uncultured Woeseiaceae bacterium
TGGCGGGAAGCGCGCATCATACAGAAGCTGGGGCACAGGCCAAGAGTATGCGGACCTACAAGAATGACTTCCTCGAGCTCGCGTTGGAGCTCGGCGTACTGCGCTTTGGCGAGTTCACGCTGAAGTCAGGCCGCATCAGTCCTTACTTCTTCAACGCGGGCCTCTTCAACACAGGCTACGCCGCCGCGAAGCTCGGTCGGTACTACGCGAATACGATCGTCGACAGCGAAATCGAGTTCGACATGCTGTTCGGCCCGGCCTACAAGGGCATTCCGCTCGTCGCGCTGGCTGCATCCGCGCTTGCCGAGCACCACGATCTCGATGTGCCGTACGCGTTCAACCGCAAGGAAGCGAAGGCTCACGGTGAAGGTGGCAGTACGGTCGGCGCGTCTGTCGAAGGCCGTGTTCTGATCGTGGACGACGTTATCACGGCAGGAACCGCTGTCCGGGAAGCGGTCGATATCATTCAGTCGCAGGGCGCTACCGTCGCCGGGCTGATTATTTCTCTCGATCGCCAGGAAGTCGGCCAGGGCGACAAATCCGCCGTGGAAGATTTAGAGCAGTCACTCAATATTCCTGTATCGAGCATCGTCAGGCTCGAGGACATGGTCGAGCTGCTCGAGGAGTCCGGGGAATATGGTGAGTATCTGGACTCTGTCCTGGCCTACCGAAAGCAATATGGCATACGGTCCTAAGGCACTGAATCCAGACGATTTGACGCTGTTTTTTGGACGAGAACAGGGCGCGGAACGGGCTTCGATTTTTTGAACCAGTGCCGCATTTGATGACCACAGTTGTGTAGACTCGAGACCATGCGATTGAACTCTTCCGCGATCCTATTGCTTTGCTTCCTGCCCGCACTGGCGCTTGCCCAGGGCAAGACCTACAAATGGCAGGATGAGTCGGGCGTGCCCAGCTACGGCGACTCGATACCGCCGGAAGCTGCCGAGCAGGAGAAACAAATCCTGAACGATGCGGCGATCACGGTTGACGTCCTGCGCGGCAAGAAAACCGAAGAGGAAAAAGCCGAGGAGGCACGACTGCTCCGTGTTGCAGAGGAGCGGGAACTGCAGCGGCGTGCCGACCAGGCACTGCTTGCGACCTACCTCTCCGTCGAAGAGATTGAAATGCACCGGGATCGGCGCGTCGAGCTGTTCCAGGCCCAGGCCCGCGTTACGGAGCTGTATCTCAAGAATCTGCGCAATCGCCAGGAGTGGTTGCAGATGTCCGCGTCAAAGTACCGACCGTACTCCGACGATCCGAATGCTGAGATGATCACACCGGACCTTCTCGACGATATGAACGAGACGAAGGATACGATCGCAAGGCACGAACAAAACCTGAAGCGCTACAAGCGTGAAGAGAACGAGATGAACTCGCGCTTCGAGACGGACATTCAACGCTTCCGAAAGCTGAAGGGCATTAAAGACGACAGACTGGCCAACTCCCAGTAAGCCCTGTTGTTTCGCCCTAACCGGTCCCTGAGTGACCGAAGCCCCCGTCACCGCGTTCTGACTCGGTGAAATCCTCAACGACATCGAACCCGACCTGTTCGACGGGTAGGAACACCATCTGCGCGATGCGTTCGGCGGGCTCGATCGTGTAGCCGGCGCTGCCCCGATTCCAGCACGAAATAAACACCTGTCCCTGGTAGTCCGAATCGATCAGCCCGGTCAGGTTACCGAGCACGAGGCCGTGCTTGTGGCCGAGACCGGA
>CAZMEA010000491.1:0-1715 GCA_964565135.1 uncultured Woeseiaceae bacterium
AGCCCCGATGCCTGAGCGCTTCCTGGATTGCTTCGCCGATGCTCTGCCGTATGGGTGAGTCTTCCTCGAAGTCTGCGCCGCCGGGGAGCACGAAGGCTAGCGGTATCATCAGGAGCGTTGAAGCCGCGAGCGCTATCAGCGACCAGTCCCAGCCGTAGTCTGCGATCAGGAGCTGGCTCAACGGCGAAAACACCACCTGGCCGAGCGATCCGGCCGCCGTGCCCATGCCAAGCACCACCGTTTGCCGCTCGATGGGTACGACCCGAACCATTGCGGCCAGTGCAATAGAGAACGAGGTAAAGGCGATCCCGAGTCCGGTCAGCACCCCGGCAAACAAGGTCAGGCCGGTGCCCGTCGTGGTCACCGTCATGCCCCAGGTGCCGAGCCCGTAAACAATTGCGCCGGCAGCGAGGATGCGCGGCGGGCCGTATCGGTCAGATAGCGCCGAGGCGATCGGGACGCCGAGTCCCCAGATCAGGTTCTGAATGGCGAGCGCTACGGCAAAGGTCTCGCGTCCCCAGCCCCGGTCCGCGGACATGGGCTCGAGAAACAATCCAAAGCTCGATCGGGCCCCGAATCCCAGCAGGGCGATCAGGCAGCCGGCGACAATGACCACGCCGGCGGAATACAGTTTGCGGGATTCGCCCATTCCGCTTCCTTGCAGCATGAAAGTGACTCGGAAGGCGCAGTATCCGTGAATCGGTTCGGTGCCGCCACTGCCAGTCGGCACCGAAACGGCGTTGCACAGTTTTGCGTAGCCGGTGCGCCACCGGCACAATCGAACCACGCCTCAACCTGCCAGAGACTGTTCGTATGTACCGGCGATGCTTCCTAGCGCTTTCCTTCCTCCTTTCTGCCAGCGTCAGCATGACGGCTGCGGCCTCCGACACCACCATTCTGCCGATGCGCGAACGCGCGGCGGTCATCGACCGCTGGCTCGAAACCCGCGTCCAGACGGTGCTGCCGGAAATCATGCGTCGTGCCGGCATCGACATGTGGGTGCTGATCTCCCGCGAGTACAACGAGGACCCGGTGCTGCGCACCTTCCTGCCGTCGAAATGGCAGTCGGCGCGTCGGCGAACGATCCTGCTGATTCACGACCCGGGCGAGGGCCAGCCCCTCGAGACGCTGGCGATCGCGCGCTACGACGTTGGCACGATGTTCAAGAAGGCCTGGGACAAGGAGCTGCATGGCGAGCAGTGGAAGCGCCTCGCAGACCTGATCGCCGAGCGCGATCCGCAGTCGATTGCGATCAACTACTCGGAGACTTTTGCCCTGGCGGACGGCATCACGCACACCGAGTATCGCCTGTTTCACGAAGCGCTCGATCCGGGGCTGCGTGACCGCGTGACCTCCGGCGAAGAGCTCGCCATCGGCTGGCTGGAGACTCGGTCTGCCGACGAAATGGCGGTGTATCCGCAGATCGTGCGCATTGCGCACGACATCCTTGGTGAAGGCCTGTCGGCGAACGTTATTCAGCCCGGTGTCACGACAACCAACGACGTCGCGTGGTGGTATCGCGACCGGATTCGCGAACTGAAGATGACGGCCTGGTTCCACCCGAGTGTGTCGATTCAGCGCGCCGAATCTCCCGTACTCGACCAGAAAGCGTCGATCGCCGCGCGGCACGACGACGATGTGATCATGCCGGGTGACCTCCTGCACGTGGACTTCGGCATCACCTATCTCAGGCTCAACACCGACACGCAGCAGCA
>CAZMEA010000492.1:0-1715 GCA_964565135.1 uncultured Woeseiaceae bacterium
GATATCGCCGATCGCGTCATGCACCTCGAAGACGGGCACCTCGAAACGTTCACCGACGCCGTCATTTCCAATACCCGCCACATGATGGACATGCTTGCGCACAACCAGGCGAAGCAACCGATTGAAGCGAGCGTTGCGGCGATGAGTGAGTCGCAGTTCCGCCAGTCACTGGGCGAGCTGACGAGGGAATCGCAGCATTTTCTCGAGGCCACGCGCATGGCCGAAGACACGGCGTTCCAGAGCATGCTCGAGCGAACGCTTCGCGTATTTACCGGACGCCTCGCAAGCCTGCTTAATGCAGAACGAGCATCGCTGATGCTTATCGATCCGGCCCGCAATGTCCTGGTGCTGCGCATCTCGCAGGATCTCGACAAGGACGACGAGATTGTCATTCCGATGGGCAAGGGTATTGCCGGGGCGGTGGCCGCATCCGGCGAAGCTATTCGTATCGACGACGCCTATGCGGACGATCGCTTCAATCCCGACGTCGATAGAAAGAGCGGATTCAGAACACGATCTATCCTTTGCCTTCCGGTCCGTGACCGAAACGGCGAGGTGTTTGCCGTTGCCCAGCTGTTAAACCGCAAGGACGGCAATCCGTTTGACGCGACCGATGAGCGACGCTTCGGCGAGTTTACCGACTCGCTGGGTGTCGTTCTCGAGACGGTGCATCAGCTACACTCGACGCAGCAAAGAACCGCACCATGAGCTTTCCCCACCCGCTACTTGATGACGCTTCGGAACTGGCCAGCTTTCAGGGCTGGACCGAAGAGGTGTACGTCGACTTTTTACGCTTGCAACGCGGAGAACTCACCGAGGCCGAGTTCAACGACAAGTATCACTGGGAACGCGCCATCCTTGCGATGGATATGACGGGCTTTACCAGCACGGCGATGCGTCGTGGCGAGATCAACAGCCTCCTGCGCATCGTTGACGCCCAGAAAGTCGTGATACCGGTGCTCAAGGAGTTTGGCGCACAGCTCATTCGCTGCTTCGCCGACGACGTCGTTGCACTGTTCGAAGACCCGAATCATGCGCTGGATGCATCGTTCGAGGTGCATCGCCGCATTGAAGTCTTTAACGATTCTTCGCTGTCGTCCGACCACCCGACCCGCTGCTGCTCCGGCATTGGCTACGGCATGGTCTTCGCCATTGGTCCGAACCTCGCCCAGGGCGACGAAATGAACCGGGCATCGAAGCTCGGCGAAGACATCGCGAGAGCCAACGAGACGCTGCTCACCGAAAGCGCCTTCCAGGCAACATCGCATCGGGACGATGTCCGTTTCGAGATCCAGGACTCGGACGACCAGCTCTTCCCCTTCTACCGGGCGATGGAACCCTGAGCGACACCGGTGTCCGCGTCGCGGGCACAACGATGATGCCTTCCTCGTAGGTCGACGTAGTGGGTGACAATCGTCCCGACAGACATAGTGTCCTCGCGATTGCGTATTCCGGGTTCAGGCTTTGCAATACCGATGGTTTAGGATTGGCGACATGATCGTCACCCAGACTCGGTAGTCGTATGGACGCCGCCGCGCTCCTCGAACAGCCAGGCTCCCTCACGTTCCTGGCCGTCGCCTACACGATCGTACAGATCGGCGGCATCGCCGCGGCGCTTCACGCTGCCTTCAACGCTCGATCCTCCCAGGGTTCCACAGCGTGGGCCGTGTCGCTCATTGCGGCGCCGCTCGTCGCACTGCCGCTCTACCTGATCT
>CAZMEA010000493.1:0-1709 GCA_964565135.1 uncultured Woeseiaceae bacterium
TCGACGATGAGGATGCCGTTCTTTGCGGCAAGCCCGATCAGCATGATCGCTCCAATCTGGCTGAACACGTTGATCGTCGAACCGAACACGGTCAGGCCGAAGAGTGCACCGGCGATCGCCAGCGGCACCGTGGTCATGATGATGAACGGGTGCTTGAAGCTCTCAAACTGCGCGGCAAGGACAAGATAGGCAATGACCAGCGAGAGCAGGAAGGTCCAGTACACCGAGTTACCGGTGTTCTTCAGGTCCCGAGTTTCGCCGTCGTAATTGATCTGTGCCGCATCAGGCAGATTCGTGCGGATGATGTTCTCGATATCAGATACCGCCTCGCCGAGCGAGTAGCCGGCCCCGAGGCTCGCGCTAATCGTGATCGAACGCAAGCGGTCAAACCGGCGCAGATCAACGGGTCCCGCCGTTTCCGTCAGCTTGACGAGATTGGACAGGGGAATCAGCTCGCCGGACCGATCCGATCGAATGTAGATGCTGTCGAGATCGCGGGGAGTCTGTCGACGCTCGTCCGCACCCTGCAGGATGACCCGATACTCCTCGCCGCGTTCTATATACGTTGTTACCACACGTGATCCGAGGATCGATTCCAGCGTGCGACCAACGCTCGACAGTGACACGCCGAGGTCAGCGGCACGGTCACGGTCGATGGAAACGTCGATCTTCGGTTTGCGTTCGTTGTAGTCGGACTGCAGATTCGACAGACCCGGGATCTTCTCTGCCTCTTCGATGACGATGTCGCGCCAGCGGGCCAGTTCGTCATAGTCGGTGCCGCCGATTACGATCTGCAGCGGTCGGCTGCTCTGACCGATGCTCCAGCTGCCCGGCGCAAATGCATACGCAGATACGCCGGGAAGCCCGCGCAACTGACGGTTCCAGTTCTGCGTGATTTCACCCGCGGAGCGGTCACGCTTGTCCCAAACCTCGAGCGGGGCCATGACCATCGCCGTGTTCACGTCGCTGCCCGAACGCCAGCTGCCAGAACGGGCCATAACCCGGAGTACGTCACCCGAATCGACATCCTTGGACATGATGTCTTCGATCTGCTGAACGTACTTGTCGGTGTAGTCGAGACTCGCGCCATCCGGAGCAGTCACCATGACCATGGTGAAGGCGCGGTCTTCGCGCGGCATGTATTCGGAAGGCAGTTTGCCAAGCAGGGTCAGGCTGCCGCCAAAGACGAGGAGCGCGGAACCGATAACGATGACCGGGTGGCGCATGACAACGCGCAGCAGGCGGTCATAGCTGTTCGCCAGGCTGCGAAACAAGGCGTCGATTGCGTGGGTTACGCGGCCACGGTGCAGGCCAGTCGCGAACAGTTTCGACGACAGCATCGGTACCAGCGTCAGCGCGATCAGGCTCGAGAATGCGACAGCGGCGGCGAGCGAGATACCGAACTCCCCGAATATCCGACCTACGTTTCCGGGCATAAACGACACCGGCAGGATAACCGCGATCAGGACGAGCGTCGTGGCGATGACGGCAAAGCCGATCTCCCTGGCGCCTTCGGTGGCTGCCAACAGCACGGGCTCTTTCTTCTCGATGCGTCGCACGATGTTCTCGAGAACGACAATCGCGTCGTCGACGACCAGTCCGATGGCCAGCACAAACCCGAGCAAGGTGAGTGTATTGATCGAGTAACCCATCCACGCCATCACGATGAAGGACGCGATGATGGAAATCGGGATCGTGATTGCCGGGAT
>CAZMEA010000494.1:0-1704 GCA_964565135.1 uncultured Woeseiaceae bacterium
TGACTTGCGGCAAGGACGTCTACATCGACGTCAACGCGATCTTCGAGGGCGACGTTGTGCTGGGCGATGAGGTTGTCGTCGAATCGAATAATCTCATCCGCGACAGCAGAATCGGTCGCGGCAGCGTCGTACATTCGAACTGTCACATCGAAAGCGCGTCGATGGGCGAGCGTTGCGAAATCGGCCCGTTCGCCCGGCTGCGACCCGGCGCAGAGCTGGCAAACCAGGTAAAGGTCGGCAACTTCGTGGAAATCAAAAAGAGCATGGTGGCCGACGGCAGCAAGGTGAACCACCTGACCTACATCGGTGATGCTGACATAGGCTCCGGAGTCAACGTCGGCGCCGGGACGATTACCTGCAACTACGACGGCGCAAACAAACACCGGACCGTCATCGGTGACGGGGCGTTTATCGGCTCGGGCGTAGAGCTCGTGGCGCCGGTGAACATTGGCGCTGAGGCTGTCATTGGCGCAGGCTCAACGATTTCAAAGGATGCCGCCGCCGGCAAGCTGACCGTGCAACGCTCAAAACAGATCACGGTCGAGGGCTGGCAGCGACCGGTCAAGAAATCCGGGAAAGCGTGACGCACTGCGTGCAGGGGAATGAGACCCCTCCCGCAGGCGTGTTTGCTCGCACATGCGACAATTCCCGGCTGAACTGAATACAAGGAGTCGAGTTCCGTGTGCGGAATCGTAGGCGCTATCGGCGAACGTAATGTCCTGCCCATCCTCGTCGAAGGGCTGCGTCGCCTCGAGTATCGGGGCTATGACTCCGCCGGTGTGGCGGTACTGCAGCAGGACCAGTCAATCGGGCTGTGTCGCACCGTGGGCAAGGTCGCCGAGCTCGCGGCGAAACTCGAGCAGATGCCGGTCAGCGGTCAGCTGGGCGTCGCCCACACCCGCTGGGCGACCCACGGCGGCGTCACTGAGGCGAACGCACATCCGCATTTGTCCGGCGATCGCGTTGCCGTCATCCACAACGGCATTATCGAAAACTACCAGGTGATCAAGGACGAACTGATTGCCAAGGGCTATGAGTTCCAGTCCGAGACGGACACGGAGGTCGCCGCCCACCTGGTGCACGACTATCTCGAACAGGGCGACGATCTCGTGCAGGCGGTCGGCAAGGCCGTCAAGCGATTCACCGGCGCTTTCGCACTCCTGGTCTACGACGCCCTTGATCCGGATCGAATCGTGGTCAGCCGCGTGGCGAGCCCGCTGGTGATTGGCCTCGGCATCGGTGAGAACTTCGTTGCCAGCGGCGTGCCCGCACTGCTGCCCGTTACCCAGCGATTCATCTATCTCGAACAGGGCGATCTCGCAGAGATCACGCGCAGTAACGTGCGCATCCTGAGCGCCGATGGCGACGAGGTAGAGCGCGAAATCCACGAAACGCAGTGGACGACCGAATCGGCCGAGAAGGGCCCATACCGGCACTTCATGCTCAAGGAGATCTTCGAGCAGCCGAGCGCTTTGGCCAACACGCTGTACGGCCGTATCGAAAGCGGTCGGGTGGTCGCAGAGTCGCTGGGTCCCCAGGCCAGCGAGCTGCTCCCCAAAGTCGAGAACATACACATCGTCGCCTGCGGCACGAGCTATCACGCGGGTTGCGTTGCGAAGTACTGGCTCGAGTCGCTGGCCGGCGTTACCGCGCAGGTCGAGATCGCCAGCGAATACCGCTACCGCAAGGTGGCCGTTCCACCCA
>CAZMEA010000495.1:0-1699 GCA_964565135.1 uncultured Woeseiaceae bacterium
GTGCGAATCGAGCTGTACGCCAGCCAGGCGCCGGTCACCGTCGAAAACTTCCTCAGGTACGTCGACGGCGGACACTACGAAAGCGGCAGTTTTTACCGAACCGTGACTTACGAAAACGACAACGGTAAACCCAAGATCGAGGTTATCCAGGGCGGGCTTGGCAATGGCGTTGATGCACCGTTCCCGCCAATTGCGCACGAGGACACCGAAGCGACGGGAATACAGCACACGGACGGCGTCGTTTCGATGGCCAGGAATGGCGTTGGCACGGCCAGCTCTGAGTTCTTTATCTGCCTTGGCGATCAGCCGGGTCTCGACAAGGGCGAGTTACGCAATCCCGACGAACAGGGTTTTGCGGCCTTCGGCAAGGTGGTTGACGGCATGGACGTGGTAATGAGGATTCACCAGGCGCCTGCCGCCGCACCAAGCTACAGCGAGTATACGAAGGGCCAGATCATCGAAGATCCCGTGCAGATATTGGCAATTCGCCGCGCCGACTGACCAGGGCGCGAGCGCACCCCGCTCGAAAAATTCACATCTTTGTCGTACCGGCCAGAGGCCGGACGCGTCATTGCGTCCTATACTGAATCGAACAGCGTTCGATTTCGTCGCCGCTTTCTATCTAAAAATCAGATCGAAAACGCGACTAATGTGCGATTTAATATATCAGCAAATCAATCCCCTGAACGCACTCGACTTTTCGAAGGGAGCTAATTCATGCGCAAACAAGCAATCCCCCTGCTTGCCGCGTTAGCGGTAACAGTGACGGCGGTCTTGCCGGCGAGCCCGGTGCTCGCGCAAGGTGAGCCGAAGTCCAATCAATTCTGGTGGCCAGAGCAACTCGATCTCCGGCCGCTCCGTGACCACGGCAAGGAATCCAGCCCGATGGGCGACGACTTCGATTACGCCGAAGCCTTCGCCTCGCTGGATCTGGACGCCGTGAAGGCGGATATCGAAGCCACCCTGACCGACTCTCAGGACTGGTGGCCGGCGGACTACGGTAACTACGGCCCGTTCTTCATCCGCATGGCGTGGCACAGCGCCGGCACCTATCGCGTAGCAGATGGCCGCGGCGGTGCCGCAGGCGGTCAGCAGCGTTTCGAGCCGCTCAACAGCTGGCCGGACAACGCCAACCTGGACAAGGCGCGACGGCTTTTGTGGCCGGTGAAACAAAAGTATGGCCGGAATCTTTCATGGGCAGACCTCATGGTGCTGGCCGGTAACGTCTCGCTAGAGTCCATGGGCTTCAAAACGTTCGGATTCGCCGGCGGTCGCGAAGACGACTGGGAAGCGGAGCTGGTTTACTGGGGCCCCGAGGCCGAATTCCTGGCCGACGAGCGATACAGCGGCGACCGCGAACTGGCACGTCCGCTTGCTGCCGTGCAGATGGGCCTGATCTATGTGAACCCGGAAGGCCCCAACGGCAATCCTGATCCGCTGCTCGCGGCAAAAGACATTCGCGACACGTTCGGTCGTATGGCCATGAACGATGAAGAGACAGCAGCCTTGATTGCCGGTGGTCACACCTTCGGTAAGGCCCACGGCGCGCGCAGTCCGGAAGGCTGCGTTGGTGTCGAGCCCGCCGGTGGAGAAACCGAAGCCCAGGGCTTCGGCTGGACGAACACGTGCGGCAAAGGCAATGCGGAAGACACGATCACCAGCGGCCTGGAAGGCGCCTGGTCTGCCGCGCCGACGCGCT
>CAZMEA010000496.1:0-1688 GCA_964565135.1 uncultured Woeseiaceae bacterium
TTGCCAGCATCGGCCAGGGCTACATGCTGGCGACCCCGCTGCAGCTTGCCAGCGCGACCTCAGCACTGGCGATGCGCGGCGCGCGCTTCAAGCCCCGTCTTGTCGCCGCGACCGAGGATTCGCTCACGGGTGAGCGTCGGCTGACGGATCCTGTACAACTGGCGGACGTCGGTATCGACAACGAGTTCTACTGGGACAGCATCATTGCGGCGATGAATGATGTCTTGCAGGGCGCACGTGGCACAGCACGCGCAACCGGCATGAACGCGCCGTATACGATGGCAGGCAAGAGTGGGACGGCACAGGTTTTTTCCGTGGCGCAGGAAGACACCTACGATGAAGAAGAGATCGAGGAACGCCTCCGGGACCATGCGCTTTTTATCTCGTTCGCCCCGATCGAAGACCCGCGAATTGCCGTCGCCGTCGTCATTGAGAACGGCTCGAGTGGCAGTCGGGTCGCGGCGCCGATTGCCAAGGCAATAATGGACCGCTACCTGGATCTCGATTCCGACGTCGACATCGCTGCAGCATCTGACGACGACGAAGCCGCCGACGAGGTTGCCGAGACCGATGCGCTTTAGCGACACACAGCGCCTGTTCGAACGCAAGGCGGCGCCGCTCGGCGGGATGACCCGTGTTCTTCGCAAACTGAATCTCGACGGGCCACTGCTTGGCGGGCTGCTGATACTTTGCGCGTTCGGCCTGGTCGTCCTGTACAGTGCCGTCGGCGAGCGGCCTGACCTGCTCATGCAGCAGGGTATCCGTCTCGGCGTGGCCTTCGTCGGTATGCTGATCGTCGCGCAGTTTCCTCCCGACTTCATGCGCCGCTGGACGCCATGGGCGTACCTGGGCGGGCTCGGCTTGCTGTCGCTCGTGCTGATCAGCGGCGACGTGGGACAGGGCGCGCAACGCTGGCTGGACGTCGGCATTCGATTTCAGCCATCCGAAATCATGAAGTTGGCGGTACCAATGACGGCCGCCTGGTATCTGCACGACCGACAGTTGCCGCCAAACGCGGCCCAACTGGCGGTGATTGCCGCGCTCATTGCGCTCCCGGCTTACATGATCGGCGTACAGCCGGATCTTGGTACAGCACTGCTGGTGTCCGCGGCCGGCGGCATTGTTGTTCTGCTCGCCGGAATGTCGGTGAGGCTTATCGTGTCACTCGGCATCCTGTCGGTGCCGGGGGCGATGGTGCTCTGGCAATTTATGCAGGACTACCAGAAGCAGCGCGTCCTGACCCTGCTCGACCCGGATTCCGACCCGCTGGGAGCGGGTTACAACATTATCCAGTCGAAGATTGCGATCGGTTCGGGCGGACTCTTCGGCAAGGGATGGACGAACGGATCGCAGGCGCAACTCGAGTTCCTTCCGGAGCGCGATACTGATTTCATCTTCGCGGTAATGGGTGAAGAACTCGGCCTGCTTGGTGTGCTGACGTTGCTGGGACTGTATATGTTTGTCGTTGGACGCGGTCTGGTCATCGCCACCGAGGCGCGTGACTCATTCTCGCGCCTGGTTGCCGGCAGTATCAGTCTGACTTTTTTCGTCTACGTGTTCGTTAACACGGCGATGGTGACCGGCCTGGTTCCGGTTGTCGGCATACCACTGCCGCTGGTCAGCTTCGGCGGCACCTCCATGGTGACCCTGATGGCCGGGTTCGGTATTCTCATGTCCGTTCACTCACA
>CAZMEA010000497.1:0-1686 GCA_964565135.1 uncultured Woeseiaceae bacterium
CCGAAGTCGGTCATGGCGCCGACGCCCATAAAGATGATCAGGGGAAACGCGCCGGTTTCGATGCCCACCATGTAGGTCAGGTGCAGCAGTCCGTCGCCGGTCGCAATCTCGACGCCCGGGATATTGCTCAGAACGCCGCCAAAGCCGATCGTCACCAGCAGGAGCGGCTCGAACTTTCGCGCGATGCCGAGATACAGCAGCAGCAGGCCGACGCCGATCATGACCAGGCGGCCGCCGGTCATCTGGTAAAGGCCGGAGCCCGTCCAGAGCTGTTCGATCAGTTCCATGGATTATCCAGGGCGTCGGTCAGCCGATTGTGACCAGCGTGTCACCCACGGCGACCGAGTCGCCGACCGCGACCAGCACGTCGCCGATCGTTCCGCCCTGCGGGGCGCTGATCTGGGTTTCCATCTTCATAGCTTCAATCACGACCAGGGCATCGCCTTCGCTAACCGCATCGCCGGGCGCAACGAGCACCTTGAACACGTTTCCGGCCAGCATCGCCGGTACCGGCGTACCGCTGACCGCGGGCGCGGCCGCAGGCGGTGCTGCAGCCGGAGCGGCCGGTGCGATGCCGGCCAGCTGTCCGGACTCGGCGACCTCGACCGTGTATGACCGGTTGTTGATTCGCACGTCGTAGACCGCCGGACCTGCAGCCGGGGCAGCGCTTGCAGCAGGCGCTGCCGCCGCCGGCTTGGCGGGTTCGGCATCCGGCGGCGGTTCGAACGCGCCGGGATTGTCGCGGTTTTCGATGAAGTGCGAGCCGACCTGCGGAAACAGTGCGTAGGTCAGCACGTCGTCGATCTTGTCGTCGGCGAGGTGCCAGCCGCCTTCCAGGGCCAGCTTCTCGAGCTGTTCGGATTGCTTGCCAAGCTCCGGTTCGAGCAGATCGGCGGGGCGCACGGTGACGGCCTCAGCGCCGTCCAGCACCTTCGCCTGCAACGCATTGTTCAGCGGCGCCGGCGTAGAGCCATACTCGCCCTTGAGGATGCCGGCGGCTTCCTTGGTAATCGTCTGGTAGCGCTTGCCGGACAGCACGTTGATGACGGCCTGGGTGCCGACGATCTGCGAGGTCGGCGTCACCAGCGGAATCATGCCGAGGTCTTCGCGGACGCGCGGAATCTCTTCGAGCACCTCGTCCAGCCGCTCGCTGGCGTTCTGTTCGCGGAGCTGGTTCTCGAGGTTGGTGAGCATCCCGCCAGGCACCTGCGCGACGAGGATGCGCGAGTCGACGCCCCTGAGGCTGCCCTCGAATTTCGCGTACTTCTTCCGCACGGTACGGAAGTACGCGGCGATCGACTCGACCTTCGCGATGTCGAGGCCGGTATCGCGTTCGGTGCCTTCAAGAATTGCGATCAGCGTTTCGGTTGGCGAGTGCCCGTAGGTCATGCTCATTGACGAGACGGCCGTATCAATGTTGTCGATGCCGGCTTCGATGGCCTTCAGGTTCGTGGCCGTCGACAGACCGGTGGTCGCGTGACACTGCATATGAATGGGAATGTCCAGCGCCTCCTTAAGCCGTGTCACCAGCTCGAAGGCCGTGTACGGCCGCAGCAGCCCGGCCATGTCCTTGATGGCCAGTGAATGCGCGCCCATGTCCTCGACCTGGCGACCGAGGTCGACCCACAGGTCGATCGTATGCACCGGGCTGACCGTGTAGGAGATCGTGCCCTGCGCATGCTTGCC
>CAZMEA010000498.1:0-1674 GCA_964565135.1 uncultured Woeseiaceae bacterium
TGCCACCCGAGGATCCGCTGGTCTACGACATGATCTGCGATGGCGACACGCTGGGCGTGTTCCAGATCGAATCGCGTGCGCAGATGTCGATGTTGCCTCGACTGAAGCCGCGTTGTTACTACGACCTGGTCGTCGAGGTTGCCATCATCCGGCCCGGGCCCATTCAGGGCGACATGGTGCATCCGTACCTGCGTCGGCGGAGTGGCGAAGAGGCGGTGTCCTACCCCAGCGACGCCGTTCGGGACGTGCTGCAACGGACCCTCGGTGTACCGATTTTCCAGGAGCAGGTCATGCAGCTTGCGGTGGTTGCCGCCGGCTTTACGCCGGGCGAAGCCGATCAGCTTCGTCGCGCCATGGCCGCCTGGAAACGCCGCGGCGGACTGGGGCATTTCGAGGACAAGCTGATTCGTGGCATGCGTGAGCGCGGGTACGCGGAGGCGTTTGCGCAGCAGATATTCAACCAGATAAAGGGCTTTGGCGAATACGGCTTCCCGGAGTCGCATGCGGCAAGCTTTGCCTTGTTGGTCTACGTGTCGTGCTGGCTGAAGCGACACACGCCGGCCGCATTCACTTGCGCCCTGTTGAACAGTCAACCCATGGGGTTTTATTCAGCGTCGCAGCTCATCCAGGATCTGCGTCGGCACGGGGGCGACGTGCGGAGCGTTGATGTAAATGCGAGCGACTGGGATTCGAGCCTGGAGCGACGTGCTGACGGTGAGCCGGCACTCCGACTCGGCCTGCGGCAGGTGAAGGGTTTATCCGAGGATGGCGGTCGGAGCATCGAGTCGGTGCGAGCAAAAACGGGCGGCTTCTCGAGTGTGCAGGAACTGGTGGAGCGGGTTGGCCTTAATCGCCACGATCTCGATTCGCTGGCAGCGGGTGGCGCATTACAGTCGCTTGCCGGGCATCGGCACAAGGCGCGATGGACGGTCGCCGGTGTCGAAGAGCCGACGGCGCTGTTCACATCGATGGAACGCTTCGAGGCGTCTCCGCTGCTCAAACGGCCAACGGAAGGGCAGGACGTCGTCGCCGACTATCGCAGCCTGGGGCTGACACTTGGGCGACATCCGATGGCGTTGCTGCGTGAGCAGTTTGAGCGACGTCGGTATGTGACGGCAGGACAGCTGCCACGGTTGCGCAATGGCGACGTTCTTCGTATTGCAGGCCTGGTCATTACCAAGCAGCGGCCCGGTACGGCGAGTGGGGTAACGTTCGTAACGCTGGAGGACGAGACCGGGCAGGTCAATCTGATCGTCTGGAAACGTATCGCGGACGAGCAGCGCAGCGTGTTACTGAACGCGCGGTTGATGGGCGTGGTTGGGGAGCTGCAGATCGAGGGAAAAGTGATTCACGTGATCGCGCGGCAGTTGCTCGATCACAGTGAGCGGCTCGGAGGTCTGACGGTACGGTCGCGGGATTTCCGCTGACCGATCAGTCGTCGAAATCGATGGCGTACGTGTCTTCGAACCCACCGTCTTCGGTGAGCTGCTCGAGCTTGCGACGAACTTCGGCGCGGCGCTGCGTTTCATTGCCGCCCGATTTTTCGAACTCCGCGACCAGCTTCTCGACGTTGACTTCCATCGAATTACCGGGGTCGGTGAACTCTTCACCCTCGGTCATGACGATCGTCTGTTCGCCGATATCCTGTTCGTCTTCATCATCGATCTCAGGTAC
>CAZMEA010000499.1:0-1641 GCA_964565135.1 uncultured Woeseiaceae bacterium
GCCGCGTTTTTTCCAGAGCACGCTGTCATGGGCAAACCGGGCAACACCGGGATCATGCGAGTGATCCGGGCTGCCAAGTACTCGAAGCAAGGGCTTGCGCACGCCTGGCGGCACGAAGCCGCGTTTCGCCAGGAAGTCGCGCTGACGGTCCTGATGACGCCACTTGGTTTGTGGCTGGGCAGCAACCCGCTTGAACGAACGCTGCTCATCGGCAGCTGCATCCTGGTGTTGGTCGTGGAGTTGCTGAACTCCGCCGTCGAGGCGGCTATCGACCGGCACGGCGACGAGTTCAATGAACTGTCCGGGCGCGCGAAGGATTTGGGATCCGCCGCCGTGATGCTGAGCATCATGCTGGTAGGTGCACTATGGGCAGCCGTAGCCTGGCAGCGATTTTCGTAGTTCCAGAAATTACATCCAGTCGACGCTACATCCAGCCCCGGCTCAGACCGGCCAGCGTGCCGCCGATAACCGCCCCGACCAGTACGTCGCTCGGGTAGTGAAGCCCCAGTATCACGCGCGACAGGGCAACCAGAGCCGCGAACGGGGCGCAGACGAAGATCAGCATGGGTTCCATGTGTACGTACATGACGGTGAATGACACCGCGTGCAGCGTATGGCCTGACGGGAAGCTGTACTTGTCGAGCGGCGTCGCGCCACAGCGGATCGTGCCATTGTTGACGTACGGGCGCTCGCGCACCAGGTACCGCTTGAGCAGCTTGTAGATGCCGACACCAACGAGCGCCGTAAGTCCAACGTGCAGAAGACCGGGACCCGCAGCCGGACCCTGCATCAGGAAGATGATTCCCGCGATCGCGGCCCAGAAGCCCCAGTCACCGAGCTTGCTGACAATCGCGAAGGGTTTCCGTACCCATTCCGCCTGCCCGTATCGGTTAACGCGCCGGCAGAGGCCGATCTCGAATTTGTCGAGGATCTCTATTACCGCGGCCATAACGAACTCCAGTGTTAGCTTGGCGCTGAGTGTCTGCTTCGTCTGCGTCAGTCCGTTGAACGTTCTATGAAGCTATCGTGAAAAAGCCGTCCGCCAAGTCAAATTTGTTTCATTGTACTGTCACGCGGGCGTCACGCCACTCGCCGACCATCGCCGCCCATGCGCATCGCGATTGCCACCGACGCATGGTCGCCCCAGGTCAACGGCGTTGTCACCACGCTGCAGCAGACCAGGGACGAGCTGATCGCACAGGGCCACGACGTCCTGATGATCACGCCCGAGGGACGTCGGACGATTCCCTGCCCGACCTATCCCGAGATCCGTCTCGCCCTGTTCCAGGGACGGCAGATCGCGCAGGAACTCGATGCGTTCAACCCGGACTGTGTGCACATCGCGACGGAGGGCACGATTGGCTGGACCGTTCGTCGCTATTGCCGTAAACGCCGGCTCAAGTTTACCACTGCTTACCACACCCAGTTTCCGGAGTACGTCCGAGCCCGGATCCCGTTTCCCGTGAGCTGGACGGTCGCCATCCTGCGCTGGTTTCACAGGCCGGCAGTTCGAACCATGGTGCCGACCCGCGGTATCCAGTCACTGCTGGAGTCGCGACGTTTCGAAAACGTCGTCATCTGGTCGCGGGGCGTCAAGACGGACGTATTCGTCCCGGACCCGCGGAAGCAGTATGACCTGCC
>CAZMEA010000500.1:0-1616 GCA_964565135.1 uncultured Woeseiaceae bacterium
GAACCAGCGCACGAACCCGTCGTCGAAGATGCGTTCATCGACATCGGAGCCCTCGGGTACCGGGGGCTCTTTCGACAGCAGCGTCGTCAACATGCCGATGCCCATGCAGACAGCCATGGCCTGGTAGGCAATCGTCCACGACATGAAATCTGCCACATACAGGGCGCCGGCCCCGCCGACGATCATCGCGACGCGATATCCGTACTGGTACGACGCAGCCAACAGTCCCTGCATCTCGTCGGGCGCGCATTCGATGCGGTAGGCGTCGATCGCCATGTCCTGCGTGGCGGACGAGATCGCGACGGCCAGCGCCACCAGCGCAAACGCCGTGATCGCCTGGGACGGATCGATATTCGAGAGCACGACCAGGGCGACAGCGATGAGTACCTGCGATAACAGCAGCCAGGAACGCCGGCGGCCCAGCGCGGTTGTCAGGATGGGAAGGTGGAGCCGATCGACGAGCGGCGACCAGAGGAATTTCAGCGCGTAGGCAAATCCAATCCAGGCAAACGCGCTGATCGTGCTCTTCTCAATACCCGACTCATTGAGCCAGTAAGTGAGCGTCGCATAGACCAGCGGAAACGGCAGACCGCCCGAGAAGCCGAAGAAGAAGATAACGACGAGCTTTTCCTGCAGGTACCAGGTCCAGGGCTTCTTCGTTTGGACGGATTCACCAGCTTCACTCATGATGCCAATCGTAATCCATGATCAGCGGCGCATGGTCGGAAAAGCGCTCGTCGCGGTAGATCTCTGTGCGACGAACCCGGTCGCTCAACCCCGGCGTGACCACGTGATAGTCGATGCGCCACCCCACATTTTTGTCCCACGCCGCCCCACGATTCGACCACCATGTGTACTGCTCGGGTTCCTGGTCCAGCGTCCGAAACGCGTCGACCCAACCCCACTCGCCGAACACCTTGTCGAGCCAGGCACGCTCCTCGGGCAGACAGCCGGAGTTCTTCTGGTTCTGCTTCCAGTTCTTGATGTCCACTTCCTTGTGCACAATGTTCCAGTCGCCGCAGATGACGTACTCCGAACGCCGCCGCTTCAGTTTTTTGAGATGCTCGGCAAAAGAGTCCATGCACCGGTACTTGGCGAGCTGGCGCTCCTCTTTCGACGAGCCACTCGGCAGGTAGAGCGACACGACGCTGATACCCTCGAGCTGTACTTCGAGGTAGCGGCCCTCGCTGTCGAACTCGGCGTCGCCGTAACCGTGCACCACCTTCTTCGGCTTGTGGCGGGTGTATATCGCCGTTCCGCTGTAGCCCTTCTTCTCCGCGTCTTCGTAGTAGCAGTGATAACCCTCGGGCGAGAAAATCGCGTCGGTCAGCTGGTGCGCCTGTGCCTTGGTTTCCTGGATACAGACGACATCAGCGTTCTGAGCCTGCATCCATTCGAAGAAACCCTTGCGCGCCGCGGCGCGTATCCCGTTGGCGTTCAGGCTTATGATGCGCATTCCGCGATCGTCCTCCGGCGGGTGATAAAGACGTTAGAACCGATTGTTCGTGTCTGGCCAGCCGGGTCGTCTGCAAGGCCAGACGGCGCTATGTCATACTCGGCATGGCGGGAAGCGCGCATCATACAGAAGCTGGGGCACAGGCCAAGAGTATGCGGAC
>CAZMEA010000501.1:0-1605 GCA_964565135.1 uncultured Woeseiaceae bacterium
CCACGACTTTTCAGAATGCAAAGCTCTGTTGGTCGCAACCGGATACGCAGGGCAGCAGCCGAGTTCTGCGCAGCCGCTTCGAGCGGGCGGAAGGCAACAGCCCAGCTTTTCCCCTGCTCGGCTGCCAGCTGCAGGCGCCGGCTGTTCGCGTCATTCAGTGCCTTCGACCAGAACAGCACTGCCGCACAGTTACCCGACGACAACGCCTGTTCGGCCGCCCACAACGCCTCCGTGGTTTTGCCGGGCCGCACGATCAGCACCCGGGAAATATCGATGCCCCACTGCGCGAGTGCCGGCGGATACGGCTGAAACGGTGGTGCCACCCAGGCTATCCACCCGGCTGCACGCGTGTTCTCGTCACCGCGGCTCAACCGTGCCAGTGCCGGCATGAGCAGCTTCAGCTCACCGGCCCCGTACTGACCGAGCAGGATTTCGGTCAGCGCGTCGGGCGGCCAGCCGCCACCAGGCAGGTGGCGATCGAGCTCCGGATACCCGCTCGACAGGCCGTCCCAGCTACGTGCAGAGGAACGTCCCCGCCAGAGCCGCGGGTTGGCCAGTAGTTTCTCGAGCGCATCATTCACGACCACACAGGCCGGGCGGCCTGGCAGTCGGTCGAAACACGATCAAAACAGTGTGGAACGCAGCAAACGCCGGCAATACCGCCGACCTGATACACAACCAACGCGCATGTTGAATCCGATACTGACGCTGTTGTGTGCCGCATGACTCTTTAGGTGATCGTTGCAAGCACGCGTCAGTGAACGCGTGAGCCGTTGCGGATGACGCCGACAACCACGCCTTCGATCACCATCGCCTGCGTACTCAGATCGACCTGGATCGGCTCGAACTCCTCGTTCTCGGGCAGCAGCCAGACTACGTTGCCTTCCTGGCGGTAACGCTTGACCGTGACTTCATCCTCGATCCTGGCCACCACAATCTGTCGACTGCGAACCTCGGGCGTGCGATGCACTGCCACCAGATCGCCATCGAGAATGCCCACGTCCTTCATACTCATGCCGTAAACGCGCAGCAGATAGTGCGGCGCCGGGTCGAAAATCGACGGATCGATCTTGTAATGCGTCTCGATGTGCTCTTCCGCGAGAATCGGGCTACCGGCAGCCACCCGACCAACGAGCGGCAGGCCTATCTGCTCGCGCAAGGAATCCTTGAGCTGAATGCCCCGCGATGCGCCGGGGATGAGATCGATCACGCCCTTCTTCTGCAGCGCCTTCAGATGCTCTTCAGCAGCGTTAAGCGAGCGAAACCCCAGCTCGCGAGCGATGTCCGCACGCGTCGGCGGCATGCCGTACTCAGCGATAAACTCTTGAATTATCTTTAGAACTTGAGATTGCCGAGGGGTCAGTTGGGCCATGGTAGAGACCTGTATAAATATCCAGTACTGTGAATTTATATAGTCTCTGCCGGATTTGCAACAGCACCTGTGTTACCCGCCGACGAGGCGCGCTCTCAGCAGGCCGTCAATCCTCGCCGCAGCAGCGCGATAACCTGAAATGGATGCCCTGCAGACACGAATTACCCGTGACGCTGAATTGCGACAATTACAACAAAATCAGCAATTTCGTTTGAAGAAGGGGGAGTATTGCG
>CAZMEA010000502.1:0-1603 GCA_964565135.1 uncultured Woeseiaceae bacterium
GCCTGGTACGACGCCCAGGGCAGGTTGGCTTCGGTGCTGCCGCGATGAATCTCGCAGTCCTCCCATTCGCACTTCAGCACTTCTGCCGCGGCGCGCATGGTCGATGCGTAGGAGTAGGTGCCCAGGTTGCCGACGCCGGTGTGCAGGTGCACTTTGCCGTCCGGCGTGATTCGTATCAGTCCGTCGAAACCGCTGGTGCCGGCTGAGTGGTAACCCTGACCGATGCCGAAGCCCTTTACCTTGTTGCCCGTGCGCCGGGTCGCCGTCTTCTTGCTCTCCCAGTCGAACATGTCGGCGCCCTTGGTGATGGCTTCATTCATATAGGCGCTGGTGATCGGGCCCTGATCCGCATAAACCAGTCGATCACTGTCCGCCGCATTGGCGAGGCGGATGTCGACGCGGTCGATGCCGAGCTCCGCCGCTGCCTTGTCCATCAGCGGTGCCATGATGGCGGCAATCTGGTTTTGACCGGGACCGCGCTGCGCGCCGCGCGGGGTCGTGTTCGTCAACACCGGTAGACCACGGAAGCGCATCGCTTCGGGGTCGTAAACCATCGAGATCGCGCCGCCTGCCGATGACGCGTCGCCACCCGACGCGTTCGCGCCGATGTCTTCGACGATGAAGACGTCCGCGGCCGTGACGCGACCGTTCGCTGCGAAGCCCATCTTGATCCAGCCCTGAAAGCCGACGCGTGCTGAACCGATGTAGTACTCCTGCTCGCGCGTAATGCGCAGCTGCACTGGCCGGCCGAGCTTCTTCGAGAAGTAGCCCGGCAGCGCCGCCATCGGGTAGGCGCCGATCTTCGAGCCAAACCCGCCGCCGGTGTTCTCGCTGATGAGAACGACATCTTTGGTTTCGACGCCGAGCAAAGACGCCAGGCCGGGCAGCCAGAAACTCTGGCTTTGTGCCGAGCCGTAGACGTAGCACTTTTCGTTCTGCCAGTACGCCATCGCGGTGCGCGGTTCCATACTCATGTGCGCATAGCCGGTGGTGACGAACGGCTGTTCGAGCACCAGTTCGGCGTCTGCGAAACCCTGTTCGAGATCGCCGTACGACCATTCGTTGGTGAACTCGCCGGTCGGCTCCTTGCCCGCCCGGAATTCATCGACCTGCGCCTGCGTCCACTTGATCGTTCGGAAGCCCGAGCCCTCGCGCGATCGCACGTAGACGTTGCCTTCTTCGCGAGCGTTCGGTCCGCCTTCGACGAGTGCATCGAGCGGGTCCACCGCGAAGGGCAGGGGTTCGATATCGACCCGGACACGGGACAGCGCTTCTTCAGCGGTGAGCTCATCCACCGCGGCGATTGCGAGTATCGGGTCGCCAATGAAGGCGGGCGTGTTCGTAAGAATTGCTGCGTTCGGTGCCTCGACTGCAGGCACGTCATCGGCGGTCAGGATGCCGATGACGCCGTCCATTCCGTCGATGGCCGAGGTGTCGATATTGGTCACGCGACCGTGCGCCATCGGGCTCGTGTACACCCGCGCGAACACCATGCCGTCAGCACTGAAGTCTTCAGCATACTTCGCCTTGCCGGTGACCTTGCCGAGAATGTCCGGCGGCGTGAAATCCTTGCCGATATGTTTGTAGTTACTCATCAGGCCTG
>CAZMEA010000503.1:0-1599 GCA_964565135.1 uncultured Woeseiaceae bacterium
TTGCCGAAGCCCATGTGATCCGGATCGAAGTAGTGGCCGAAGGAGAATGTGTGCTTGCTGTCGAGCCAGCCCATGTTCACCTTGCCGCGTTCGTTTGCCTTTCTGATCTGGATCATGTCGAGTCCTCCTGTCTCCTTGTGTGATCGTTAGGTTGGTTGATTCAGGTTACGCGGTTGCGGGCTCACGAGCCTGCGGCAGCCGCAATGCGAGCGCGCCGGGACCAAGCAGTGCCTGCACAATCAGCGCGGCCGTCAGAAACGCCGGGTACTCCCAGCCGCCGTTGGCGTTCGAAAACACCCAGCCTGCGCCGAAGTGCACCGACGTGGCGCCCAGCAGCACCGGAATCAGTGCGAGCGATACCCAGCGGGTTGCGACGCCGCTGATGAGCAGCACACCACCGGCGATTTCGATGAAGGTCACCGGGTAGGCGCTCCAGCCCGGAAAGCCCACCGAGTCGAAGAACTGCGCCGTGCCCGGCAGGGTGAAGACCAGTACCTTCAGAAGGCCGTGAGCGATCATCACGATGCCGATGGATACGCGCAGTACCAGTGCGCCGATTGCCTGTGTGTCGTTGTTCATGTCATTCGTCCTTTTCTGTCGTGTCGTAGTTTGTGTCGGATGGATTGAAATCAGGCCGCCGCAGCGTTGCCGCCGGGTGCCGTGTGAATCAGGTCTGCGATCTGCATGCGCGGTGCATCGAGCTGAGCGGCATCGGTCGCGTCGATGGCCTTCGCAGGAATCACCTCGACGTCGCTAATGCCGACGAACTTGAGCGCCTGACGCAAATACGGCGTGGCGAAATCGACCGGGCTGTCTACGGAGACACCACCGGAGGCGACGACGATGAATGCCTTCTTGCCCTCAAGTAGACCGACAGGTCCGTTTTCGGTGTAGCGGAACGTCAGCTGAGCCCTCGCGATCATGTCGATCCATGCCTTCAGCACCGCCGGCACGCCGAAGTTGTAGATCGGTGCGCCGATCACCAGCACGTCGGCCGCTTTGAGTTCCGCCACCAGCGCGTCCGATTCCGCGAGCGTTTCGCGGTGCGCTGCCGTGCGCGACTCGTCGGGCGTAAAGTTGGCCTCGATCCAGTTGGCGTCGACGAATGGCATACCGGCGGCCAGGTCCCGTTCGACAACGTCGATGCTGCCGTGGCGGCTTTCCAGCGCCTGCACGATGTCCGCGGTCAAGACCCGGCTGGCTGAGCCATCGCGGCGTCCGCTCGAATCGATCTTCAGTACGTTCAGTGTGGTGCCTCGGGTTGCCATGTCTGTCTCCTGTTCGGGGCGTGTCCTTACGGCTCGGACGAGATTGTGGGGGTTCCTTCAGAGGCAATAAACAGCGTCTTATGGAAATAATTGTTCTATAATTCGCAACAATATGGATCGGTTTGACGACATGGCGACGTTCGTTGCCGTTGTGGAAGCGGGCAGCTTTACGGCCGCCGCTGACCGCCTGGACGTCGCGAAGTCCGTCGTCAGTCGCCGCGTTTCTGCGCTTGAGGAACGCCTCGGCGTCCAGCTGTTGCGACGCACGACACGGCGCCTGTCGCTGACCGAGAGCGGCGCGGGATTTTACGAGCGCAGCCTGCGCCTGCTT
>CAZMEA010000504.1:0-1590 GCA_964565135.1 uncultured Woeseiaceae bacterium
CCCTGGCGGAGCAGCGGATTGTCGAGATGCTTGAGGAACACTTCCTCGATCAGCTGCGCCATGGCGCGACCGCCGGCGCCGTGGCTCATGTCGACGTTGGTGCCACGGGTCTTTAGCCGTACTGGAAAGCGTTTTGGTACTGCATTCATGCCGCTGCCTCCTTGGTGGCCGCTTCGTTCTCGCGGAATCGCCCGTAGCTCCAGTACGCGGCGCACGCACCCTCAGACGAGACCATGCAGGAGCCCATCGGGTTGTCCGGCGTGCAGACCGTGCCAAAGAGTTTGCAGTCGGTGGGTCGCTTGGCGCCGCGGAGGATCGACGGACACTCGCAGCCCTTGACGTCGGTGGCATGAACCTCGGGTATCTCGAAACGTGCCTCGGCGTCGTGCTGTGCAAAGTCAGCCTTTATCTGCAGGGCGCTGTAGGGAACCTGGCCGAGACCGCGCCATTCGAAACTGCGTCGCAGCTCGAAAATTTCCGCGACCAGCGCCTGGGCTTTCACGTTGCCGTCCCGCGTGACGACGCGCGTGTACTCGTTTTCGACTTCGTGACGACCTTCGTTCAGCTGACGGATCAGCATCAGAGCGGATTGCATGACGTCGAGCGGTTCGAAACCGGCAATGACGACCGGGCGCTGGAACTCTTCGGCGAAGAACTCGTACGGGCGGCTGCCGATGATGGAGCTGACGTGCGACGGCCCGAAGAAGCCGTCTATCGACACCGAGCCGATGTCGCGCACCTCGGGTGACTCCAGGATGTTCTGGATCGCGGCCGGCGTCAGGACGTGGTTGCAGAAGACGCTGAAGTTCTCCAGGCGTTCCGCTGCTGCCTGCCTGATGGCAACCGCCGTCGCGGGCGTCGTCGTTTCGAAGCCGATGGCAAAGAAAACCACTTCGCGATCCGGCGTTTCACGGGCAATGCGAAGTGCGTCCTGCGTCGAGTACACCATGCGGACGTCGGCGCCGGATGCCTTGATCTTCATCAGGCTTTGCCGCTTGCTGGCCGGAACCCGCAGCAGGTCGCCATAGATGCACAGAATCGTGTCGTGCTCGAGCGCCAGGTGTATGGCGTTGTCGATACGACCGATCGGCAGCACACAAACAGGGCAGCCCGGCCCGTGCACGAACCGAACGTTTGCCGGCATCAGGTCCTGAACGCCGTAGCGGAAGATCGCGTGCGTGTGGCCGCCGCAGAACTCCATCAGGTTGTAGTCGCGGCCGGTATCGGCTTCGCGCGCGATCGCTGCAGACAGCGTTTTTGCCAGGTCCCGCTGGCGAAACTCGTTGACGAACCTCATGCCAGCGCCTCCCCGCTCTCGGCGAGACCTGCTTCGGCGAACAGCGCGAGCGTGCGCTCGGCTTCCTCGGTGCTGATCTTGTTCAGGGCGTAGCCAACGTGGATGAGCACGTAATCATCAATCTGCACGTTGTCGACCAGCGCGAGCGATACATCCTTACGGACTTCGCCAAGCGCGATCGTCGCCATGTCGGTGTCGGCATCGATAGATACGACCTTGCCTGGAACGGCGAGACACATACTTAAGCTCCTATCCGTGCGAACTGCCGCGCGGCTCTGATCCAGTCGTACCAG
>CAZMEA010000505.1:0-1570 GCA_964565135.1 uncultured Woeseiaceae bacterium
CGAACACGGCGGTTGGGCACCTGATCCTGGAGAACGCCGGTTGATTGGGGTGAAAATTGCCGTGATAAACCGCGGGCGTGTTCGACGGGTGCGAGCCTATATGAACCAGGCGCCGCACGAAGCCCGCATGACGTAATTCACGCTCAGCTGAGTGCGATGGCGTAAAGGGGGAGCGACATGCGCGCATCTGGAATCCGCGTCCTGGGTATCTCGCTGGCGACGGCGATCGCATCGACGCTGCCCGGGCCTGCGTCCGCTGATGAGACGGAGAATGAGCGCGACGGCGTCGTGCGGGTTTCCGCATACGATCTGCCCGAGTCGGCGTTTCTCAGCGACGAGTCTCGCAGCGCGATGAAGTACTTTCGCGATGTTTATCTTCGGGAGTTGATTACCTTCGCGAACGACTGCGGAGACCTGTCTGCGGTCGACGGTGACCTGGTCAGGGCAAGGGAAATCAGGGATTGCGTATCGACGCGGTACTTCGAAACCAATATCTATAAAGACACGCTGAAGAAGCATCCGGTCGAGATTTCGTCAGAGAACATTGCGGGCGTCTATACCGAGATCTTCGTTCCGAAGGAGGGCGTCAGCGAACGTAACAAGGACCGGCTGTTGATCAGTATCCACGGTGGCGGGTTCACGGCGGGAGCGCGGTCATTCAGCCACACCGAATCGATACAGGTGGCCGATATCGGTGAGATCAAAGTCATTAGCCCGGACTACCGGCAGGCGCCCGAGTACCGTCACCCCAGTGCCGTGGACGATGTGCTTGCTGTCTACGAAGAGATGCTGAAGACGTACGAGCCAGCAAACATTGGCGTTTACGGCTGCTCGGCGGGTGCGATGCTGACTGCGCAACTCGTCGCCAGGATTATTACTGAAGGTCTGCCGCTGCCGGCCGCGGTGGGCATGTTCTGTGCCGGCGCCCCGGTCACGATGGATGACAGGCCCGGCGCCTTCAAAGCCAGCAACGGCGAAAGCGCCTACTTCTCATCGGCGATGACGGGTAATCCAAGACCTGCGGACAAGTTGATCGATACCCAGGTCATGCCCTACTTCCTGGGGGTGGATGCCGATGACCCCACCGTCGCACCAGCTGACCATGACGACGTCATGGCTCGTTTCCCGCCATCGTTGCTGATCAGCGGCACCAGAGATTTCCTCCTTAGCGACGTACTGGCCACGCACCGTCAACTGACAAACCTCGGCGTCGAAGCAGATCTGCATATCTGGGAGGGCCTCGGGCACGCGACGTTTGCGTTCAATCCACGCCTGCCCGAGTCCGACGAAGTGCACCAGGTGATCGTCAGGTTCTTCGACAAACACCTCGGTAATGACTAGCCGATAAAGTGCTTGCATCGAAAACGATGCATCGCCGTTATCGTCTGTCCAATTCGTCTTTCCGGGCGACTAGGGGCTCAAAAGTTCGATACCCGCCAGGTTGGCGCAGAATACAAGACCAGGTTCAGGACGAATCCGATGCGCAGCTGTCGCAAATACAGTTGATTTCGAACTGCGTGCTCGCAAGCTGGAAGCCCGCACGGTTGATGGCCGACTGAAATTCATCAAC
>CAZMEA010000506.1:0-1568 GCA_964565135.1 uncultured Woeseiaceae bacterium
TTCGAGTTGGGAGTATCGCCGGTCACGGGTGACGCCGAGAAGAGCGACTTCGCTGGCGGCCGATTTACCGTCGATCGCGGTTTCGACGCGAAGCGGGTCAGGATGCTCACCAAGATCGCCATGGACGGTGACCGCGTAGCGCTTCTCCACTTTGCGCGATCGAAAGATGCTCGACAATGCTGCAGCAATCTTCTTTGAATGCGCAACGAGGATCAGTCCGCTGGCCGCCCGATCCAGGCGATGGACCGTGAACGCCGATCGCTCCGGCGTCAGATGCTGTTCGGCCCAGCGTACAACCGTGCAGTGGTCGCCCCACCTGGAGCCCTGCGACCGCAGACCCGGCGACTTGTCCCATACGGAGTAGCTTCCAACGTCGGCTACGAGGCCGGGCGGTGTCGGTTCTTCGGCGAGGATCTCATCGTCGTAGTACAGGTGCAGTTCGTCGCCCGACCTGAGGGCACGTTTGGCACGTCGGATACGCTGCGTCTTTCGCCCTCGGGTGACCCAAACGGCACCCTTCGTCATCGCAGACTTGATGCGCTGTCTTGGCAGGTCTGCTTCGCGGTGAAGCACGTCGACCGCGTTTTGGCCGTCGGCGGCGATCTTGACGTGGGATTCAATCTTCACGCAGTGATCCAGCGGAAGGAATCATGGTTATGCATCGGTCGGGCCAGTATCGCGCTGGGGTTGATGGTCGTGGAATTTCAGGCTTTGCCACTTAGCTGCACGTGAAGTTCTCATCATCCAGCGGCCTGCAGACATCGGGCCAGGTGTAGTTCTTCCAGTACTCCACCATGTTCAGCTCGATAACGAACTCGTTGAACTCGGTTAATTGTCGGACTTCGGACATAACCGGGTACCAGATTGCGACGATTCGGCTCGGGTTGGTCTGGATATCGACTTTTTTCACCTGCAGCGAGAATCGGGGGTGGCCGAAGTATGCCGCTGCCATGGCAATGTCATGCAGCTTCCTTGGCCATATCAGTTCTTCATTTTCATAGACACGCTGCAGGAGGGAGAGGATTTGCTCCGGTGAGTCGAAATCGGCCAGCATTGGACCGAACAGATGAACGTAGGCAGGACTGGTTTCCGGCAGCCCCCGGATGGCTTCTTTCATCGCCGCCGACAGCAAGCGTGACGAATTCGCCGGACTGCGGGTCGTAAACCTCGGTAAATGCGTCCGGACCGAAGCGCTGCTGGTCCGGCGTCGCTGGGTTCAAGTCGTGATCGAAAAAACCGGAGGTCTGCGCGGTCTCAACAGTTGAAAAACCGCCTAACGTATAGAAAGTCCCACGACTCGTTTGTTCGCTACTCGACAGCTCCGCACTGATGTTGATGAATCCTCTCTCTCCCAGGCTCAGGCCCTTGTTCAGCGACAAAAGGTATCCACTCTCATTGCCTTCAGTGTACTGGCCGGTCTGCAGGCGCACCTCGCCGCCTTCCGCGTCGTCACGAAGGTTGAAGTTGAAGACGCCGGCAATGGCATCGGAACCGTACATCGCGGATGCGCCGTCCCTCAGTACTTCAACCGTCTTCAGCGCAATACTGGGAATCGTCGCAAGATCCGG
>CAZMEA010000507.1:0-1563 GCA_964565135.1 uncultured Woeseiaceae bacterium
AAGTATCTGTACGAGGTCTACCTGAAGTCAGATCCGAACTACACGGGCCAGGTCACCGTGCCGACACTGTGGGACAAGGAAAAGAAAACCATCGTCTCCAACGAGTCGAGTGAAATCATTCGCATGTTCAACAGCGCATTCGACGATATTGGCGCGTTGCCGGGCGACTACTATCCAGAGCACCTGCGAGACGAGATCGACGAGGTCAATGAGCTCGTTTATGGCGCGGTGAATAACGGCGTGTACCGCGTCGGCTTCGCCACGTCGCAAGAGGCCTACGACGAGGCCTATCGAAAGCTATTCGCCGCGCTGGACGAACTCGACGAACGACTCGAGGGCAAGGACTATCTGGTTGGCGATACGCTGACGGAGGCAGACTGGCGCCTGTTCACAACCCTGATTCGATTCGACTACGTCTATTACGGTGCCTTCCGCTGCAATGAACGCCGAATCGCGGATTATCCGAATCTCTGGCGACTTGTCCGGCACCTCTACCAGATGCCAGGAATCGCAGATACGTTCGACGTGTGGTCGACGAAAGCGCACTACTACGCGAGCGACAAACTGCTGGCGCAGGCGAGGATAGTACCGCTCGGACCAAACATCGACCTGAGGAAGACAGACTGACTCGAAGGGTCCGCTCTGTGAATGACACGACGTGTTCCCGCTTCTCATCGCGACAAGTGGCGCGCTGCTCGCCCTGGCTGTCGTGATCAGGGACGCCGCCAGAGCCGTCCATGCACGGAAGACTCTCGGCGGCTGGTTGGAACCCCTGCAGCAGGCCGGCAAAGATGCCTGGCTTGCCTCGGCGCTGCCGTTCTTCGGCTACATTCCCGGGCTCACTGTCCTGACGCTCCTCGTCGGGCAGAAGATCGCTATACCGGTTTTTGTCGCGGCCTATCTCTTACGCTGGGGCAAGTACTCGGCGACGACAGCCGCAGCGTACGTGATAGCTGCGTGGGTGTTGATCGTTGCCTTTTGCGATCAGGTCATGGGACTCCTGTTCCACCCCTCTTACCTGCAGCTTGCCGTACAGCAGCGACTACCAAACGGATTTCCGGACTGGCTGATCTTCTGACCGACTTCAGGTCATAGGCTACGCCGACCGCCTCGGATGCAGCCACTGCGGCAACAAAGACCACGCGTCCAGTTTGACGTCCTCATGAGCCACACCGGCCCTGTCGAAACGCGTCTTTAGCGACCCGTCCTCGTACGCATCGATAACGTCGGTACAGCCGCCGATGTGTTCGCCGCCGATGAATATCTGCGGCATCGTCGGTGCGCCAACACGCTCGCCGAGAGCCTGCCGGATCTTTACACCCCGACCGCCGTCCTGATACGCAACCGAATCGATGTCGACGCTCTTGTACTTCACGCCAAGCGCATCGAACAACTTGCGGACACTCCAGCAGAATTCACACCACTCCAGCGCGAACATGACGACGGGTTCCTCCTCGACCACGGTCGTGATGAAGGCGTCCGCTTCGGAATCGACGACCACCGGTGCTGCGGGCGCTGCCGGCGCAGGCGCCGCCTGAACGTCGAAGCGATACCCGGGCGTCG
>CAZMEA010000508.1:0-1549 GCA_964565135.1 uncultured Woeseiaceae bacterium
TGCGTCCGCCCATCTCGGGGTCACCGACCAGGAACACCGTCATCTTGACGACGTCGCCGAATCCCAGGCCGAGGTTCTCGAGAGACGCTTCCATACGTTCGAAGACGCTATTCGCCTGAGCCTCAGTGTCACCCCAGTACTCACGGCTGCCCTGTTCGGCGTCCGGGTTTGCGGGGCCCGGCAACGTGCCGCTGTGATACACCAGGGTCGTGCCCGCGGAGACTTCAACGGCCTGCGCAATCGGGAACGTAGAGCCGCCCGGCAGCGGATGGCGCGTGACATCGGCGCAGGCAATCGAGCTGGCAAGCAGAGCGAGACCAATCAAGGTGATTTTTTTCATGTAGCTATCCTCGCTGTGAGTAATGCGTTAGTTTCGGGTGGCTGCTTCGCTGACGAGGAACAGATCGGTCAGGAGCGCCCTGACGTGGATCGACGCGTTCAGGTTGTCGACCATCTCTGAGCTGATGCCGGCCTGTGCCAGGACCAGTGCGATGGCGGCTTCCGTTTTGACGGCATCATCGACAACCACCTTGTGAAAGGGAACCTCGGAGCTCGCCATCGCTTCGCGGATTGATTGGGCGGCGCTCGCCATACCTTCGAGCGTCTGGCGCACTTCCGATTTCGCACCAGCGTCAGTGGTATCCGTGTCCTTGCCCTGAGCAGCGTAGGCCAGCAGGTATTCGTAACCGGCTTCGATCGTGTCGATATGCTCGTCCAACAGATTCTCCGCGCGCTAGGCTCGTATCTCGGGCGCGCCAACGTGTGGTGGCGGTTAGGTCTTCAGGCCGATTCTTTCGGCGACCACTGTTCCGGATCATGGTTGGCTCGCAGCTCGTGCTCCGAGATCCAGCCTTTCACCATCGAGCGTGTATAGAAGAGCTTCTCCGGTCGCAGGCTGAAGTATACGTGCAACGAGACGACGCCGATTAATGCCAGCGTCGACAGGCCGTGGATAAGGAATACCCAGCCCAGGGTCGATTCCGGAATGGAGTTCGTCCGCTCCCACCACGGTGTGTCGATCATCGTGAACATGACGATGCCGCTGCCGATGACCAGCAGGGTAAGCACGGTCACCGCGAGATGCATGCTCTTTTGCGCGAGCGAGTACTTGCCCGGCTTAACGCTGTCGGTCAGCTCACCCAGGTCTTTGGGCGTAATCCATATGGACAGGAAGTCCTGTGTGAACGAACGCAGGATGTGAAAGGCGACAACGGCGGTCAGTACCAGACCGGCGATCCAGTGAATGGTCAGCCAGGCGAACTCGATACCGATGATCGGCAGTACGCCGGTGATCATCAGGACAAACACGGAAATCGCCATGATCCAGTGAAACGCACGATCGATTCCTGCGTGGCGTGGCACCTGTGTGCCTTCGCTCGACGGGCGTTCTTCTCGCTTGCGTGCGGCCATGACGACGGCGTGCACGGCGATGAATATGAAGGCGAGAACAACGACGACCCAGAGCAGGTCCCATGACGCGCCGAGGATGACTTCCCGGCCCCAGACGTCTCTCTTATAGGTAGCGAAATCCACGGCCTTACCCCTGCAT
>CAZMEA010000509.1:0-1538 GCA_964565135.1 uncultured Woeseiaceae bacterium
TCGGGCGAAACAGTTGGTTTACTGAAGTGGTGTTGTAGTCAACTATAACACCAAATACCGACAATGCAACACCCAAGCCTGAAAATTTGCGAAACAGGCCCGATCTTCGCGCAAGATGGCCAGCCGTGAAACTTATTCCTTCATAAAAACAATGGATTACGTGTCGCCTATCCTTTCGCAAATTTTCCCTGTCCGGCTCGAATATCGACGAATCCGGCGATCCGGAGGGTGTTACAGAGCGAAAAATCGCGTCGGTGTTCGGGTCCGGGTATAACACCTCGGACTACCCCAGATGCGGTAGCCAGAATCCCTGTTTTACGCGTCATCCACGACCGACTCGGCACGGGATGAGTGGTATATTGCCGGCTCTTTCGAGGGCTCAAAGGACCGCAGGAACAGACTATGAAAGACCCCGTTCGCGTCACGATCACCGGCGGCGCCGGTCAGATCGGCTACCAACTCGCATTTCGTATCGCATCGGGACAGATGCTGGGGTCCGATCAGCCGGTCATCCTTCAGCTTCTGGAGATTCCGCCGGCGCTGGATGCGTTGAACGGTGTGATCATGGAGCTGGACGACTGTGCGTTTCCGACCCTCGCGGGTGTCGTCGGCACCGACGACCCGAACGTCGCCTTCAAGGACGCCGACTACGCCCTGCTGGTTGGCGCACGACCACGCGGCCCCGGGATGGAGCGTAAGGATCTCCTCGAGGCGAACGCGGCCATATTCTCTGTCCAGGGCAAGGCTATCAACGACCACGCAAACCCCGTTATAAAGGTGTTGGTTGTCGGCAACCCGGCAAACACGAACGCGCTGATCGCCAGCGCAAACGCGCCGAACATACCGGCAGCCAATTTCACGGCAATGACCCGGTTGGATCACAATCGCGCGATGGCACAGCTGGCTGCCAAAACCGGTAAACACGTCAGTGACATCAACCGCATGACAATCTGGGGCAACCACTCAGCGACCCAGTACCCGGACATCAGCAACGCAACGGTGGCGGGCGAAGCAGCCACCGGCCTGGTTGAGGACAACTGGCTCGCCGACGACTTCATTCCGACGGTGCAGCAACGCGGTGCTGCCATTATCAAGGCACGTGGCGCCTCCTCCGCTGCGTCTGCGGCCTCCGCCGCCATTGACCATATGCGTGATTGGGCACTGGGCACGGACGGCGACGACTGGGTGAGCATGGGTATCCCGGCGGATGGCAGCTACGGAATCGACGCGGGCGTCATCTACTCGTACCCGGTCCGCTGCAGCGACGGCAACTACGAGATTGTTCAGGGCCTGGAAGTCAGTGAATTCAGCCGTGAGCGCATGGATGCAACGGATGCGGAGCTGCGTGAGGAGCGCGCTGCCATCGAACACCTGCTTTAGTCAGCCGGACGCGGAACGAGACTTCGTTCGTAGCAAGGGCAACGTCCGGTTGTCAGTATCGCCTCCCGCCGCAGGTGCGGCGCGAGTGGTTTTCTCTGGATCGACTTTAAGGATGTAGACGTGTCCAGCTTCTTGATCAGCTTGTTCTGGTTCGGCCT
>CAZMEA010000510.1:0-1537 GCA_964565135.1 uncultured Woeseiaceae bacterium
CTGCGGATGTACGTCAACAGCGCCGCCGCCCGCTCATCGCTGAGCTTCTGGCCGAAGGCCTCCATTCGATCCCAGTGACGCGATTCGTCCCAGACGTCTGACGGGCTGGTCGATGGATACTCCGCGCCGTAGAGCGTCATGTTGATCAGCGCTTCCGGTTCGGCTGCGAGGGTAATCGGGCTGCCAACGAGCGGTGGGCCGGTATCTCTCGAGCCAAGGCCCGTCGGCAGGTGGCAGGTGCCGCAGTGGATATCGTACTGAAGCTCGCCGACGCGGAGAGTCTCAGCGTCGGCATTGGATCCGTCGCCGCGCTCCTGCGCGGGAAGATTCAGCAGATAGACGGCCATGGCGCGCGTGTCCGCTTCTTCCAGGTGCCGCGTGCTGTTCATGATGACCTTGTTCATCGGGCCGAAAACGCCGGCCCGCTCGGTGTAGCCGTGCTTCAGGTAGTCACTCAGATCGTCTTCGGTCCAGGCCTCGAGTCCCTTGCTGGCCGGCGTCAGGTTCGGCGCTGACCAGGCGACGATACGGGAGTCCCCTGAGCTCACGCGATCCCTGTACATGCCACCGGTGTAGGCGAGGTCCTTGTCCTCCGCGCCCAGCGTGGTTCTTGGCGAATGACAGGCACTGCAGTGGGCGACGTTCTCTACCAGATAGGCGCCGCGATTCCATTCCGCTGATTTCGCATCGTCGGGCACGAATCGTTCCTCGTCGAAGTGTCGCCACTTCCACATGCCCAGCAGCCAGCGCTGGCTGTAGGGGAACCCGAGATCGTTCTCCGGTGGCGTCGCGCTCACGGCGGGGATGCTCATGAAATAGGCGTACAGGTCGGCGACGTCGTCGTCGCTCATGCCGGTGAACGCCGTGTAGGGGAAAGCCGGGTAATAGTGTTTCCCGTCCGGCCGCTCGCCCTGTCGCAGCGCGCGCTCGAAGTCTTCCTCCGACCAGTTGCCAATGCCCGTTGCGGCATCCGGCGTAATGTTCGTGGAGTAAATCGTCCCGAAATCCGTGTTGAATGCCAGGCCACCGGCGTAGGCGTCGCCGCGAGCCCGGGTATGGCAGGTCAGACAGTTCGCCGCTGTCGCCAGGTATTTGCCCCGCTCGATCTGGGCTTCGTCGGCGGCAAAGGCGTTCAGAGAGAAAAGCAGGGCGAAGGTTGAGGAAAGCTTCGCGGCGGACGCGGCAAATCTTCGAACAGCCGTTGCCGAAGACGATCCATGACCTCTTGTTTCACCTGTTTTTCTTGTCATTATTCCCCCCGAATAACGAGTCGCGCGGCGGTACGCCGCTTCTACCGAACACAGCTGTTCTGCACCAGGCAGGCGGTGCAAACGAAAGAACGTCAGTCGCCGGCCGCGCTCCAGGAGTTACACCGGCCTCCGGCCTCGACCTGCGAACCGCCCAACAGGTCACAGCCGCCACAGCCTCCGGAACCCGCTTTGAAGTAGGCGCAGGCCTCGCAGGTTTGCGACGGGTCGGGTGAGCTCGATGTGTAACCCAGTGATGAGCGCATGCTGGCTTCCGAGCTGCTCATGGA
>CAZMEA010000511.1:0-1530 GCA_964565135.1 uncultured Woeseiaceae bacterium
ACCAGATCGAGGCCGCCGACAGCGCAGCGGATGAGTCCTGGCGAAACATCAATGCGATCGACGACCTCGCGGCGGCGATCATCAGTACCACCAGTCACCTGACCGTTTCGGCGCTGCGCGGCAACGCCGGCGCGGGAGGCGTTTTCCTCGCCCGCGCCGCGGACAGGGTATGGGCGCACGACGGCGTCATCCTGAATCCACACTACAAGGACATGGGCAACCTCTACGGCTCCGAGTACTGGACCTATCTGCTGCCGCGCGCCTGCGGTGAAGCCCGGGCACAAGCCGTAACCCAGGCCCGGCTGCCGGTCGGCGTCAGCGAAGCCCGGGAGCTGGGACTCATCGATCAGGTGCTTGCCGGCAACCGTCCCGAATTCGATGCCGCGCTGCACGATGCGGCGTCGGCGCTGGCGACCGCGGCGGATTTACCAAACCTGCTTGCAAGCAAGGCGAAGCAACGTGCGGCGGACGAGCGAATACGTCCGCTTGCGGATTACCGACAAGCTGAACTGGAGCGCATGCGCCTGAACTTCTACGGCTTCGATCCGAGCTATCACGTCGCCCGCTACAACTTCGTCTACAAGGTAGCGAAGTCGCGAACACCCTTAACGATTGCAACTCACCGGCGCCAGGGCGCCGCCAACCGCATGAGAGACGTATCATGAGCAGTCTGCCTACCGTACTTATCGTCGACGACGAAGTGCGCAGTCTCGAGACACTGCAGCGCATTCTGATTGACGACTTCGACGTCAAGACCGCCGCAACCGTCGAGGAAGCCGAACGCATCCTCGAAACCGAGTGGGTGCAGATCATTCTTTGCGACCAGCGCATGCCGGACGTCACCGGCGTCGAATTCCTGAAGAAAGTTCGAGAGCAGTGGCCGGACGTAGTCCGCATGATCATCTCCGGCTACACGGATTCGGACGACATCATCGATGCCGTCAACGAGGCCGGCATCTACCAGTACATCACGAAGCCGTGGCACCCGGAGCAGCTGGCCCTGACGCTGCGGAATGCGGCAGAGCTGTTCAAGCTCAACCGCCAGAACGAGTTGCTGTCGATTGAACTGAAGCTCTCGCCACGGAAGCTGGAAGAAGCCATGGCGAAGAAGCGGCAGACCCTGCGCAAGGCGTATGGCGACGACGATGGCATCGTTCGTTCGCCAGACAGCGCCATGAATGACGTCTGCGACAAGATTCGTCAGGTCGCTCCCTACGACATATCGGTGTTGTTGGCAGGCGAGTCCGGAACGGGTAAGGAGCTTGCCGCTCGAGCCCTGCATTACAACAGCCTGCGGTGGGAACAACCGTTCGTCGTCGAGAACTGCGGTGCGTTGCCGGACGAGCTGCTGGAAAGCGAGCTGTTCGGCTACAAGAAAGGGGCATTCACCGGCGCCATCGAGGACCGGACCGGCCTGTTCGAACGCGCGGACGGCGGGACTGTGTTCCTGGATGAGATTGGCGAGATCTCGCCCGCCTTCCAGGTCAAGTTATTGCGCGTCCTGCAGGAGGGCGAGATCCGGCCGCTCGG
>CAZMEA010000512.1:0-1529 GCA_964565135.1 uncultured Woeseiaceae bacterium
AATCTCGAGGACGAAGACGGCATCAAGGTCATCACGATGCCGCACGCCGACCGGCTTATCGCGCCTATCGTGTACACCGTGCCCCTGCAGCTGTTGTCCTACCACGTGGCCGTTCTTAAAGGCACCGACGTGGATCAGCCACGCAACCTCGCGAAGTCCGTGACCGTCGAATAACATCGACCCTTGGTTGTAGCAACGCTGAGGCCACCTGACGGTCACCGGCCCGCCAGGTGAACTGTTGCGACGCGGTTTACTCTTAACGATATCTCGACCACGGCAGCGCGCCGGGCAGGTGGAAGACTTGAGACGGGGATTCGACACTCAGCAAGCCAGATCGCGGCAGCCAGGCAGGATGCCGGCGTTGCTCGTATGCCTGCTCGCTGCGGCCGCATCGCTCGCCCACCCCGGCCACGAGGACGCGCTGACAAAGGTGCAGGCCGTGGCGATCGCGAAAGCCGCGGTACGACAACTGGTGGAAGACGGCAAGGCCGTCCAGGGAGAAGTGCTGGGTGAAGCCTGGAATGAGATCGACGGCTATCCGAAATGCTCTGCCACGCCGGTCTACTATCTGATCAGTCTGGATAACTATTCGGAAGGCAAGACGATCCATGTCCTTCTGAATCACAGCGGCAGGTTTATGCGGGCACGGTTTGACAAGAATTTCGCCGAACTCACGTTCTCGTCCTTCCCTGTGTTCGCGTGCGAGCGCTGGTAGCGAACCAACCCGACGCAGGTTCGCCCGGCCAGTCAACATAACGAGGCCAGCGTTCGTTGAATTTCGGTGATTGCACGCCGATCAGCGCCCCGTCTTCGTCTCGTTACGCTGACCGCGTGCCGCGCGGGGAAACGGTTGCACGCGGCTTCCTGCTCATGCTAAGAACGACACGAATCGCAGAGCTGTCACTATACTTATAACCAGAATGCACTCCGCTTCCGCCCAGGCAATATCGAAGGTCTCAGCCCTGAAGTGGCTGATGCTCGTTGCGCTGGCGTGGTCACAGTTGACCCTGGCTGCCCACGATATTCGGCATCACACGGCTGACGAGCTCGATGAGGTTTGCGAGGCCTGCCTGCAGATCGATCGGGATGGCGACGTGCTCACCGACCCCGACAGTGTCAGCACCCAATCGATTACCAGCGTGTCTGCGGGTGGTTCTTTGGTACCCGGCCGGCCAATCGAGGGGCTTACGCGATTCCGGGCGCGCGCGTCTCCCTGACGGTCGACAAGTCGATCTAGCGGCGCGTGGCGCCGCGATCGGACGGCAGTTTGTAGCTGTCCCCTTGTTTCGGGAGTCCGTTTTATGAAGTCTTACGCATTGGCTGCGACCGACCAGATTCGCGTCGCAGCTGGTTCAAAACCGTCGCTGACGATAACCGCCGATGCGGTTTTGTCCGCATTGGCCTGATATTCACGATCGAACGCTGAGGCAAGATATATAAGGTATGGCCGCTTTCGTCGACATTCTCTGGCTCATCCTCCAGGAGATCGGCCTGATCTTTTACGAAAGCTCGGTCTTTATCCTACTGGG
>CAZMEA010000513.1:0-1523 GCA_964565135.1 uncultured Woeseiaceae bacterium
GAATCGCAAGATGCCAGCGACCCTCAAAGTTTGCCGGCTGATCCAGGCCGTAGTGGCGGGCCACTACGTCATAGTCGTCGGCGTCCAGCAGCGATCTGACCTGGTCCGGTGTCCAGACGTAGTAGCGGCCCTCCTCGCCTTCGGAGTCTGCGTCGAGGCTCGACATGAAGCCACCGTTCGGCGCCTGCATCGCGTTCAACACCCAGTTACCCGTCTCGTGAGCGATGCGACCGAACATCGGTTCGCCCGTTGCGATGTGGAGCTGTGCGTAAAGCGCCAGCAACGGTCCGTTGTCGTACAACATCTTCTCGAAGTGCGGGATCTGCCAGTAGCGATCAACGGAGTACCGGCAAAAGCCGCCGTCCAGCTGGTCGTAGATTCCACCCTCGGCCATGCGCGACAGGGTCAGGGAAACGTAGAACAGGGCCTCCACGTCGGGCTCGGCACTATTGGCCGTACCTCGCCAGTGCCGCAGAAGTCTCTCAAGGCTGGTTGGATGCGGAAACTTTGGCGCTGAACCAAGTCCGCCGTATTCACGGTCCATGGCTTTGCCGATGGCTTCGCGTGCGTCGTCGACTGGCACCGCCGAGAGACGCTCGTCGCTGCCGAGCGACGGCGGGTCGAGCCGTTCAAAAACGCCGACGAGCTCGTCCGCCCGGTTTCGGATGTCGTCCCGATTCGATTGGAAATGATCGGCGACGCGCTGGAGCAGCTCGGCAAACGCCGGCATGCCATAGCGTGCTTCCTTCGGAAAATAGGTGCCGCCGAAAAACGGCCGCTGCGTTTCCGGATCCAGGAACATCGTGAGCGGCCAGCCGCCGCCTGCCTGGGTCAGGATCTGATGCGCGGTCTGGTAGATTCGGTCAATATCGGGCCGTTCCTCGCGGTCCACTTTGACGTTGACGTAGTTCGCGTTCATCAGTGCCGCGGTGTCGGCATCCTCGAAGGACTCATGCGCCATGACGTGGCACCAGTGGCACGCGGAGTATCCAATTGACAGGAGCACTGGCCTGCCGGTGTCCCGGGCGACACGGAACGCTTCGTCGCCCCACGGGAACCAGTCGACGGGGTTGTCCGCGTGCTGCAGCAGGTACGGGCTGGTTTCGTCGGCCAGGCGATTGGCGGGATTCGAGGTCACGAGGGAGACTGCTGTTGCGCGAAACGCAGGACTATACCGCAGGGCTGCGCGAGGTAGACTCCGCACCTCGAATTCTGCAAGCTTCTGCCATGTTCACCTACCCCGAGATCGATCCGGTCCTCATCTCGATCGGATTCCTGAAAATCCGCTGGTATGGGCTGATGTACGTCATCGGCTTCGTCTTCGCGTGGTTGATCGCGCGGCAGCGAGCCGGCAAGCCCTGGTCGGTGATAAGTCCCGAGCAGGTCGACGACCTGATTTTCTACAGCATGCTGGGGGTGATCCTCGGCGGCCGCCTGGGATACGTGTTCTTCTACGGGCTCGAGTATCTGCGCGACGACCCGCTGTATCTCTTCAAGATCACGGAAGGCGGCATGTCCTTCCA
>CAZMEA010000514.1:0-1523 GCA_964565135.1 uncultured Woeseiaceae bacterium
CGTTCTTTTTCCAACAGCTCGCGGTGGCGCTCTGTCTGCGCAATCTCAAGGCGCCTCGTCAGCTCCTCAATACGAGCCTGCAGGGAGCGATAGCACTCCTCGAGCAGGCCGGACTGAAGATTGAACTCGGCGAAGGCCGCTTCCAGCGCGCTGGGATCGAAATGGCTTTGTTGCAATGCGTCACTCCAGAACAGACGTCTCTGCCGTTTAAAAAGCAAGATGCGTGCCAGAACTTTATATTTATAAATTTCAATAACTTATGAGCTGCCGAACAAACCGGCGTCAAATTACTGACGCGGCTGCCCCGCTTCGACCTGTCAGCCCCTTGACGACTGTCTGATTTCCGACACCCGACGTTCGGTCCGCGAAGGATCCGCTGCCGGTGGCGGCGGACTTGCCCGCTTTACAGAATCTGCGGCGCGCCCGCGGGCACGCGCAGAACGGTGATCCGTTTCACGCTATGGCCAACGTGTCGGCCCGGGCCTAAAGGCAGCGCCGGATCCGCCGATAACCTGTCAGAGAGAGTGTGCCCGGGAAGGCCTGACTCGGTATGAGTCTGCCGATCCGTTAGGCATCGAGACTGGCCCTTATCAGAAGGTGCGAACACCAGATCCTGATATCGGCGATCGTGGAGATAGAGAGCCTCATGGAAACCGCTGCTGCCGCAACAAACACCCGCTTTGAATTCGTTCAGCATCTCGCCGGCGACCTGTCAGGCGGACAAATCGAGTTGCCGTCTTTCCCCGACATTGTCATTCGGGTACGACAGGCGCTGGAGGACGACAACTGCACGACGCAGCAGCTGGTGAAAATTATCAGCGCCGAACCGGTCCTGGCGGCAAAGCTTCTGAGCATCGCCAACTCCGCTGCCATGCGTCCGTCGGGCGACGCGATCACGGACCTGGACATGGCCGTCAATCGTGTCGGGCGGGTCATTGTCCGCAGTTCGGCCATGTCTTTTGCCGTTGAGCAAATGCGAGCCGCCCGGAAGCTCGAGAACGTGAAGTCCAGGCTCACCGGATTGTGGCGCCAGTCAGCTCACGTCGCCGCACTCTGTTTCGTTCTGGCCAAGCGCTTCACATCACTGAATCCGAACGAGGCCATGTTCGTCGGCCTTATGCACGGCATCGGTCGAATGTACATCCTGGTGCGCGCCGAAGAATTCCCCGATGTCTTCAGCAACGAACAGGACTTCGACGACATTCTGAACGAGTGGGATTCCGGCATTGGCGCCAGCATCATTCAGAATTGGGGCTTCGCCACGCACGTATCCGACGCGGTTCGCGACTTCAGGGACACCGAACGGAATCACGAAGGCGGCGTCGACTACACCGATATCCTGATCCTGGCCTACTTGCTCTACCAGTTCGTGTGCGCGGACACAGACTCGGAATTCGTGCTGGACGAGGTTCCGGCGAGCAGAAAGGTCGACATCTCTGCTGCCGACATGATCGCTATCCTGTCGGAATCTGAAGAAGAGATTCGCTCGCTGCAGCGCGCTCTCGGCAAATAGCGCCCCGACC
>CAZMEA010000515.1:0-1521 GCA_964565135.1 uncultured Woeseiaceae bacterium
GTCGACTTGGTCGACTTGCGAGGCAGGGCTTTCTTGACCGGCTCCGGCGCAGCCTTGTCGATCGTTACCGACTTGAGCTCGTCAAACGACTCCTGCAGGCACTGCGCGTAAAAAGCCGGATCGGGCATCATGTCTCGATCCGCGACGGCGCTGATGGTGATAGTGCCGTTGTAGCTGAGCACCGGCTGAAACAGACCAAGGCCGTGCACGACGGGGCCCAGTCCGTAGGTTGCAACCATTCGCGAACCCATCGAGTACAGCGGAATGTTCGGCCCGGGTACGTTGGTGATCACGGTATTGACCAACGGCGGCAGACGATCGGCCAGACCGGAATTTGCGTACGTTCGCGCAAGCAATCCGGACATGGTCGACGGTAAGAACTCCGCTGCATCCGCCGCCAGTCGCGGGCCCATGGTATGCGTCAGTTTCTTTGCCTCGAAGCTGCTCTTGTTGACCGCAAGCAGTCGCTCGAGCGGGTCCGCAATGTCACTCCTGACCGGCAGGCTCATTGCCGTTACCAGATTGCCTGCATCGCCCCACTTGTCCTGCGACCGGACCGACATTGGCGCCATGGCGACCAGCGAATCCCTCGGCAGCTCGGCTTTGGCTTCCAGGTATTTGCGTAATGCTCCGCCGCACACGGTCACTACCACATCATTCACGGTCGTGCCGTTCTGCGAATTCTTGATCGCCTTGACCTCGTTCAGATCGAAGGACCGCCCGTCAAACACTCTGTGCGGCGACACATGGGTGTTGAATCGAGTGCGCGGTACGCGAATGGGAATCTTGAGCTGGCGAGTCGCGACGCCGGCGGCCACCTTCGCGAGTGACGGGGCCGATCGATAGAGAAGACGCCCGAATTTCGCCGGCGTACCTACCGTGTTGATTGCCGTCTTTGTCAGCAACTCGATGCCGGTCGGGCGTCGCTCCGGCACCCAAAGCTTTTCCGGCTCGTCGACGTGTGCTTCCGGCTGAAGGTCGTGGATCGCTTCGGAGATCTGTGCGCCGGAAACCCCGTCAATCGCAGCGTGGTGAATCTTGGTTACGAGCGCGAAGCTGCCCTTCGGTACGCCTTCGACATTGTCCAGGCCTTCGATAACGTAGGCCTCCCACAGCGGCTTGTGTCGATCGAGCGGGCGCGCATGCAAGCGTGCCGCCTGGATGCACAGCTGACGCCAGTCACCAGGCGCCGGCAATGCAATATGACGCACGTGGAACTCGAGATCGAAATCGGGATCCTCGATCCAGTAAGGGTGATCAAGGCTAAGCGGAACGGTGACGACGCGCTGACGGAACGCGCGCGCCTTGTGCAACCTCTCCCGGAAAAACTGCAGAATTTCCTTGAAGGTGACGCGTCCGCCCGGTGCGGTGCTCTGATCGTAAATGGACAGGCTGCCGATATGCATCGGCGTCCGGCCGGTTTCCATGTACAGGAACGCGGCGTCGAGGCCAGAAAGCTGCTGCATTCTTGCGGTCTCTCAGGTTTTGATCGCGCCGTTCAGCGCGCCGGATCAATGGAAA
>CAZMEA010000516.1:0-1505 GCA_964565135.1 uncultured Woeseiaceae bacterium
TCTCGGTGACGGTCGAGGCCGGTGCGGGCGCTGCCGCCAGCTATTCCGACGACGCTTATCGCGAGGCCGGGTGCGACATCGCTGATTCAGCCGGCCAGATCTGGTCCGATACCGACATCGTGCTCAAGGTGCGTGCGCCTGACGATGCCGAAACCCGGCAAGTGCGCTCGGGCCAGACCCTGATCAGTTTCCTGTGGCCGGCGCAGAATCCCGAGTTGCTCGAGACGCTGACGAACACCGGTGCCACCGTGATGGCCATGGACAGCGTGCCCCGGATTTCGCGTGCCCAGAAGATGGACGCATTGTCCTCGATGGCCAACATTGGTGGCTATCGCGCCGTCGTCGAGGCCGCGCAGCATTTCGGGCGATTCTTCACCGGCCAGATTACCGCCGCAGGAAAAGTACCGCCGGCAAAGGTGCTGGTCATCGGCGCCGGCGTAGCCGGGCTCGCGGCAATTGGCGCGGCGAAAAGTATGGGCGCCATCGTGCGCGCGTTCGACACGCGTCCGGAAGTGAAGGAACAGGTCGAGAGCATGGACGCCGAGTTCCTGATGCTCGACTTCGAGGAAGAGGACGGCTCCGGTGAAGGCGGCTACGCCAAGGTGATGAGCGAAGAGTTCATCAAGGCGGAAATGGCGCTGTTTGCCGAACAGGCCAGGGACGTCGATATCATCATCACGACCGCGCTGATCCCGGGCAAGCCGGCACCCAAGCTGATTACGGCCGAGATGGTCGAGTCAATGAAGGACGGCAGCGTGATCGTCGATCTGGCTGCAGAGCAGGGCGGCAACTGCGAGTTGACCGAGCGTGATCAGGTGGTCGTGAAAAACGGCGTCTCTATCATCGGTTACACGGATCTGCCAAGTCGCCTTGCAGCGCAGTCGAGCCAGCTTTACGCGACGAACCTGCGCCATCTCCTGACCGACCTTACCCCTGAGAAAGACGGCGAAATCGTCGTCGATATGGACGATGAGGTTATTCGCGGTGCTACGGTCTGCATCAACGGCGAAACGACCTGGCCGCCACCTGCTCCGAAGCTGTCGGCCGCACCCGCGGCGAAGCCCGCGGAGCCGCCGCCGGTCGTCGAGCCGGAGGAAGAAAGCCCGTCGGCCGCCGGCCCGATCATTGCGATGATTGTCGGCGGTCTGGCGCTGCTGGGTCTTGGCGCGGTTGCGCCACCTTCGTTCATGGCGCACTTCACGGTCTTCGTGCTGGCGTGCTTCGTCGGCTACATGGTGATCTGGAACGTGACGCCCGCCCTGCACACGCCCCTGATGAGCGTCACGAACGCGATCTCGAGCATCATTATCATCGGCGCGTTACTCCAGATCAGTTCAGCCGACAGTCTCATCAAATGGATCGCGGCAGTTACCGTTCTAATCACCAGTATCAACATCGCCGGCGGCTTCGCAGTGACGCGACGCATGCTCGACATGTTCAGGAAGTGAGGTCGTCATGCTAAGTGCCGGTATCGTTACGGTCGCCTACATTGCCGCGACCATCCT
>CAZMEA010000517.1:0-1505 GCA_964565135.1 uncultured Woeseiaceae bacterium
TTCGGCAACGCGAGCGTGGCTGCACCAAATCGAACCTGCCCTCCGGCAGGTCTTCTGCGGGTTCAGCCAGTATCTCCTCGGCTTCGGCCCGCCATGCCTTCGACATCATGACGGGTAACCGGTAAATCACCACGTTGAGGAAACTGCCGATGAGCAACGAGAACACAAACACGAGCGCAATGAACGTGACGGCGGACTCTGTAAGCAATGCCTGCATGATGACTCGTACTCTTGCCGATTCGCCGATCGCGTCGCCGGGTAATCAGTTGCCTAAACGACAGCGGCGCCCGAAGGCGCCGCTGGCTGAAACATCGTCAGTCGGGTGCAAACGCCGATGACTTAAATGACCGAACCCATCTTGAAGATCGGCAGGTACATGGCGATGACGAGACCGCCGACCAGGACGCCGAGGATGGCCATGATCATCGGCTCGAGCAGACTGCTCAGGTTGTCCACGGCGTTGTCGACGTCTTCCTCGTAAAAATCGGCAACCTTGGCCGACATTTCATCCAGCGAGCCTGACTCTTCACCGACTGCGATCATCTGGATGACCATGTTCGGGAACAAATCGGTGTTCTCCATCGACTGCTGCAGCCTCTGACCCGTGGCGACCTCGTCCTTCATCTGCAAAACCGCTTCCTCGTAGACGATGTTGCCCGTAGCGCCTGCCACAGATTCCAGTGCCTCGACGAGCGGTACACCGGCCGCGAACATGGTAGACAGTGTTCGTGCGTAACGTGCGATAGCCGCCTTTTGCATGATCGGGCCGATAATCGGCACTTTCAGCGCCATGCGATCGAGAAAGTGACGCATAGCGCGGGATCGCTTCTTGAAGTACAGAAATGCACCAACCGCACCACCGGCTAGAATCGCAAGAAACCATCCCTTGTCCCGCACGAATTCCGACAGCTCGATGACCATGCGGGTGAATGCCGGCAGGTCGGCGCCGAAGCCCTTGAAGAGGTCTTCGAAGGCCGGAATCACGAAAATCAGCAGGATCAAGGTGACGACCAATGCAACGACGAGTACCGCGGCCGGGTACGTCAGCGCCTTGCGGATCTTCTTCTTGATCGCCTCGGTCTTTTCCTTGTAGGTCGCAATCTTGTCGAGCAGCGTCTCGAGCGCACCGGCCTGTTCGCCGGACTCGACGAGGTTTACAAACAGGTCATCGAAGTAGAGCGGGTGCTTGGCAAGCGCTTCGGCCAGCGAACTACCGCCTTCGACGTCCGCCTTGACCGCCAGAATGAGCTTCTGCATGCCCGGGTTTTCGTGGCCGTTGCCAACAATTTCGAACGCCTGTACCAGCGGAATACCGGCTGTGAGCATCGTCGCCAGCTGACGACTGAAGATCGCAATGTCGCCGGTCGTAATCTTCGAAGACTTCGCAAAGAGTCCCTGACTCTGCTTCCGGATCCGGCTGGGAACGACGCCCTGACGACGAAGGTCAGCTCGCACGGCTTCCTCATTGGACGCCATGCTCTTGCCCTTGACCTTGTTGCCCTTGC